>JBKKBD010000230.1:0-22739 GCA_046714315.1 Specibacter sp.
GGGCGCCCGCCCGCCGTCGTACGCTTAACTTCAAAGAACAACCCAACTTTTAGGGGATGACATGACCGAGAAGGTCAAGCTGCTTAGCCACGTCGAAGCGATCAACTGGAACCGCATCCAGGACGACAAGGACGTAGACGTCTGGAACCGTCTGGTCAACAACTTCTGGCTGCCCGAGAAGATCCCGCTCTCGAATGACGTGCAGTCGTGGGCCACGCTGACCCCGGACGAGCAGCAGCTCACCATGCGCGTGTTCACGGGCCTGACCCTGCTGGACACAATCCAGGGCACCGTCGGCGCTGTGTCTTTGATTCCGGACGCGATCACCCCGCACGAGGAAGCCGTCTACACGAACATTGCGTTCATGGAGTCCGTGCACGCCAAGAGCTACTCCTCGATCTTCTCCACGCTGGCCTCCACCAAGGAGATCGACGAGGCATTCCGCTGGTCCACTGAGAACGTGAACCTTCAGAAGAAGGCCCAGATCGTCATGGACTACTACCAGGGCGACGATCCCCTGAAGCGCAAGGTCGCCTCCACGCTGCTGGAGTCCTTCCTGTTCTACTCGGGCTTCTACCTGCCGATGTACTGGTCCTCACGGGCCAAGCTGACGAACACGGCTGACCTGATCCGCCTGATCATCCGCGACGAAGCCGTCCACGGCTACTACATCGGCTACAAGTTCCAGAAGGGCCTTGAAGGTCTCTCCGAGGAGCGAAAGCAGGAGATCAAGGACTACACGTTCGAGCTGCTCTTCGAGCTGTACGAGAACGAGGTTCAGTACACTCACGACCTCTACGATTCCGTTGGCCTGGCCGAGGACGTCAAGAAGTTCCTGCACAACAACGCCAACAAGGCGCTCATGAACCTGGGCTACGCGGCCATGTTCCCGGCTGCCGTGACGGACGTGAACCCGGCCATCCTGTCCGCGCTCTCACCGAACGCCGATGAGAACCATGACTTCTTCTCCGGTTCAGGTTCTTCCTACGTGATTGGCAAGGCTGTCAACACCGAAGACGACGACTGGGACTTCTAACTCCTAGTTCCTGACAGTGATTTCACTGCGCGCAAGTTGATCCCTCGGGATTGGCTTGCGCGCAGTCTTTTAACCGATGAGGGTGCCCTCGCGGAGGAGATCGCTCGAGTTTGACCAGATGATGGACAAATTAACTCGGAAGGGCAATACTTCACTTATGCTGATGTATCAAAGGGGCAGTATCAAGCTGTCATTGTGGATAGGGGAACACGCATCATGGGCGAGACAAGCCAACTGGGGAAACCAACGGGAGCTTTCATCGGTGCGTCATGGATTGCTTTGGGGCTGGGAATGGGCGTCTACTTTGTAGGCCTCTGGAACGCCAAAATGGAGCTCAATGAGAAGGGCTTCTATCTCACCGTGTTTCTCTTCGGACTCTTCGCGGCCGTGTCCCTTCAGAAGGCGGTGCGTGACAGGGCAGAAGAGATCCCCGTGACGCCCATCTATCTGGGTATCGCCTGGTTTGCGTTGCTGGCCTCACTCTTGCTTCTGGCGATTGGCCTCTGGAACGCTGACTTGTTGTTGTCGGAGAAGGGCTTCTATGGCATCGGGTTTGCCATGAGTTTGTTCGCGGTCGTGGCGGTACAGAAGAACATTAGGGACCTTGCTGCGCACAAGGCCGTCTACCCTGACCAGCATGTTCAGCCGAGTTTCCTGGACAAGCCGGAATTCTAGGCAGTCGGTGCTGCGTCGTTGGTACTGTGAAGTCCATGAATGAGCGCAATACCCACAAAGATCAGAGAGCCGCGGCAGCCCGATTCGTTCGAGATGCCGCGGCTGTTGTGCGCCCGGGCCATCTGGGGAGCAACCGAGATCCCGGCGACGCATGGGTTGAAGGTCCCGAGGGCAAATTCTGGGGCCGTTTCGGCTCGGCCGGGCTCCTAGTGTTCGACGTCGGACGTGGAGTCCTGCTGCAACACCGGGCCATCTGGTCCCACCACGGCGATACCTGGGGCCTTCCCGGGGGAGCCCTCCATGCTGGTGAGGCAGCCGTGGATGGCGCCCTGCGAGAAGCATGGGAAGAAGCTGGCGTGCCGCGCGAAAACGTGGAACTGTTGTTCACCTCGATCTACGACGTGAACTACTGGAGTTACACCACGGTGGTGGTGTCCGCCGTCGAACCTTTTGAAGCTATCATCAGCGACCCCGAAAGCCTGGCACTGGAGTGGGTGGCGCTGGATGACGTCGCTGAGCTGCCGCTGCACCCGGGCTTCAAGGTTGCCTGGCCAGGCCTCCTGAGCCGGCTGGCGGCTACCAGCTAAGTCGCGCCCCCCAGAGATTCTGTGTCGCACTTGTTGGACGAAAACCACCCAAAATCGGGGAAATTCGTCCAACAAGTGCGACACAGATGTGTGTGGGGTGGATCTCGACGGGCTCGATCGATCAACTCAATCACCGGCCAAGCCGGCTACAACCCTAGAATCTCGATGGTCCGCTCGCGCATATCCATCTTGCGCACCTTGCCCGTCACCGTCATGGGAAACTCGTTAACCACCAGAACATAGCGCGGTACTTTGTGGCGGGACAGGTGGCCCTCACAATAAGCTGCCACGGCGGCCGCATCCAGCGGATCGGCACCGGGCTTCATCATGATCCACGCGCACAGCTCCTCGCCGTACTTTTCGTCAGGAACGCCAATGACCTGCACGTCCGCGACGTCCGGATGCTGGTAGAGGAACTCCTCGATCTCACGGGGATACAAGTTCTCTCCGCCCCGAATCACCATGTCCTTGATGCGGCCCACGATGTTCACATAACCGTCGCTAAACATGACAGCCAGGTCCCCGGTGTGCATCCAGCGCTCGGCATCAATGGCGCCGGCAGTCTTCTCCGGATCATTCCAGTACCCCAGCATGACCGAGTAGCCGCGTGTGCATAACTCGCCCGGCGCCCCGCGCGGCACGGTGTCACCCGTAGCGGGATCCACAATTTTGACCTCAAGGTGAGGGTGCACCCGGCCCACGGTTTCGGTCCGGTGGGCCACGTCGTCGTCCATCTGGGTCTGCATCGACACGGGCGAGGTCTCCGTCATGCCGTAAGCAATCGAAACACCCTCCATGTGCATCTGGGTCATGCAGCGCTTCATGACCTCAACGGGGCAGGGCGAGCCCGCCATAATGCCCGTGCGCAGGCTGGACAAATCGTAGTCGGCAAAATCGGGCAGATTCTGCTCGGCAATGAACATGGTGGGAACGCCGTACAGGGCCGTGCAGCGTTCCGCCTGAACCGCGCGCAAGGTGGCAGCGGGGTCGAAGGAGGGCGCCGGGATGACGAGGGCGGCACCATGAGTTGTGGCGCCCAGATTGCCCATGACCATGCCGAAGCAGTGATAGAACGGGACCGGCACGCACAATCTGTCCTGTTCGGTAAAGCCGATCGTTTCAGTGACGAAGTAGCCGTTGTTAAGGATGTTGCGGTGGCTGAGCGTTGCGCCCTTGGGGTAGCCGGTGGTTCCCGATGTGTACTGAATGTTGATGGGATCGTTGGGATACAGGGCGGCCATGGCCAGTTCGACGGCGTTGGCCGGCAAAGCTTCACCGCCCGCCACGAGTGCATCCCAGGATGGCGTGCCGATGTAGCTGGCCGCCGTCAGGGCCGGGCATTCGGGCTGGATTTGATTGATCATCCCTCGGTAGTCCGAGCCCTTGAATTCAGGCAGCGCCACCAGCAATGACATGCCAGATTGCTGCACGGCATACCTGAGCTCGTGCACGCGGTAAGACGGGTTGACGTTGACCAAGATGGCGCCAATCTTGGCCGTCGCATACTGCAGCAGCACCCACTCCGGGACGTTGGGCGCCCAAATGCCTACGCGATCTCCCTTGGCAATCCCGGAGGCGAGTAGGCCGCGGGCCAGCGCATCGACGTCGTGGTTTAGCTGCGTGTAGGTCCAGCGACGGCCGGACGGCATGTCGATGAGGGCATCGGAGTCTGGAAACCGGGCAGCTGTCATCTGGAAGTTGGCACCAATGGTGGTTTCCAAAAGCTGTGTTGTGGAGGTGCCGGACGCGTAAGAAGCATGAGCATCGGTGGTCATGTGCCGATGCTAGTACGCAAATCAGTTAATGAGAGCTAACTCATACCAAAAAGTTGAATGTGTCCTGTGGGTATTTTTGCCGAGCCGCCACCCCGAGGAGATTAGGGTTACCTCGCTTCCTTCGATACGATAGGGATTGGCAAATAGAGTATGAAATTCTTGCCATATTATTGTCTTTCCTCTGGGGGTAGCCCGCACATTATGGACGCCATCGTCTCGCTACCTTTTGTCTGGGCCTTTCTCATCTTGTTTGTGATCGTCATGCTGCGCTCCAACGCCACGTATTGGGCCGGACGCGGACTGTCCGCCGGTGGGCGTAAGACCAAGCTGCAGAAGCACCTGGACTCTCCGGCCGTCCAACGCGCCGAGAAGATCATTGCCCGCTGGGGTGCCCCGGCCGTCAGTGTGAGCTTCTTGACCATTGGCGTGCAAACGGCAGTCAATATGGCAGCCGGTCTTGGCCGCATGCCATTGCGACGCTACATTCCAGCGACCGTTGTGGGTTCCATTGCGTGGGCCTGCATTTATGCAACCATCGGGCTGGCCGCCTTCGACGCCGCACTTGCTGCCGCAGCGGGTTCGCCCCTAGCACTGCTTGTCCTCGTGGTGGTGGCCGGAGGAGCTGTTTTGGGCATTCATCTTTTTCGGGTTTCGCGCAACCGCAAACTCGACAAGGAAGCTCTGGAGGACTGCCCCGTGATGGGCCAGGTTCCCGCCGAGGAAGCTACATCCCAGCCCTGAACCCCGTTTGCCGATTCGGCCGCAGCTGGCGGTAAAGTCGTAGCCATGTCGGAGACAACAACATTCGCAGCCGCCAACGCAGTCGCTGCCGAAACCCCTAGTTCGTACTACCGCCACCTCGGCGAGAACCGCTACGAATCAACCATTCACGCCCAAGGCGCCTGGAACACGCACGAACAGCATATGGCCCCGGTGACGGGCATTATGATTCACGCGCTGGAGCAATATCAGCCGCGCGATGACATGCGTCTGGCCCGCTTCAGTTTTGACATCCTTGGGCTCATTCCAGCCGGCGAATTCACCATTGAAACCATGCTGCTGCGTCCCGGACGGACCATCGAGCTGCTGCAAGCTGAACTCATCGCCGACGGACGCGTGGCAGTCCGCGCCACCGCCTGGCGCCTGCAAAAAGGTGACACTGCGTCCGTCGAGGCCTACGAGGACGAACCGATGGCGAGCCTGGCTGCGGCAGTTCCGTGGGACGGCATGACCATATGGCCCGGTGGCTTCATCAGAAGCATTGAGGCCCGCGTTAACCCTGGCCATCGCCCGGGACGTGGCCGCGCCTGGCTGCGCAGCCCCTACACAATGATCGACGGCGGTGCGCCCGCCTCCGCGCTGGTGCGGCTACTGGGGCTGGCCGACAGCGCCAATGGTATCTCCGCCCGAATGGACCCGTCGCCCGGCGGATGGATGTTCCCCAATGTTGACCTCTCGATCCACATCTACCGGGAACCGGAAGGCGAATGGTTGGGCCTGGACACCCATGTCACGATGTCCGGGGATGGCGTGGGCCTGACCTCCTCGGTGCTCAATGATCTCAATGGACCTTTTGCGCGCGCCGAGCAGATCCTGACTGTCCGCCCCATTCCGGCCGCCCAATGAGCGTAGAAATCGCGTCCCGGATCCAGGTCCACAGGCAGCTGGTCAACCAAGGCGCCGAAGCCGATCTTAACTTCGCCCTAGAACTGCTGAACCAGGTCAAAACCGGAAAACGGAACGCCATGTTGCGCTTCTACCGTCCTGAACCCACGGTGGCCTTTGGTCAGCGGGACACCCGGTTGGCCGGATTCGCGGCCGCCGAACAAGCTTCACGTGACAACGGCTACGTGCCGGCCGTTCGGCGAGCAGGCGGCAGGGCCGCGGCCTATCATCGGGGCACCCTGGTGGTTGATCACATTCAACCTGCCGAAGATGCCATAGCTGGAGCCAAGGAGCGGTTTGGCTTCTTTGGTGAGCTGTTCGCCGAGGCGCTCAGATCCTTGGGCGTGGACGCCGGTGTAGGGGAGATCCCGGGCGAATACTGTCCGGGCGAATTCAGTGTCTTTGGCCGTGGTGGCCAGAAGGACTCAAGCGTGCCCGAGGGGTCCCGCATCAAGCTCATCGGCACGGCTCAGCGCGTGGTGGCGGGGGCCTGGCTGTTCAGCTCGGTCATTGTGGTGGAAGACTCCGCGCCGATCCGCAAGGTACTTACTGACACATATGCGGCCCTTGGCCTGGAATGGGATCCGGCCACCGCCGGCGCGGCCGAGGACCTGGTCCCCGGGCTCACCGTTGACGCTGTGGAAGCTGCGGTTCTGGCAGCCTACGCGCAGCACACGGAGCTAGTGCACCCATAAACCGCTCCTACGCGCATCGACCCGTCAGATAATGCCGATTCATAGCAGCATTATCTGACGGGTCGATGAGGAGGAAGCGGTGCTTTACGGCTGTGCCGCCGCAATCCCCGGAGCCTCGGCCGCGATGGTTGTTGAATCGCCATGCCCGGTGTTGACCACGGTCTCGGTTGGCAGCGACAACAAGCGCTCCGTGATCGAGGCGATGATCGTCGGGAAGTCGCTATAGGAGCGGCCCGTGGCACCGGGGCCACCGTTGAACAGTGTGTCCCCGGTGAAGACCGTCCCCAGATCCGGTGCGTAATAGCACGTGGAGCCGGGGGAGTGCCCAGGCGTGTGCAGCGCTGTCAGGAGCGTGCCAGCAACACTGAAGGTGTCGCCGTCGTGCACGTCAGCATCAGGCGCGGCCTCCGGGTAGATCGTGTCCCACAGCATGCGATCGGCCGGGTTCAGGTGGATGGGTGCGCCCGTGGCCGCGGCGACCTGGCGCGCTGCCTTGATGTGGTCGTCGTGGGCGTGCGTGAGCAGCAGCGCCAGCACCTTGCGGCCGGCTACGGCGTCCACAATGGCGGCAGGATCATGCGGGGCGTCGATCACTATGCACTCGGCGTCATCGCCCACGATCCAGACGTTGTTGTCCACATCCCAGGTGCCGCCGTCGAGTGAGAACGTGCCCGAGGTGATCAGGCGTTCAATGCGCGCGCTCATGCGAACTCCACCACCGAACGCAGCACGGAGCCCTCGCCCATCTTCGTGAAGGCTGCTTCGATGTCGTTGATGGTGATGCGTTCGCTGACAAAGGCATCGAGGTCCAACTTGCCCTGCTTGTACAGCTCCACGAGCATGGGGAAGTCGCGCGAGGGCAGGCAGTCGCCGTACCAGGAGGACTTCAGGGATCCGCCGCGGCCAAACACGTCAAGCAGCGGCAGCTCCAGCATCATCTCCGGCGTGGGCACACCCACCAGAACCACGGTGCCGGCCAGATCGCGGGCGTAGAAGGCCTGCTTGTAGGTTTCCGGACGTCCGACGGCGTCAATCACTACATCTGCCCCGAACCCTCCGGTGAGGTTCTGGATAGCGACGACGGCGTCCTCCTGCGAGGAGTCAACAGTGTGCGTGGCGCCGAGGGCCAAGGCGGCTGCGAACTTCTTGGGGTCCCGGTCAACGGCGATCACGGTGGTCGCGCCGGCCAGGGCAGCGCCTGCAATGGCAGCCGCGCCCACGCCGCCACATCCGATGACGGCCACGGTATCGCCGCGCTTCACGCCACCGGTATTGATGGCAGCACCGATGCCGGCCATGACGCCGCAGCCCAGTAGGCCAACGGCCGCCGGATCAACATCGGGGTCAACCTTGGTGCATTGTCCGGCTGCCACAACGGTCTTTTCGATGAACGCGCCAATACCCAACGCGGGGGAGAGGACGGTACCGTCTTCAAGCGTCATTTTCGAGGTGGCGTTGGCGGTGTTGAAGCAGTACTGGGCCTGGCCCTTGTTGCAGGCCCGGCAGTTTCCGCAGACCGCGCGCCAGTTCAGGATGACCCTGTCGCCGGGCACAACATTCGTGACGCCAACGCCAACAGCGCTGACAATGCCGGTGGCCTCGTGGCCCAGCAGGAACGGGAAGTCGTCGTTGATGCCGCCGAGCTTGTAGTGCAGATCGGTATGGCAGACGCCGCTGGTCAGAATGTCAACGAGGGCCTCGCCCGGACCGGGGTCCGGAACCAGGATGGTTTCCAGTGTGACGGGGGCGCCCTTACTCAGCGCAACGACGCCTTTAACCTTGTAAACCATGAAGAATGCTCCTTAGCAGCCGTGTTCCTGTCGGGAACAACAAATGGGGTTGCTGACAGGTTACACGGCTTCGCCGGAGGGGTGACCCACGCGCCGAGGGTGTTAGACGCCCAGCTTTACCAAGACGTCTTTGAGTGACGGGTTGGTTGCCGCGGAGCCGTCCGGGAAGAGCACAGTGGGGACGGTCTGGTTGCCGCCGTTGAGGCTTTCAACGAGCTCCGCCGTTCCGGCAACGTCCTCGATGTTGATCTCGGTGTAGCCGATTCCCGAGGCATCCAGCTGCTTCTTCAGGCGCTTGCAGTAGCCACACCAGGTGGTTGAGAACATGGTGATGGTGCCAGCGTCAGGGGTGAAGTCCACGAGAAGTGCTCCTTGCGAGATAAGTAATTGTCCTTGCTACAACAGACAACGCTACCGGGCCGGGTACATATTCCTCATTTTGTGCCACGATGGACTGCATGTGTGGACGTTACGTCATTGCCAGGGCAGTTGGGGATTTAGTTGCAGAGCTGGAAGCGGAGGCCGAGGCCTCCCTTGAATTGCGCGCCTCCTATAACGTTGCGCCAACCACGGATGTGCCCATTGTCCTGGAGCGGATTATTGACGGCGAGCTGCACCGACAGGTGCATGTAGCCAAATGGGGGCTGGTGCCCGGCTGGGCCAAGGATCCGGCCGTAGGTGTCCGCGCCTTCAACGCCCGCAGTGAAACGGTTGCCGAGAAGCCAACGTTTCGCGCAGCTTTCAAGTCACGACGCTGCGGTGTCCCGGTGCAGGGCTACTACGAATGGAAGAAGTCGCCGGACGGAAAAACCAAGCAGCCATATTTTGTGCACACCGCTGATGGCTCGCTGATCACCTTCGCCGGGCTCTATGACTGGTGGAAGGATCCGGCCAAGGAGGACGGTGCGCCGGACCAATGGCTTTTGTCATGCACCATCCTGACGATGGCGTCGCCGCTGGAGGGTGAATTGGCTTCCCTCCATGACAGGCTGCCCGTGCCCCTGAGTCGTGAAGCGTTGGCCGAATGGCTGGACCCGGAAAACAAGGAAACGCAGCCGCTGTTGGAGTCAGCGTTGGCGCAGGCGTGGGATGTGGCTGGCGCTTGGGAGCTGGATGCCGTCTCAGCGGCGGTGGGTAACGTGCGCAATGACACACCCGAATTGATCGTTCCGCTCACATAGCGACATGTCACACAGTGACGTGTCCGGTGCCATCCACCAGCCACGTCGGGTTGTAGGCGATCTCCCAGCGGAACCCGTCCGGATCGGCAAAGTAGCCGCTGTACCCGCCCCAGGCTTGCTGTCGGGGTGGATGGACGACGGCGGCCCCGGCCTTCTGCGCGTCCGCCACCACGGCGTCCACCTCCTGAGCGCTGCCAACATTGTGGCTCAGGGTGATGGGCGGCACGCCGCCGGGGGATTGGAGACTTTCGATCGCGACTCCCAGCTCTTCGGCCATGGCGCTGCGGTTCCAGAGGGAGAGCATCAGCCCGTGGTTCACCTGAATGAAGATGACCTCCCCGGGCACCTCATGGTGGGCCGTCCAGCCAAGGCCGGAGATGTAAAAGTCACGGGAACGCGAAACATCATGGACCCCCAGTGAAATAAAGTTCAGCTGTTGATCCATGATGTGTCCTTGCGGCTAGGTGTTCTTAGTCGTCTGCTTCTTCTGGCGACCAGCGGTGGAAGTCAAGGGAGAGGTAGAGCGCTAGGGCTGCCGAGTTGGTGGATTCCACGCGCAGGGCCACGTCTGTCTTGCCCTCGTTGAAAAGGGTATCCATGGTGGCAAGCACCAGGTCTTCGGCCAGACCGCGGCGGCGGTGCTGGCGGTCGGTGATCAATTCGATGATGAAGGGTGCATCAGGGGTGTCATCACCCACGGCGTGTTCGACAACTAGGACTGCGGCAACAATCTTGCCGGCCTCATCCAAGGCAACATGTGAGGCGCCGGGAAGGAGGGGGCCGTACTTGCCAGCCAATGATTCCTTCATGTCGGCCAGAGCCACGTCCAAGGAATCGCCCACAACGCTGGCGTCGTAGGCGGTGAAGTAGAGCTCGCCGAGGCGTGCGGCATCGGATTCTTGCACCGTTCGGGAAGTAATGGTGAGTTCCCGTTCCAGCGGAGTGGTTTTTGCGATGAGGGTGACCATGTCAGTCATGGAACGCTCCTTAAAAAGTCGTTGTGGCGCTATCAGCGCGGCTGAATCAAAGGCCATAAGGCCATGGTAGACGCCAGTTGCGTCGTCAGCCATCCGCTAGGCGGTATCGGTGCAGAACTGATGCCCGCAGATGCATTTCACTGTGGGCGGTTACCTGCGGTGTGGCTTTGAGCGTACACTTAAAGTTATTAGAATATATGTACTAATACAAAAGACATGCCCGGAACGTAGTTAGTTGTTTGTGGCGCCGGGCTGGGATGGAGGGTGCATGTGGGCATCTTCAGTGACGCCGTAGAGATGGAGCGTTCGCCTTCGGGGGAGCTGATGCGGCTGGTGTGGCGTGGAGTTAGCTACTCCATAGCCCCTCATCCCTTGTGCTGGTATGAACGGCGCCCTTGGTGGGAGAACGAAACCCGTATGCCTCCAGGGGAGGGCGTGGGCATTGTGGACACTCAAATGTGGCGGCTTCAACTGCGCAGGGAAGGAGGCTCCGATGATCTGACCCTTGACGTGGTGAGGTACCGCCCTGCCGATCGCTGGCGCGTCATAAAGATTCATGAAGCCGTAGATGACGTCTTCAAGGAGGAGCTCGGAGGTGCGTAACTTTGTCCATTTGCACAGTTCTTCCGCCTTCAGCGCCCACTTTGGTGTTTCTTGGCCGGAGGATCTGGCCACGGCAGCCTCAGCGGATGGTGATGCGCTGGCCATCACTGATCGGGACGGTTTATACGGAGCCGTTAAGCACGTCAAGGCGTGCATGGCAGCCAAGATCGATCCGATCGTTGGTGTTGACCTGGCTGTCCTGGAAGAAGGCCCCAGAGGATTGGAAGTGGCCGGACGGGTGGTTGTGCTGGCCCATGGAGGTACCTTTTTGGCGCCGGGCACGGGCTATGCGGCACTCTGTCGATTAATCTCCGCAGCCCACGCGCGGACCAAAATGGTGGGGGTGACCCTAGAGCAGTTGGCTGTTGGAGTGCTGGATCCGTTGACCGGAAAACCCGCGCTGACAGTGCTGCTTGGTCCACTTTCACCCGTGGGCAGGGCCATGGGGGGCCGCAAATACCTGCTGCCCCGCACGAAGTTCCTAGTGTGGCGCAACGCTATGCCCGCCGGTTCCCTTGTGGTGGAGATCGTCAGTCACCTGAGCGCCCCGGGGGCCTCCATGAGCACGGCCCATGCGGTACGGATGCTCAAGCTTGCGCAGGAATTCGATGTTCCGGCCGTGTTGAGCAACGCCGCGCGTTATAGCAAGGAGGAAGATGCGCCCACAGCCGATGTTCTTGATGCGGCACGGAACATCTCCTCGTTGGATCAGCTCAATGACCTACAGCCCACGGGGCAGGCTTGGCTAAAAAGCGCAGCAGGGATGCATGCCGTGGCAAAGGAAATTGTGTATCAGTCCGGGTACGGCAGTGCCGAGCTGGGACAGTTGTGGGCCAATACTGCCGCGTTGGCGGACAAGTGCAGGCTTGACCCGGCAGGCGATCTGGGCTGGAAAAAACCCACTACCCCTGAAGCGGAGGTTCTTGGGCTGGCTCAACCGGCAGGGCTGGAACTACGTCAACGCACCGAAGCGGGGTTGACCCAGCGTTTTGGTGGGTTCTCACACGGGAAATTGTTGGAGGTTCGTGAGCGGCTGGAAACGGAGCTGAAGACCATCGGTAGCCTGGGTTTCGAATCGTACTTCCTTACGGTGGCGGAAGTCTCTGAAATGATTCGCACCATGGGGGTGCGCCGCGCCGCGCGAGGTTCCGGGGCGTCGTCGTTGGTTAATTATTTGCTGGGCATCAGCGCCGTGGATCCCATCGCTAACGACCTCCTGTTTGAGCGCTTCCTCTCCAATGACAGAGCTACGCTGCCTGACATCGATCTCGATGTGGAAAGTGCAGAACGCCACAATGTTTACAGGCGTATTTTTGACCGCTTTGGCTCAGAGCGGGTCACCCTGATGAGTATGCAAAACAGCTACCGGGCCCGTGGCGCCGTCAGGGATGCCGGGTTGGCGCTGGGCATGGACAAAGGCGAGATCGATCAGATCGCCAAGCAGTTGTGGCGGTTTTCTGCAGGGTCCTTCAGGGATGCGTTGGAGGAAAAGCCGGAGCTGCGTGATTTTGCCGCGCAGGTTCGGCAATCCCGTGAATTGCAGGACGGGCATGAGGAGCACGGCCATGATCAGCGTGGCGGTGCCCAGCTGGATCTGTTGGTTGACCTCACCGAGCGCCTGGACAGTCTGCCCCGGCATATTTCCATGCACCCATGCGGGGTGATCCTTGGGGATTCCTCCCTGCTGAACCGCACTCCGGTCCAACCCAGCGGCATGGGGCTGCCCATGAGCCAATTCGACAAACACGACATGGACGCCATGGGCATGCTCAAGCTCGACGTCCTGGGCGTGCGGATGCAAAGCGCCATGGCCTATGCGGTGCGGGAAATTATCCGGCTGCACCCCTCCAAGGAGGCCGTGATTGCCCAGGGCGGGCATGCCCCGGAGGCGCCGTTCATTAACGCCGACGGCGGGATTGATCTTGACGCCGTCCCGCTCGACGACGAGCCCACCTTTGAACTGATCCGCAGCACCCACACGCTGGGCTGTTTTCAAATCGAATCACCGGGCCAACGGGAACTGGTGGGAAAAATGGCACCCACGGAGTTCAGCGACCTGGTCATTGACATCTCCTTGTTCCGTCCCGGCCCCATGAAATCAAATATGGTCAAACCGTATCTGGAGAGCCGGGCGGGCTTTGCGAAGCCGCATTACGCCCACCCCGATCTGATCCCCGTCCTAGCGGAGACGCACGGTGTGACGGTTTTTCACGAGCAGGTGCTGCGCACCTTCAGCAAAATGACCGGGTGCACCTTGTCCCGCGCAGATGAGTTCAGGCGCGGACTGGGCAACCCGGAGGTGGAGCCCACAGTTGAGAAATATTATCGGGAGCATGCCGCGGAGCGCGGCTATACGGACACCGTCATTGACGAAGTGTGGGAGACCCTGAAGGCCTTCGGCAGCTTCGGTTTCTGCAAGGCCCACGGCGCGGCCTTTGCCGTGCCCACCTACCAATCAGCGTGGTTGAAGGCGCATCACCCGGCCGAGTTTTTGACGGGCTTATGGGAGCACGATCCCGGGATGTACCCGCGCCGCCTGTTGGTGGCCGAGGCAAGACGGTTGGGCATCCCCATCCTGCCACTGGACATCAATGCCAGTGGCGGAGAATACCGGGCAGAGCGGACCACGCCGGCGGGCAGGCAAGAAGCGGGTAGGCAGGAGACAGGGGCCGTGACCGGCATTCGTTTGAGCCTTGCAGGGGTGTATGGGCTTTCCGGAACAGAGCTCAAACGGATTCTTACAGGCCAGCCCTATGATTCACTGGCCGATCTGCGTGACAGGGCCAAGCTCAGCCGGCCAACGCTGAAACGGCTGGCCCAATTGGGTGCGTTGGATTCGCTGCATCGAAAGGCCCAGGGCGTCACCGGAAATACGGCCAACCGAGCCGATCTGGTGGCCCATGTAAACAGCCTCCCGGCGCACAAGTCCAGCAGGCGCAATGAACCCATCGAGGGACAGCTTTCCCTGCCCATGGAAGATGTGGAATTAGGCACATTGGCCGCCGAACATCCGGCCGCAACCCCGGCCGAGACGGTACGTACCGAGCTGGATCTGCTGTCCCTGGATGTCAGTGACCACCTCATGGGAAGCTACGCGCCGCTGCTGGCGAAGTTGGGGGTGAGTCGCGCCGAGAATCTTTTGGGATTGCGGAACAACAGCGAGGTTCTGGTGGCGGGGGTCCGGGTGGCCACCCAAACCCCACCAATGCGCGGCGGAAAGCGGGTGGTGTTCATCAGCGTCGACGACGGCACGGGCTGTGTTGACACCGTTTTCTTCACCGAGGCGCAGGAAAAGTCGGGGCCGCTGCTCTTTGGCACCCGCATGTTGCTGATCCGGGGGCTGACCAGGCGTACGGGTCCACGGGGCATCTCGGTGCAGGCGTTGCAGGCCTGGGACCTGCACGACACCGCGAAGCTGCCGTCGGTCCACGTGTTGGAAGGCGTCCCGACAACCCGATACCATCAAAGAGGCTCACAGCAACCACCGTATGTTGCTTAAACATGGAGCCATACATGACAAACAAGGAGTTACCAGTGCCAGTGGATACACAGATCACCCTCTCAGTCGATGGCGAGACGACGACGGTGGCCACAGGCACCACCGGAGCGGAACTGTTCTTTGAACGCCGCGAGGTAGTCGTCATGCGCGTCGATGGAGTGTTGAAGGACCTTTCCGCAGAGCTCGAGTCAGACGCTTCAGTGGAAGCCGTCACCATCGATTCCCCCGATGGCCTTGATGTCCTGCGCCACTCAACCGCCCACGTCATGGCCCAGGCCGTGCAGGCGTTGCGCCCCGACGCGAAGCTCGGAATCGGCCCGTACATCACCGACGGTTTCTACTTTGACTTCGATGTGGCCGAGCCTTTCACGCCGGAAGATCTGAAGACCCTTGAGAAGATGATGCTCAAGATTGTCAACCAGAACCAAAAATTTGCCCGCAGCGTCGTCTCCGAGGACGAGGCCCGCGAAGCCATGGCCAACGAGCCGTACAAGCTTGAACTGCTGGGCAAGAAGAACGACGCCGCTGCTGACTCCGCCGAAGGCGTCAATGTTGAGGTGGGCGCTGGTGACATCACCATCTACTCCAACATCGACCGCAAGAGCGGCGACGTTGTGTGGTGCGATCTCTGCCGCGGCCCGCACTTGCCCAACACCAAGCTGATCTCCAACGCGTTTGCGTTGACCCGCACCTCCGCCGCCTACTGGCTGGGTAACCAAAACAACCAGCAGCTGCAGCGCATCTACGGCACGGCCTGGCCCACCAAGGAAGCCCTCAAGGCCTACCAGGAGCGCATCGCCGAGGCTGAGCGCCGCGATCACCGCAAGCTCGGTGTGGAGCTTGACCTCTTCTCCTTCCCTGACGAGCTGGGTTCCGGCCTGCCCGTGTTCCACCCCAAGGGCGGAATCATCCGCAAGGAGATGGAAGACTACTCGCGCAAGCGTCACGTCGAGGCTGGCTACGACTTCGTCTACACCCCGCACATCACCAAGGGGCACCTCTACGAGGTCTCCGGACACCTGGACTGGTACCGCGACGGCATGTTCCCGCCCATGCACGTTGATGCTGAGCTGAACGAGGACGGCACGGTGCGCAAGCCCGGCCAGGACTACTTCCTCAAGCCCATGAACTGCCCCATGCACAACCTGATCTTCCGCTCTCGCGGCCGTTCCTACCGCGAACTGCCGCTGCGCCTGTTCGAATTCGGCTCGGTGTACCGCTACGAGAAGTCCGGCGTGGTTCACGGCCTGACACGTGTGCGCGGCATGACACAGGACGACGCCCACATCTACTGCACCAAGGAGCAGATGAAGGATGAGCTCACCGAGACGCTGAACTTTGTCCTCTCCTTGCTCAAGGACTACGGCTTGGAGGACTTCTACTTGGAGCTCTCCACGAAGAACGAGGAGAAGTTCGTCGGCGACGACGACGTCTGGGAAGAGGCCACGCGCACGCTGGCCGAGGTTGCTGAGGCTTCCGGTCTGGAACTCGTTGCCGATCCCGGTGGAGCCGCGTTCTACGGCCCCAAGATCTCCGTGCAGGCCAAGGACGCCCTAGGCCGCACCTGGCAGATGTCCACGATCCAGCTGGACTTCAACCTGCCCGAGCGTTTTGAACTCGAGTACCAGGCAGCTGACGGCACCCGCCAGCGCCCCGTCATGATCCACCGTGCGCTGTTCGGCTCGGTGGAGCGTTTCATGGGTGTTCTGACCGAGCACTACGCTGGCGCCTTCCCGGCCTGGCTTTCACCGGTCCAGGTTGTGGCGATCCCCGTCGCCGAGGCGTTCAACGATTACATGTTCGACGTCGTCGCGCAGCTGAAGAAGGCCGGTATCCGTGCCGAGGTGGATATCTCCAGCGATCGCTTCCCGAAGAAGATCCGCACCGCCAGCAAGGACAAGATCCCGTTCGTGTTGATCGCCGGCGGGGATGACGCCGACGCCAATGCCGTGTCCTTCCGCTTCCGCGATGGTAGTCAGGACAACGGTGTGGCCGTAGATGAGGCAGTGCGGCGCATTGTCGAAGCTGTCCGCAACCGGACCGCATAAGCCCCCTCACTCGCGAAAAAAGGACGTATAAAGCGTGAACGAGCAAGGTGCGGTGGCCAACGCCGTTGAGGACGATTTTGAGCTCCCCGGAGTTCCTGATGCCTTTCAGCGGCTCTGGACACCGCACCGGCTCGCCTACGTCAAGAAGGGTGAGCAGGTTTCCGGCGTTCATGACTGCCCGTTCTGTGCAGCCCCTGGACGTAGCGATGAGGAATCCCTGATTGTCCATCGCGGTGAGCTGGCTTATGTGGTCCTGAACTTGTTCCCTTACAACCCAGGACACCTGCTGGTGTGCCCCTACCGTCATGTTCCGGACTACACGGATCTGACGGTGGAAGAGACAGCAGAATTCGCCGCGTTGACCCAGCACGCCATGCGGGTGCTACGGGCGGTCTCCAATCCTTCCGGATTCAATTTGGGCATGAACCAAGGCGTTACCGGTGGGGCCGGCATTGCCGCTCACTTGCATCAACACATCGTGCCCAGGTGGGGTGGCGACGGAAATTTCCTGCCCATCATCGCCGGGACCAAGGCCATAACCCAGACGTTGGGCGACGTGCGCGAGCAGGTTGCCAATGCCTGGAACACTCTGGAATAGGTTTTCATGCTGAACAAGTATGCTCGAGCCCTCTTTGCCGCTATCTTCACACCCATGGCAGCGCTGCTGGTGCGGCTGAAGGTTTCCCCGGATGCGGTCACCATTGTCGGTACTCTCGGTGTGGCGGCCGGCGCGCTCATTGGCTACCCGCTCGGGGAACTGTTTTGGGGCACCGTGGTCATCACGGTATTTGTCTTCTCTGACATCCTCGATGGGCTGATGGCCCGCATGATCGGCCGAAAAGGCAACTGGGGAGCCTTCCTGGACTCCACCCTTGACCGGGTGGGTGACGGGGCCGTGTTTGCCGGGATTGTTGTCTGGTTCTACACCGGCGGCGACAACCACTTTATAGCCGCACTGGCCCTGACGTGCTTGGTGCTCGGTTCGATCGTTTCCTACGCAAAGGCCAGGGCCGAGGGCCTCGGCATGACTGCCAATGTTGGCATCGCCGAACGCTCCGACCGTCTGGTGGTCGTTCTCGTGGCAACCGGGCTGGTAGGCCTCGGTGTCCCGGAAGTCGTGCTCGCCGTCGTCCTTGTCTTGCTGGCCATTGCCAGCGTTGTCACGGTGTTCCAAAGGATCGGCACCGTGCGTCGCCAGGCCATGGCGGCCACGGCAAACCTTGGACAGTAACACTCATTTTTAGCGCCGCTTCCGGCAGGAATAGACTAACCTCACCCGTGCGATGAATCACGTCGACGGGGTTAATCTAATCGTTCCTTTCCAGAGGGGTTTTTGTGTCTACACCCGATGTAACACCGGTGACCGGCAGCAGCCGAGTCAAGCGCGGCATGGCGGATATGCTCAAGGGCGGCGTCATCATGGACGTTGTCAACGTTGAGCAGGCAAAGATTGCCGAAGATGCCGGCGCCGTAGCCGTCATGGCCCTGGAGCGCGTGCCCGCAGACATCCGTGCGCAGGGCGGCGTGTCCCGCGCCAGCGACCCGGACATGATCGACGCCATCATTGCCGCCGTGTCCATCCCCGTGATGGCCAAGGCCCGCATTGGCCACTTCGTCGAGGCCCAGGTACTCGAATCCTTGGGCGTTGACTATGTCGACGAGTCCGAGGTCCTGACTCCGGCCGACTACGAGCACCACATCGACAAGTGGAACTTCAAGGTTCCCTTCGTCTGTGGCGCCACCAACCTCGGTGAAGCACTGCGTCGCATCAACGAAGGTGCTGCCATGATCCGCTCCAAGGGAGAGGCCGGCACCGGCGACGTCTCCAACGCCACAGGTCACATGCGCAAGATCCGCACGCAGATCGCCCAGCTGGCGGCACTGCCCAAGGACGAACTCTACGTAGCCGCCAAGGAACTGCAGGCCCCGTACGAGCTCGTCAAGGAAGTTGCCGAAGCCGGCAAGCTCCCCGTAGTGCTCTTCACCGCTGGCGGCATCGCCACCCCTGCTGACGCTGCCATGATGATGCAGCTCGGCGCCGACGGCGTGTTCGTTGGCTCCGGCATCTTCAAGTCCGGAAACCCGGCACAGCGGGCAGCCGCCGTCGTCAAGGCCACCACGTTCTTCGATGACGCCAAGGTCATTGCGGACGTCTCCCGCGGACTGGGCGAGGCCATGGTTGGCATCAACGTCGCCGACATCCCCGAGCCGCACCGCCTGGCCGAGCGCGGCTGGTAACACTCCGAGCGCCGGTGCTGCAAGGACGCAAGCCCTTGCAGCACCGCCTCATCCCGACGCTCGCTCACTTTTGGGGCGTTTTTCCCCAACGCTCCTGCAGCTATGGGGCGTTTTTTGCTGACGCTCCTGCACCAGTGACTGGAACTCTCGCCGTTCCCAAAGGATTGACACCGTGACACAGCCCTTCACCGGCCTCGTGGCCTATCCCATCACGCCCTTGACGGACGACGGCGAACTGGACTTGGGCGCCTTGTCTCACCTTGTGCGCAACGCCGTTGCGGCGGGGGTGTCCGGCGTGACTGTCCTTGCCACCTCGGGCGGTGGGGTGACCTTCGACCGGACCGAGCGACATGCGGTAGTTGAGGCGACCGTTGAGGCAACGCGGGAGCGGATAGCGCCCGCGGCGCCTTGCATCCCTGTTTATGCTGCAATTAGTGCGCCCTCCACTCGGGAAGTGGTCCGCCTGGCGCAAGATGCCGAGCACGCAGGAGCCGGCGGGTTGCTGCTGGCGCCGTTCTCCTATCTGCCGCTCTCTGACACGGAAGTTCGAGCGCTGTTCATGGCTGTCGCCGAAGCAACTGCCTTACCGATCTGCTTTTACAACAAACCCGTGCAGACCCAATTTGAAGTCAGCCCCGCAACCTTGGCCTACTTGGCAGCCAATGCCCACGTGGCGTCTGTCAAGGACACCATGCGGCGCGACGATGTTGCGGGCCGTGTCAACGCCCTCAGGGCCGCCGTCGGGCCGGAGTTTTCAATCGGGCTAAGTGCCGACGTCCAGTTGCTGGCGGAACTGCCCGATGTTGATGCCTGGCACACTGGTCTTGCCGGACTGCTGCCGTACGAGTACATCGATGTGTGGCGCTCGGCCCGGGCCGGTGGGCAGCAGGGTGCCAGCTTGGCTCGGTTGCAGACCATCGCGCAATCGTTGGCTGGCATGCCTCACGCCATTGGCGCCCTGCACGCCCTATCCAATGTCATCGGCGTTCCGACGGCTGGGCCCCGGGGACCCTTTGCCGCTGCCACCCAGGAAGAAACCTGGCATCTGGGCAGCGCAATCCACGGTTAGACCAGACTGCGCGAGCGTTTGGAAAAACCGCCCCGTATCTGCGCGAGGATCGGTGGGAGAGGACGGAATTCGGCTTACTGGGGCGGGTGGAACCACCATGTTTGGCCCTTGCCAATGAGTTCAAAGCCACGCTGACGGAAGAGGCGTTGACCGTCGGGTGTGGCATTCAGGAGCAGGTGTTCAGCTCCGGCATTGAAGGCCGCCTCCGACAATTTACGGAGCAGTGCTGTGCCCAGTCCCGTGCGTCGGTGTTCGGGGGCCACTACCATGTCAAAGATCCCGGCCAGGTGCTTCTTGCCCTGATCCGGCGGTAGATAGGCGTATGATCGCCCGGCCCACTCCTCGGTGCTGCGCCCCGTGGCCAGCCACACCTGATGCGGCACCAGGGACGTCAAGGTCACGCGGTCGTCCGGATCTTCGCTGTCGGCCACAACCGACTCAATATCCAAGGCACGAGTCATCCACCATGGTTGCCAGCCGCGTTCAAAACGGTATGCCGGCAGGATTCCCTCCCGCACGGCTGCGTTCATCCAGATCCCCACTGCGGTGGCGCCGCGACGTTCGGCCTCGGCCAGGGCAGGCTGGAGCCCAGCATCGGTAATCTCGGTTGGAAACATGCACAGCATTTGTCGGGTCTCGGGCAGCCAGACCCAGTCCATGCGGTGTGTAGAAAAGGCGCGGCCGCCCGTGGCCTCGGCCAGGGCTCGGAACCACGCGTGTTGCGTTCGTTGGCAGTCTGCGAGTGTCACCACGGGACTAGACCAGCCCCCGCCGCGCCAGCAACGGTGCCGTGTCGGCATCGCGGCCGGCAAAGTCATGGAATGCACGCAGCGGGTCTGTAGCGAATCCCCGGCTCAGCAGGGTACTGCGGAAGTGGTCGCCGTTGCTTCGGGACAGACCGCCGTTAGCCTTGAACCAGGCGACAGTGTCGGCGTCGAGCACCTCGCTCCAAATGTAGGAGTAGTAGCCGGCCGCGTAACCGCCGGCAAAGATGTGGTTGAAGTAGCCGGTGCGGTAGCGCGGCGGCACGGCGGGGAGATTAATCCCTGCGGCGGCCAGTGCCGCGGCTTCGAAAGCCAGCGGATCTTCCACGGGTGCGCCGGGAGCAAGCTCGTGCCAGGCCAGATCCAGCAGTGTGGCACCGAGGTACTCCGTGGTGGCGAAACCTTGGCCCCACAGCGAAGCGCCCGTGAGCTTTTCAGCCGTACCAACCGGAAGAGGTTCACCGGTGCGGAAGTGCTTGGCATAATTGCCCAACACCTCCGGCCACAGGATCCACATTTCGTTGACCTGAGAGGGATATTCTACGAAGTCACGGGGGACGCTGGTGCCAGAGAATTTCGGGTAGGTGACAGACGAGAACAGGCCGTGCAGGGCGTGGCCGAATTCGTGGAAGCAGGTCACCACCTCATCGAACGTCAACAGCGTAGGCTCGCCGGCCGGGGGCTTGGGAATGTTGAGATTATTAACGACGACGGCGAGGGTGCCCTCCAGAGCCGACTGCTCAACGAAGGAGTTCATCCACGCGCCGCCCCGCTTCGTTTCGCGAGTGTAGAAATCGCCCACGAACAACCCCAGTGTTGACCCGTCGGCGTTGGAGATCTCCCAGATGCGGACATCGGGGTGGTAGCCGGTGAGATCGCGGCGTTCAGTGAATGCCAAACCGTACAGTTTCGAGGCGGCATAAAACACGCCGTTCTCCAGAACACTGCCCAGCTCGAACCATGGACGCAGCGCGGCCAGATCAACACCGTACTCGTCGCGGCGAACCTGCTCGGAGTAGTAGGCCCAGTCCCAGGCCTCGATGGCATGGCCGGCGGTTGCAGCCAGTTTCGCAGCTTCCGCGCCGGCATTTCGGACGGCAGCCGCCGTGATGGGGGAGAGCATGGCGTGAACAGCCTCCAGCGACGGAGCCGTTTGAGGTTCGATCGAGCGAGCGGCCTCCGACGCGAAGCCAAGCAATGCAGCCTTCTCCGCCCGCAGTGAGGCCATAGTCGCGGCCATAGCGAGCACATTGGATGCACCATCACCACTGCCGCGGCTCACCGAGGCAAGGTGCAATTTCCGGCGCGTCTCCCGGTTCGTCAGCACTTCCAGCGCCGGTTGGGCGGTGGGCAGGATCAGCGTCAATAGGTAGCCATCGTCGTGACCAGCCGCGCGGGCTGTGGCAGCGGCTGTCGCCAGGTCGTCGGCGCTCAGCCCGTCAAGCTCGGCCGGGTCCTGAACATGCACGGCGGCCTCATTGCCTGCCTGGGTAACTTTTTGCGAAAACTCGGTGCTGAGGGAGGAAAGCTGTCCGTTGAGTTCGCGCAGACGTTCCTGCCCTGCCGGGTCAAGGCCCACGCCCGCTCGGGTAAATGACTTCCGGTATTCGGTGACCAGCCGGGTGGATTCCTCGTCCAGTCCCTCTGTTGGTACGGCCATCATCCGCTCATACAACGCCGCATTGAGCAGCACGGTGTCCTGGTGCTCGGAGAGTAGCGGGGCGATCTGTGCCTCGATGGCCTGGATGGCCGGAGTTCCATCGGAGCTGGCGATGTTGAAAAAAACGTTGGCCACGCGGGTCAGCACGGCTCCGCTTCGCTCCATGGCCAGCACGGTGTTCTCAAACGTGGCCGCCTCGGCACACGCCGTGATGGCCTGGACTTCCGCCAGCTGCTGGGCAAAACCGGCCTCGAATGCGGGCAGGTAGTGCTCCACCTCAATGACGGCGAAGTCGGGCAGCTGGCACGGCAGCGTGCTGGCTTCCAGGAACGGGTTGGCTGATTTATCCTCGGTCATGCTTTGACTCTCTCATGGCTTAACCCAAGGACGACGGCGAAACGAGAGTTTAGCCGTCGTCCTTGGATTGCGTCGCTTTGGTTGTGTTTGGGGTGGTTAATTTTTTGTAAACACGAGGGA
>JBKKBD010000231.1:0-6566 GCA_046714315.1 Specibacter sp.
AGCGTTGAGCAAGAACCACCCGTTAGTGATCGAGCGTCGGGGAAAAACGCCCCACAAGTGAGCGAGGGTTTGGGAGACGGGATGGGTGCGGTCGCGCGGAGTGCTTGACGTGGCGCCCGATACGACGGAAGCTTGATCGTATACGATCTCGCCGGTGCACAGTGGTCTGGCGGAAACGTCCGGGCAACCTTCAACGGCGAGGTGTTTCATGGAACAGGTCTCAGCAGGCACGCTCAAACAAGCCGGCAAGGTCATCGCCGTGCACGTGGCGTACCGGTCTCGGGCCGAGCAGCGCGGGAGCGTCCCCGCGTTGCCGTCCTACTTCCTCAAGGCTTCGTCATCGCTTAGCCTGAGCGGTTCGGACGTTGAGCGCCCTGACGGATGTGAGCTGCTCGCCTATGAGGGTGAGATTGCCCTGATCATCGGAACCACGGCCCGCCGTGTTGCGCCCGACGATGCGTGGGCACACGTTGGACATGTCACGGCGGGCAACGATCTTGGCGTTTACGACCTTAAATACGCGGACAAGGGATCCAATGTCCGGTCCAAGTCAGGCGACGGATTCACACCGATCGGCCCTGGACTCATCCCCGCGAACACCGTCGACCCTAGCGAGCTGCGCCTTCGAACATGGGTCAACGGGAGGCTCGTACAGTCGGACAACAGTGCCGGCTTGATCTTCCCGTTCAGCCACATCATCGCTGACCTTTCCCAGCTTATGACCTTGGATCCCGGCGACGTCATCCTCACCGGCACCCCGGCAGGGTCCTCGGTTGCCGGCCCCGGCGACGTGATGGAAATTGAGGTCGATTGTGCCGCCGCTAAAGTGAGCAGCGGACGGTTGCGCACCACCGTGACGCAGGGCGGGATCCCCTTCGCTAGCTACGGCAACGCACCCCGAACCACCGACGCCGACCGCGAGGACGCGTGGGGCTCCGCCGAGGCCGCCGGCCTAGCCCCGAAGGGTCTCAACACGGAACTCAGACGCAAGCTGACAAGCGTCGGCACGGCCACCTTGAGCGCCCAACTGCGCCAACGCGGACTGAACAATGTCAGCATTGACGGGCTGCAATCCACCCGGCCGGAGATCCGGATCGCCGGCATTGCCCGCACCCTGCGCTTCGTCCCCAACCGCGAAGACCTGTTCACATCCCATGGCGGCGGATATAACGCCCAGAAACGCATCATCAACACACTGAACGACGGCGACGTCCTGGTCATGGAGGCCAGGGGCGATCCGGGGGCCGGGACCATCGGCGATGTCTTGGCCCTGCGCGCCCAGATCAACGGCGCGGCTGCCATCGTGACCGACGGCGGCGTCCGCGACATTGCCGCCGTTGCCGCATTGCAGATGCCAACCTTTCACACCGGCGCCCACCCCGCCGTCCTTGGCCGCCGGCACATTCCGTGGGACACCGACATCACCATTTCCTGCGGCGGGGCCACCGTCCAGCCCGGTGACATCATTGTCGGTGACGCCGACGGGATACTGGTGATCCCGCCGTCGTTCGTGGAGGACGTGGCAGACGCGGCCATCGCCCAGGAACACGAGGAAGTGTTCATCGCGGAAATGGTCGCCCAAGGCCACAGCGTGGAAGGCCTGTTCCCCTTGGATGCGCGGTGGCGGGCGCGGTTCAGCGAATGGGCCATCAGCCACCCAAACCCGGCGGTGTGCCCGTGACTACGCGCGAAGCTGACATGGCCACGGCCAGCAAGTCGGAGCAGGCCTACACTGCCGTCAAGGAGAAGATCCTGGACGGCCAGTTCTCGCCTGGTCACCGGCTGGTGTTGGCCTCTTTGGCCGTGGATCTGCGCTGCAGTGTGGTTCCGGTACGCGAGGCCATTCGACGCTTGGAAGCCGAAGGTCTCGTGACGTTCGAGCGAAATGTTGGCGCAACTGTGGCCGGGATAGACCCGGTCGAGTACCTGTACACCATGCAGACCTTGAGCATTGTTGAAGGTGTCGCCACCGCACTGGCCGCACCCCTACTCACGCCGGCGGACATTGCCCGGGCGAAGGCGGTCAACGCCGCCATGCGCGAAGGGTTGACCCATTTTGACCCCCTCCGCTTCACGGCACTGAACCGGGAATTTCACGGCATCCTGTTTGAAAAATGTCCCAATCCGCACATCCTGGATCTCGTCCACCGCGGCTGGAACCGGCTCCAGGCACTGCGTAGCTCCACCTTCAGCCATATCCCCGCCCGGGCCAGCGAATCCGTGACAGAACATGAGGCTCTGCTGGCACTGATTGAGCGTGGCGCCTCGGCCGAGACCATAGAACGCGCGGCCCGGGCGCACCGCACCGCCACGCTGGACGCCTATCTAAGGAAAGGGACCACGCCATGACCGGCCACTTCATCCCCAAGGACCTACCCACCCACATTCAGCACTACATCGACGGCGCCTTCACCGACTCGGTAGGCGGGGAAACCTTCAGCGTGCTTGACCCGGCGTCGAACACCAACTACGCCACGGCCGCCGCCGGGCAACAGGCCGATATTGACTTGGCGGTCGCCGCTGCAACCAGAGCCTTCACCGAGGGACCGTGGCCGCAGCTGAAATCCCGCGAGCGGGCCCGGATCCTGAACCAGATCGCCGATTCCATCGAGAGCCAAGAGTCTCGGCTGGCCGAGCTGGAAACGTTCGACACGGGCCTACCCATCACCCACGCCCACGGCCAGGCGCCGCGCGCAGCGGAGACCTTCCGCTTCGTCGCGGACCTGATAGTGGCCCAGTTCGATGACGCCATGAAGGTCCCTGGTGCCCAGATCAATTACGTCAACCGAAAGCCGATCGGCGTCGCCGGCCTCATCACGCCGTGGAACACACCGTTCATGCTGGAATCCTGGAAGCTGGCCCCCGCGCTGGCCTCCGGCTGCACAGTTGTTCTAAAACCGGCCGAATTCACCCCACTCTCCGCCTCATTGTGGGCAGGGATCTTTGCCGAAGCAGGCCTCCCGCAAGGTGTGTTTAATTTGGTCAACGGCCTTGGCGAAGAGGCCGGCGATGCCCTGGTCAAACACCCGGGCGTCCCGTTGATCTCTTTCACGGGCGAGACCACCACGGGCCAGACGATTTTCCGCAATGCAGCCACCGGCCTCAAGGGCCTGTCCATGGAACTGGGTGGCAAGAGCCCGTGCGTGGTCTTCGCCGACGCCGATCTGGACGCCGCGATCGACTCAGCCCTCTTCGGGGTCTTCTCCCTTAACGGCGAGCGCTGTACCGCCGGCTCCCGCATTCTGGTGGAACGGTCCATTTACGCTGCATTCTGTGAAGAATTCGCCGCCCGGGCCAAGAACATCGTGGTTGGCGATCCCCATGACCCGGCGACCGAGGTGGGGGCGCTGGTGCACCCGGAGCACTATGCCAAGGTCATGTCCTACGTTGAGCTCGGCAAGTCCGAGGGCCGTCTGCTCGCTGGCGGCGGCCGTCCACCGGGCATGGAGACGGGAAACTATGTAGCCCCAACCGTCTTTGCGGACGTTGCTCCGGACGCACGGATCTTTCAGGAGGAAATCTTCGGCCCGGTTGTGGCCATCACCCCTTTTGAGAACGACGCCGAGGCGCTGGCTTTGGCGAATGGCGTCAAGTACGGCCTGGCCGCCTATGTATGGACGCAAAACCTGACCCGCGCCCACACCTTCGCCCAGAATCTTGATGTTGGCATGGTCTGGCTGAACAGCCATAACGTCAGGGACCTGCGTACTCCGTTCGGCGGAGTCAAGGCCTCCGGACTGGGCCACGAGGGCGGATTCCGCTCAATCGACTTTTACACGGAACAACAGGCTGTCCACATCACGCTAGGAACCGTCCATACTCCAAGGTTCGGAGCAACCCCATGACCGGTCACATCGCCACCCCGCGCGTCCCGCCGCCCGATATTGTGCGCTGCGCCTATATGGAACTGGTGGTCACGGATCTGGCCGCCTCCCGCGCATTTTATGTGGACGTGCTGGGCCTGCACGTGACCTGCGAGGACGCCGACACCATTTACCTGCGCACCCTTGAGGAGTTCATCCACCACAATTTGGTGCTGCGCAAGGGACCGGTGGCCGCCGCCGCTGTTGCAGCCTTCCGGGTGCGGACCCCGGCAGATGTGGATGCCGCCGAAAGCTACTACAGGGAGCTGGGCTGCCGCACCGAACGCCGAAACGACGGCTTCGTCAAGGGAATTGGCGACGCCGTCCGGGTGGAGGACCCGCTGGGCTTTCCCTACGAGTTCTTTTTCGAAAGCACCCACGTTGAACGGCTGACCCAGCGGTACGACCTTTACACAGCAGGTGAGTTGGTCCGTCTTGACCACTTCAACCAAGTCACCCCGGACGTCCCGCGGGGACAAAAATATCTGGAGGACTTAGGCTTCCGCGTCTCCGAGGACATCAGGGACGCCTCCGGAACCACGTATGCGGTGTGGATGCATCGCAAACAGACGGTCCACGACACCGCACTGACCGGCGGAGACGGTCCCCGCATGCACCACATGGCGTTTGCCACCCACGAGAAACACAACATCATCGCCATCTGCGACAAAATGGGCGCCCTGCGCATCTCCGACCGGATTGAACGCGGCCCCGGTCGCCACGGGGTGTCCAACGCCTTCTATCTGTATATCCTCGACCCGGATGGACACCGCGTGGAGATTTATACCCAGGACTACTACACGGGCGACCCCGACAACCCGGTCATCAGCTGGGACGTCCACGATAACCAGCGCCGCGACTGGTGGGGCAACCCCGTTGTCCCTTCCTGGTACACCGAGGCCTCTCTTGTCCTCGATCTGGACGGCAATCCCCAGCCCGTCATCCCGCGCACCGAGTCGTCGGAGATGGCAGTCACCGTGGGCGCCGACGGCTTCTCCTACACCCGCGGCGATCCCGAGGCACGCGGCTTCAAATTGGGTGGACAGCTATGATGCCCAGCCCGAGGCGGATGGGGCATTTGGCCCGCGGGAGTGGCATCGGGCACCCGCGAAGCGGGCGGCGGGTAAATGCCCCGTCCGCCGCCGGATCAGCGACTAAGGAGACAGAGGAGACACACCATGCTTGACGATGACACGATTGCCCGCATTGCCGACGAGCTGGTGGCGGCCGCCCGCACACGGGTCCCGGTCCCGCTGCTGACCAAGCGGTATCCGGAGATGGCGGTGGCGGACTCCTACAGGGTGCAAAAGTTGTGGCGTGAACGGGGCGAGGCTGCCGGACGGGTGCTCGGCGGGCACAAGATCGGGCTGACGTCCAAGGCCATGCAGCAGGCCACCGGTATCACGGAACCTGACTACGGCATCATTTTCAGGGACGTGATCCTGGAAAATGGCGCCACGGTGCAGTGGAAGCAGTACTCGCATCCACGCATCGAGGTGGAGCTGGCGTTCCTTCTCAAGGAGGATGTCAGCGGCCCGGACGCCACACTCTTCGATGTCCTACGCGCCACCGAATATGTCACCCCGGCGCTTGAAATTCTCGATTCCCGGATCGAGATGGAAGGCCGCACCATCGTGGATACCATCAGCGACAACGCAGCCCTAGGCGCCATGGTGGTGGGTGGCACCCCGGTGAAGCCCGACGCCGTCGACCTGCGGTGGGTCGCCGCCATCCTCTTCCGGAACCAAACGGTTGAGGAGACGGGGGTGGCCGCCGGCGTACTGAACCATCCGGCGTCGGGCGTTGCCTGGCTAGCGAACAAAATTGCGGCGCACGGGGACGTCCTCAAGGCCGGGGAACTCATCTTGGCAGGCTCCTTCACCCGGCCACTCTGGGTCAGCGCCGGCGACACCATTTTTGCCGACTACGGAAAGCTGGGGACCATCACATGCCAGTTCGAGTAACTCCGGACCCATCGCTTAGGGACGCGCTTGCCGCCTCCACCCGTCCGCTGGCCGGTATGTGGGTATGTTCGGGCAGCCCGCTCGTGGCCGAGATCTGCGCCGGGGCCGGCCTGGACGTGCTGCTGATCGATGCCGAGCACAGCCCCAACGGGATCGAGGGGATCCTGGCCCAACTGCAGGCGGTGCGGGGTTACCCTGTCATGCCCATGGTGCGGCCGCCGGTCAACGATCCAGTCATCATCAAGCAATATCTGGATGTGGGCGTGCAGTCGCTGCTGATCCCCATGGTCCACACCGTTGCCGAAGCCGAGTCCGCGGTGGCCGCCGCCCACTATCCGCCCCGGGGCGTACGCGGCGTTGGCTCGGGACTCGCCCGGTCCTCGCGCTGGAATCGCATCCCTGACTATCTGGCCCGGGCCGCGGACACCATCACCGTCATGGTGCAGATTGAATCGGCCCAGGCCGTGGACAACGTGGAAGGCATCCTTGCGGTGGACGGGATTGACGGCATCTTCCTTGGCCCGGCGGACCTCGCCGCCTCCCTTGGCCTCCTGGGACAGCAGGAACATCCCGAGGTCCTGGCCGCCGTCGAGCATTGCATCAAGGTGGCAAAGTCGGCGGGCAAGCCCGTGGGCGTCAATGCCTTTGGTGCCGCCACTGCCCGGCATTATCTCGACGCCGGGGCGGACCTGATCCTGGTGGGAGCCGACGTCACGCTGCTGGCCCGGGGCAGCGAGAG
>JBKKBD010000232.1:0-13539 GCA_046714315.1 Specibacter sp.
TCAGGGCCCGCGGGTCCTGTGCGGCGGAAGCGGCCGCACGCAGGGGCGCCGTGAGGAAATGTACTTCCGGGTAGGCGTGCGGTGCGGATTCTGAATGGTCCCGGACAAACTCATTGACAAGTGCGCGGGCCGGCTTGCCAGTGAAGGCCCGCGTCAAGGCGGTGCGAGTGTAGAGAGGATCCGCCAGTGCGTCCTTATGAAGAGATCGTGCTCCGCTTTCATCTGTACGGATCAGGGCCGTGCCGATGGCGGCAGCCTCGGCGCCAGCTGCCAAGACAGCCCGCACATCCGCTGCGCTGGCAATGCCACCGGCGCCAACCAGGGGAAGCGTCACTGCGGCCCGGACGGCTGCAACGAGGTCCGCCAGCGTAGCGGTATTGGGCGCGCCCGGGAGAAACGCCGCGGTGTGTCCGCCGGCGCTGGCGTGCTGGACCAGCAATGCATCGACCCCGGTTTCAGTCGCGGCGAGCGCCTCCGCCACGCTCGTCACCGAGGCCACCACCTGGGTGCCCGCCTTCTGCAGTTGTGCCACGATCCGGGCGGGCGCCAGACCAAAGGTGAAGCTAACCATGGCGACCGGATTGGCCAGCAGCAGATCGAGCTTCTCGGCCCAATAATCCTGTACTCGCGGATCGTCTTCCGCAAGAACCAGATCGGGCACCACGGCACCATATCGCCCCGCTGTTTCACGTAATTCCGTGCGGTAGGCGGCCAAAGCTGCGGACTCGCTGGCGGCCGGTGGTGACGTTCGGGGAACAAACAAGTTGACACCGAAGTCGATGCCCGCCGCGCGCAAGGGCGCAATGTGGGAGGCAAGTTGCTCTGCGGTTCTGTAACCGCCTGCCGCGAAAGGGAAGGCACCGGCGCCATGGGCGGCCAAGGCGAGTTCCGGCGTCGTAGTTCCACCGGCCATGGGTGCGGCGATCAAAGGTGTGATGAACATAGCATTAGTCTAGTTCCGTGGACACTTCCCCCTTGAACTCATCGAACTCACACGACTACCCCGCGCGCTTCGTCGGCCTTGATATTGGCGGCTCGAAAACCCGGGGCATCGTATGGACCGGCGGCGCCATCACCTCCGATTTCAGCGTTGGCAGCACCAATGTCCAGAACGTGAGCCCGGAGACGGCCCGCGAAAACATGGCGCAACTTTTCGACACCCTTGACGCAACGGGAGCCACCGAGGTCTTTGCCGGTGCAGGCGGTGTGGATACGGACGACGACGCCGCGGCCTTGCGCGCCTTGATCGCACCGTTCGTGCCGGGTGCCGAGGTGCGGGTTGTGCATGACACCCGCCTTTTGCTCGCCGCTGCGGGGGCAACCGAGGGTGTTGCCGTGATTGCCGGAACGGGATCGGCCGCATGGGGAGTCAACGCGGCCGGAGTTGAGGCCCGTGCCGGTGGCTGGGGATATCTGCTCGGCGATGAAGGCAGCGGCTATTGGCTTGGTCGGGAGGCGGTCCGCCATAGCCTGCGGCGCATGGACTCGGGTGAGCTGGCCGACGAACTCACCTTGGGGCTGCTGGACTATTGCGGACTTGACTCACCCGGCGAATTGATCGCCCACTTCCACCAGGGCACCACGCGCCGCTACTGGGCCGCCGCCTCACCGGTCATTTTTGCCGCTGCCGCGCGGGGCCACGAACACGCCCTGGCGTTGGTGGACCAGGCCGCCGCTGACCTGGCCGGGATGGCCGCCAAGGTCGCCGGTCAGTTGAGCATTTCGGGCCCCATAGTGCTGGGCAGCGGCATGGGCAGTAATGTCCCGGCACTCCAAGAGGCCTTCAGGACCCATCTATCCAAGCGGGGCATCACTGACGTGCATATCCTTGCCCAGGACCCCATCTTTGGTATCCCCTTGCTGGTTAGCCAGGCGCAGGCCTTGGCGGCGGGATCGAACTAGGCGGCTGTTAGTCCCCCGACCGGCTGTTAGTCCCCCGACCGGCTGTTAGTTCCCGGCTGGCGGGGGAGCGGTGCTGGCGCGGACCATCAAGGTGGGCGCCACCACATCGTGTGTGCTGTTCATGGTCGGGTCGGCGATCTGGGCCACCAGACGCTGCACGGCGCGTCGTCCGGTGTCCTCGAAAGACTGGCGGACCGTGGTCAGTGGCGGGTTTGAATATGCGGCCAGATCGATGTCATCAATGCCCACCACGGAGACATCTTCCGGAACACGACGGCCTAGTTCGGCCAGCGCCCGGAGTACTCCGAAGGCCATTTCATCGCTGGCAACAAAGATCGCCGTGACCTCAGGCATGCGGCCAAGGATGAGCCCGTTGTGGTAGCCCGATTCGGGGCTCCAATCGCCATGCAGCTCGGGTGGAACCTCGCAGCCAGCTTCTAGGAGGGTCCGCCGCCAGCTGTTTAGACGGCTAGCCGCATCCGACCATTCGCTGGGTCCGGCCACATGCCAAACCGTCTTGTGCCCCAGATCCAGCAGGTGTTTGGTGGCGATAACGGCGGCGATGTCCTGATCCACGCCCACCATGCGCTCGCCCATGCTTGAGGAGCCATCCGTGTTGATCGTGGGGATGCGGGCGGTGATCTTATTGATTTGTTCCGCCGCTTCCTGCAGCGGGGCCGCAATGACGATGCCGTCCACGCCTTGTAGGACCAAGCGGCTGACGGCGTCCGTCAACCCCTGAACGCTGAGGTCAGAGGTCACGGCGTTGACGGTGTAGCCCGCCTCGCGTGCGCCGAGCTCCACGCCAAGAGCCAGGGCGGCCTTCGAGAAATTGTTCGTGGCAAGGGTCAGCACGCCAATAGTCTTGGAGCGCCCGGTCACCAGCGCCCGGGCCGTGTTGTTCCTGCGGTACCCGAGCTCCTCCACCACGGCCAGAACCCGACGGCGGGTACTTTCCTGCACATTGGGATGATCATTGAGCACGCGAGAAATGGTCTGCGCGGATACCCCGGCTGCGGTCGCGACGTCACGCATTGATGGACCACGTGTGTACTGCTGCGCGCTCATGGATTTCCTTCTCGGCTGGGCTAGCTTGCGGTTTAGTGTCACCAACTGTGAATAAATACCGTGGTGAATTCTGAATGTTTACTTGTAACATACCGTGAACTCACGCAGTTTGGCATGAATTCGTGACGTTCATGGTCTGATCGTGCGTAATATTGTTATCGATAACAGAAGTTTTGCCCTCGATTCGAGTCCTTAGTTCCAGGAGATTAGTTGTCTACATTCCCAACTCTGCAAGATGCAGCTGCCCCGGCGCTGAGCTATGCCGACCGCCAGTTGTTCAAGAATGGTGAACCGCACCGCATCATCGCCGGAGCCGTCCACTATTTCCGGATCCATCCGGAGCAGTGGCAGGACCGGATCGATCGGCTCGTGGCACTGGGCGTCAACACCTTGGACACCTATGTGGCCTGGAATTTTCACCAGCCTTACAAGGATGCTGCGCCGGATTTCACGGGGTGGAAGGATCTGGCTCGGTTCATCACCATGGCAGGGGACGCGGGCTTGGATGTCATTGTCCGGCCAGGGCCGTACATTTGCGCCGAATGGGACAACGGCGGATTCCCGGCGTGGGCCATTTCCAACCCCGAAATGGTGCTGCGCTCTTCCGACCCGCTGTTCACCGGTGCCGTCGAGGAGTGGTTTGCGCACCTGCTTCCCGTCATCGAGCCGCTTCAGGCGTGTCATGGCGGCCCGGTCATCGCCGTCCAGATCGAAAATGAATACGGCAGCTATGGTGATGATCAGGCCTACCTGCGCTGGAACCGGCAGGCGCTCATCGATGGCGGCATCAGTGAAATCCTGTTCACGGCCGACGGCGGCACCGACTATTTCCTGGACGGCGGCGCCTTGCCGGACACGTGGGCAACGGCTACGCTGGGCTCCCGTGGCCAGGAAGCCGACGAAATTTGGGAGCGCCGGCGTCCCGGCGAGCCCTTCTTCAACGTGGAATTCTGGAATGGCTGGTTTGACCACTGGGGAGAGAACCACCACACCCGTGCCGGCGCAGAAGCAGCAGCGGAGGCCACAAAGATCCTCGATGTGGGCGGCTCGATCTGCCTGTACATGGCTCACGGTGGAACCAACTTCGGTTTGGGTTCCGGGGCCAACCATGACGGCGCCATTCAGCCCACCGTGACAAGCTACGACTCCGACGCGCCCATCGCCGAAGATGGTCGCCTGACCGAGAAATTCCATGCCATGCGTGCCGCCTTCCACGCGGCCTCGGGCCGTGAACTCACTGCCGTGCCGGAACGCCTGCAACGTCCGGCACCCATTCTTCCAGCAGCCACCGTTGAGCTGAGCCGAGGAACGGCATTGCTGGACTTTGTGCGCGCCGGGCGTTCGGTGCCCAGCGTCAAGCCCCTGTCCTTTGAACAGCTGGGCCTCGATCGCGGCATGGTTCACTACAGTGCCAAGGCCGTCCTGCCCGCGGGCGAGGGCACCATCAAGATCCGCGGCCTCCATGACCGAGCCTATGTCTGGGTGGACAACGTCTTCGCCGGCGTCCTGAGCGATGCCACCGGACAGACCGGCCTCATGGTCACGGGCACCGGCGTGCCCGCCCACCTTGAAATTCTCGTGGAGAATCAGGGCCGCATCAATTACGGTCCCTACTTCGGCCAGGGCAAGGGCATCCTTGACGGTGTTTTGATCAACCAGCGCTACGTCTTCCATTGGGAGCAGCGGGCCCTCGATCTGGACAAGCCGCTGGCCGAGCTGCTGGAAATGGCTGCAACGGGCGCCACCGACGGCACCGTGCTCGGTGCGGGCTTCTTCCACGGCGAGTTGGATGTGGACGAGCCGGCCGATAGCTATGTAGCGCTTCCCGGCTTTGGCAAGGGGCTTGTCTGGATCAATGACTTCCTGCTTGGCCGTTTCTGGGAAGTGGGGCCGCAGATTACGCTCTACCTGCCGGCGCCGCTGCTTAAGGCTGGAATCAACACGCTCACCGTGCTTGAACTTGAGCATGGTGGAACCCACGCTGAGTTCCGCACGGAACCTGACTTGGGCGCCGTCGGGGTAACGTATGTTGAGGATTTGGGCTAAGCCAGAAACAACCCAAACCAACAACGGATCAACTTCTTAGGAGAGGCCACAGTGCATCGGAAGCTTGTGCATCGGGAGCTCGTGCACTCCAAAGTCGTGGCCGCGCTGACGGTGGCTGTGCTCCTTGTGGGCACGGCCACCGCGTGCACTCCTGAGCCGATCAACAACATTCCGATTGCTTCGCAGGTGCCCGGCAAGCCGGTCCTGAAGATCGGGACGCCGCAGGTGCCCGACGGCGTTGACCCTGCCGAAGGTGCCTTGCTGGCGCACGTTTATGCTGCTTCGCTCTACGCGGCGGGGGTGCAGGCTTCCGTAATTGAAAGTCTCGCAGCAGCCGGAACATTGTTGTCAGGTGTTGAGCAGGGCAGCGTGGATATTGTGCCCGTCTACTCCCGGGTTGCCCTGACCGAGGTCGCCAGCGAGGCCACGGCTGAGACAGCAAGCGAGGCCTTGGATGTGTTGGAAGCTGCACTGCCCGACAGTCTGAAGCTTTTGGATCCCACCAAGGCAGAGGATCGGGACAGCGTTGTGGTGACGGCCGTGACGGCCCAAAAATACCAGCTTAAGAGCCTCGCTGATGTGGGCAAGGTATGCGACAAGCTCACCATGGGAGGTTCCTCCGCATTCAAGACCAAGGAAGGCGGCCTTCCGGGATTGGGTAGCGACTACAACTGCATCCCGAAGAAGTACGAATCCTTGGATCCCACCCTGGGCTTTGGTGACGACAGCACCTTGTGGGCGCTGTTGCGTGATGATGTTCAATTGGCGGGGATTCACAGCTCCTCTCCTGCCATTGCCGATAACGCGTTGGTGGTCTTGAGCGATCCGAAGGAACTGTTTCCCAGCCAAAACATCGTTCCTTTGGTGGCAACAGCGAAAGTCACCGATGCCCTGCAGCAGGTCATCAACAAGGTCAGTGCAGCCTTGACTACCGAAGAGCTCAGCAACCTCAGCCGCCTGGCCCAGGATGGCCACTACGCCAATTTGAGCGAAGCGGCCACAGCTTGGCTGACGCAACAGGGGCTGGTCAAGGCCAGTTCTTAGCCATTGGCCTGTGCCAATGGGCACGTCTTGGAAACAAACTCCGGGCACCGTGTGCCATATTTGTCTCATGGCAGAATTTACACAGTCCACCAAGCTTCACAACGTTCTCTATGACATCCGTGGTCCCGTCCTGGAACGAGCCCAAAAGTTGGAGGCCGAAGGCCACCGGATCCTGAAGCTGAACATTGGCAACCCGGCGCCTTTCGGCTTTGAGGCCCCGGACGCAATTCTGGTGGACATGATCCGCCACCTGCCTCATGCCCAGGGTTACAGTGATTCCCGCGGCATTTTTTCGGCCCGCACGGCCGTTGTGCAGTACTACCAAACGCGCGGCATCCAGAACATCCATGTTGACGATGTTTACCTTGGCAACGGGGTCAGCGAACTCATCACCTTGTCTCTCATGGCGTTGCTGAACAATGGCGACGAGGTGCTCGTACCCACACCCGACTACCCGCTGTGGACGGCCTCCGTGAGCCTGGCCGGCGGGCGCCCCGTGCACTACATCTGCGATGAGGACAATGAATGGTGGCCGGATCTTGAGGATCTGGAAGCCAAAATCACGCCCAAGACCAAGGGCATGGTCATCATCAACCCCAACAATCCTACGGGCGCCGTGTACCCCAAGCACATTGTGCAGGGCATGGTGGATCTTGCCCGCAAGCACAATTTGGTGGTCTTCTCGGACGAGATCTACGAGAAAATCCTCTATGACGGCGCCGAACACATCAATACCGCCACCATCACCGGTGACGACGTACTGTGTATGACCTTCAGCGGCCTGTCCAAGGCGTACCGGATCTGTGGTTACCGCTCAGGCTGGCTGGCCATTTCCGGGCCCAAGTCCCGTGCTGCGGACTACCTCGAAGGCATCAACCTGCTCGCCAACATGCGCATGTGCGCCAATGTCCCCGGGCAACACGCCATCCAGACGGCATTGGGTGGGCACCAGAGCATTGAGGACCTGATTCTGCCCGGCGGCAGGTTGAAGGAACAGCGTGATATTGCGTACCGCATGCTCAACGACATTCCGGGTGTCTCCGTCAACCAGGCCAAGGGCGCGCTGTACCTGTTCCCGAAGCTTGACCCCGAGGTGTACCCCATCAAGAGCGATGAGAAGTTCGCCCTGGACTTGCTGGAATCACAAAAGATTCTCATTTCCCATGGCACCGCGTTCAACTGGATTCGCCCCGATCACTTCCGCCTTGTCACCTTGCCCAACGTCAAGGATCTCGAAGAAGCCGTTGGCAGGATTGCGGAGTTCCTGAGCACGTACAAACCCTAAGGAAAGGTTCCACCCATGCCACTGCCTACCGGTTTCACCGAACACCCCGCTGACGTGTTGCGGGCTGGACAAGGGTTCTCCTTGGCGGAGCAGCCCACCGATGCCTCGCCAGGCTTTTCCGGAAAGAAGGCCGACGGCGCCGCAACCTTGGCTGCCCGGGCACCAGTTCTGGCCCAGCTACAGGAGCAGCTCTTTGCCGAGAGCCGTTTTGACGGGAAGAAATCGGTGCTCTTGATCTTGCAGGCCATGGACACGGCTGGCAAAGGCGGGATCGTGGGGCATGTGGTGGGTTCGGTGGATCCCCAAGGCATCAAGCTGACAACCTTCAAGGCTCCCAGCGATGAGGAAAAGGCCCACGATTTCCTGTGGCGCATACGCCCCGGCGCGCCGGAGCCGGGCATCTTGGGTGTTTTTGACCGTTCCCATTATGAGGACGTGTTGATTCACCGTGTGCACGAATGGGCTGACGCGGATGAACTCGAGCGGCGCTACGCAGCCATCAACGAGTTTGAGGCCGAGCTGGCCGCAGCCGGCACCACGGTAGTCAAGGTCATGCTCAATATCAGCCCGGCCGAGCAATTGGAGCGGCTCACCGCGCGTCTGGGCGATCCCACCAAATATTGGAAGTACAGCCCCACGGATTTGGATGAACGTAAATTCTGGCCGCAGTACATGGATGCCTACCAGCGGGCTTTCGAGAAGACGAGTACCGAAGGTGCGCCGTGGTACGTGGTTCCTGCGGACAAGAAATGGTACACGCGCATAGCTGTTCAGGAAATCCTGATCCAGGCATTCGAAGGGCTAAAACTGCAGTGGCCAACGGGCGACTATGACCTGGCTAAGGAACGGGCGCGTCTCAAGGACGCTGTCATCTAGCGCCAGCAGGAATTTATGATTCCTCGGTGGCGCGGGCGGCGTCGAGACGTGCCTTGGCGCCTTCCAGCCATTCCTCGCAACGCTTGGCTAAGGCTTCGCCCCGCTCCCACAGAGCCAACGAGTCTTCAAGGCTTGAGCTACCGGCCTCGAGTTGATTGACCACGTTCATCAATTGTTCGCGGGCTTGTTCATAGCTGAGCGCGGCGACGTCTGCAGTGGCGGGGTTCGGTGTTGGGGTGCTCATGGGGTTCCTTTTGTGGTGGCTTGAAGCTGTGGAAGTTGGCTAGTTGCCGAAGGCGGTGAAATCTCCACCGGCCACGCGGATCTTCAGGGGTGTTCCGGGGGATACCTGTTCGGGCGCCCGGACGATGGTTCGGTCTTCCAGCTGGACCACGGCGTAACCCCTGTCAAGGGTCTTTTGCGGCGACAGGGCACGGACCTGGGCCCGCAGGTGGGTCAATTGGTCATGATGACGGCCAACCTGGGTGCGCACAGCGTTCAGGGCGCGGCCGCGCAAGGAGGCGACGTCGTCGTACTTGGTGGTGATCATGACCATCGGATTGGCTAGGACAGGCCGGGTGCGGAGGTAGGCCAGCCGCTCGCTTTCACGCTCCAAAAGGTTCTCAATCCTGCGGTTGAGCTGCGTCCGGGCTTGGTTCACGCGGCGCAGTTCATCGCCCACGTCCGGCACAATGCGCTTGGCGGCATCGGTGGGTGTGGAGGCACGGAGATCGGCCACCTCATCCAGCAGCGGCCGGTCAGCCTCATGGCCAATGGCACTGACTACCGGCGTCTGGGCCGCGGCGACGGCGCGCACCAGGGATTCATGGCTGAACGGCAGTAGGTCCTCGAGGGAACCGCCGCCGCGGGCAATGACAATGACATCGATCCTGGGATCGGCATCAAGTTCGGCCAAGGCGCCGATGACGCCGGCCACGGCGTTGACGCCCTGGACGGGAACTTCGCGAACCTCAAACTCCACGGCAGGCCAACGCAGGGATGCATTGCGCAGCACATCCTTCATGGCATCTGAATTACGGCCGGTAATCAGGCCAATCCGATGCGGCAGCAAGGGCAGGGGTTTCTTGTGGCGGGGGTCAAAAAGGCCCTCGGCCGCCAGTGCCTGGCGTAATTGCTCAATGCGGGCCAGCAGGTCTCCCTGCCCCACCGGGCGGATATCCTGGCCCTGCATGGACAGGCGCCCGGTCTTGAGCCAAAAATCGGGTTTGAGCTGGGCCACCACGCGGGAGCCTCGTTCGAGGGGAGCCTCCAGCCGGCTCAGGACCGAACCCCACACCGTGACGCTCAGGGAGACCTCGGCATCAATGTCCCGCAAGGTCAGGTAGCTGACGTTGGCACGCTTGTTCAGCTCGATCACCTGCGCCTCAACCCAAGCCGGCGGCGCCTTTTCAATGTGGGACTTGAGCTTTTGGCTCAGCAACTGCAATGGCCAGGGGTTGTCGGGCGTGGTTTCGGCCGCCGTGGGTGCAAGGATCTTCTGCTCCGGGGTGTCCGCCATAACCGTATCGCCGTCCTTTATTGCCGAGTGCATTGCCAAGTGCAGTGCCAAGTGGTGCCTTGAAATAACCATATCTTCACGCACTGACACTCGCGCACCGTCGTCCACAGGCGTCGACTAGTCTGGAAAACGATAGTCAACATTTTTTCGTGGTTTGGGATGATTCATGCGCACTGCCGTTTCCGCTCTTCTTGTCATTCTGGCCCTGTTGGCCGCAGCCGTGGCCGGGCCTGCCATGTGGGTGCAGAAAAACGTTATTGACCAGGCCGGATTCGTCGAGTTGGCGGGTCCTTTGGGCAGCAACAAATCGTTCCAGGAGGGCCTCTCTGCCCTGGCTGCCAAGCAGGCGACGGCGTCCATCGACCTGCCACCGCAGTTGACTGAGCTAGCCGCAGCACTCATCCAAAATGCAGCCCAGAGCATTTACACGGAACCGGGATACGACCAGGCCTGGACCGAAACGCTGCAGCGCAGCCATGGATTGACCTTTACCGCGGCCGGCAACAAGGAAGTTCAGGGGGATCTGCAACTGGACATTGCCCCGCTGGTGGCTTTGGTGGCCGCCAAGGTCAGTGACTCCACGGGCGTCGCCCTGCCCACGCCCAAGGACGTTGTCGTGGCCTTGGAGCAGCCCCAGCTCGCCCGCTTGCTACCCGCGGCAACCACGCTGGGTGGCTGGGGAGGCTGGTTGGCATTCATCTCGATCGACCTTTTGGTGCTTGGCCTCGTTGCCGCACGACGGCGTTCGCTGACACTCTTACTCGCTGGCGCAGGGCTGGCCACCGTGGCGCTCGTGTGGCTGTTCGCGTCAGGAATTGTGCAGGGCATTCTGGCCGGCATGGCCACTGGCCCCGAGGCAGCCCAGCAATTTGGGGTGGAGCTGGGATCCTTGGCGCGGGAGAGCTGGCAGGGCGGGATCAACGCCACCTTTGTCATTGCCGGGGTGCTGGCGCTGGCCGGTGTTGCAGCTCTCATCGTGAAGCGCAGGCGCACCACGTAGGATGGTGGGTATGAGTTCCACTGCCGTTTCCTTGTCCATGCCCGTCGTTCCGCGTCGTCGCAGGTCGCCCGAAGAGGTCGCCGCCGCGGCTCCGGTGACCGGAGAAAAGCGTGTTTTGCTCGCTGCCCCGCGAGGATATTGCGCCGGTGTGGATCGCGCCGTCATCGCGGTGGAAAAGGCCCTGGAGCATTACGGTGCACCCGTTTACGTGCGCAAGCAGATTGTTCACAACGTGCATGTGGTCTCTTCCCTTGAAGCCCGCGGTGCCATCTTCGTCGAAGAAAACGACGAAGTTCCCGAAGGCGCACTGGTCGTTTTCTCCGCGCACGGAGTCTCCCCGGCTGTGGTTCAGTCGGCCGCGGACCGCGGGCTGCGCACCATCGATGCCACGTGCCCCCTGGTGACGAAGGTGCACAAGGAAGCCGTCAGGTTTGCCAAGGAAGAAAATCATATTCTCCTGATCGGGCACGAGGGCCACGAAGAAGTCGAAGGCACCTACGGCGAAGCGCCGGAGAGCACCACGATCGTGAACAATCCGGAAGAGGCTCGCACCGTTGAGGTAGCTGATCCGGACCACCTGATCTGGCTCTCCCAAACCACCCTTTCGGTCGATGAGACGATGGAGATCGTCGACATCCTGCGTGAGCGGTTCCCCAAGTTGCAGAACCCGCCCAGCGACGATATTTGCTACGCCACCACGAACCGCCAGTCGGCCATCAAGGAGATCGCACCGCAGGCGGACCTCGTGATTGTGGTTGGTTCGGCCAACTCTTCCAATTCGGTCCGGCTGGTGGAAGTTGCCCTGGAATACGGCGCGAAGGCCTCTTACCGGGTTGATTTTGCCCACGAGATTGACGAGACCTGGTTTGAAGGCGTAGCCAGTGTTGGCGTCACGAGCGGCGCTTCTGTGCCTGAAGTTCTGGTTCAGGACGTGCTGGCGCTGCTGGCCACGTACGGCTTCACCTCCGTGAATGAGGTAGTCACGGCCAAGGAAGACATCCTGTTCTCGCTGCCCAAGGAACTACGTGCAAAGCTCAAGGCAGCCGGAGATCCCGATTACAAGGGCGTAAAGAGCTCCAACCTGCTGTAGTTAGCTCCAGGAAGGATCATTGAATTCCGGCGCAGTCAGGACACGCGGTGTGACCTCGACGTGAACGGGGGATTCCAATGATTGCGGATCAAGTGTATTGAGTTTGCGGGCCGTGGGTAGAACCCGGGCTTCCAGCGTCCCCACCAGCTTGTTGTAACGATCGACGCTTGTCTTCAGCGAGACACCCACGGCCGAAACCGCCCCACCCATGGTGCCAAGGCGTGTGTACAGCTGTGCCGACAGTTCAAAGAGCTCCTTGGCGCTTTCGGTCAGTACATCCTGGCGCCAGCTAAAGGCCACGGACTTCAGGATCGCCATGAGGGAGATGGGGGAGGCCAGCACCACGTTCTTGGTCATGGCGTAGTCCAGCAGGCCCGGATCGGCCATCAATGCAGCCGAAAGGATTGACTCCACCGGGACGAAGCAAATGACAAGTTCCGGAGAGTTCGTTGCCGACGCCCAGTAGGCCTTGCCGGCCAGGGCATCGATGTGGACCTTGACAGCTTTTGCGTGGCGAGCCAAGTGTTGCTGCGACTCCACGCCGTCCGGTGTGCCGGCGTCGTGCGCGTTGAGGAAAGAGGTCAGCGGCACCTTGGCGTCCAGGACCAGCTCCTTGCCGCCGGGCAGCCGCACCACCATGTCGGGGCGGTGCACGCCGTCGTCCGTGGCAGTGTGCACCTGCTCCTGAAAATCAACGTGGGAGAGCATGCCGGCGGACTCAACCACGCGGCGCAGCTGTACTTCTCCCCACTTGCCGCGGGCGCTGTTGGACCGCAGAGCCGAGGCGAGGGAAGAGGTGGTTGCCAATAATTTGGCGTCCGCTTCCTTGGCCTCACGGAGCTGTTCGGCAAGCTGGCCGTACTGCTCAACACGATCACGCTCCAGCAAGGAAACCTGGCGCTGCACAGCATTGAGTTTCTCGGACACCGGGCCCAGAGCCTGAAGCACATTGGAATCGGTGCCCTGCCGTGCCGAGAGCGCCTGGTTCTGCGAGGCAAGAAGCCTGCGTTCGGCATCGGCCGCGGCAAAATTGGCATTGAGCGCCGCCGCCCGTTCATGGGCGGCGTCCGCTTCTTCCGTTGCGCCGCGCAGCCTGCGCAGGAGCACCCACGCCACCGCCGCTGCGCCCAGAACAGCACCAACCAACAACATCAAGATAGCTACAAGCCACGCGATTCCAGTCATGGAACCACTTTGGCATGAGGCTCTGACATTCTGCAGGTGGCCCCTCAACGTGGGCTGGTGTTAATGGCAAAATACGGCGTTCTAACTACCTCATTTGCGCCTAACACCAGCTCAAGTGTCCGCCGCGGTGGCAATGCCGGTAGAATCACTTCCGTGGCTCTTACTATTGGCATCGTCGGACTGCCCAACGTCGGCAAATCAACTCTTTTCAACGCACTGACGCGTAACAACGTGCTCGCAGCGAACTACCCGTTCGCCACGATCGAGCCCAACGTTGGCATCGTCAGCCTGCCCGATCCCCGTTTGGCACAGCTGGCTGAGATCTTCGGATCCGCACGCCTGTTGCCTGCCGTGGTGTCCTTCGTGGACATTGCTGGCATCGTCAAGGGTGCTTCGGAAGGTGAAGGCCTGGGCAACAAGTTCCTCGCCAACATCCGCGAGGCTGAGGCTATTGCCCAGGTCATCCGCGTCTTTGACGACCCGGACGTTATTCACGTTGACGGCAAGGTTGATCCCCGCTCCGA
>JBKKBD010000233.1:0-3711 GCA_046714315.1 Specibacter sp.
AGAACGTCTTGCCGCCGTGCGCGGAGAAACACCCAGTCCCGTCCAGCAGATGCCGGAACCAACGGCCCAAGCGGCCGCAAACTATTCGCATCCGGGCTTGTACCTGCCACCGAGCCCAGGCATTGAAGACCAACCGGGATCGGGAGAGGCTCCCGCCAACCGGCAGCCTCTGACGGACGGCCTCGCCGGGCTCAAGTCCAGGGCCACCGAATCCCTGTTTGAAAGGCTCGGTGCTCGCCTTAGCGATCCCACCATGGTCGAAGATGATCTCAACAAGCTTGCAGCCTCGGAGCTTGCGGTCATCATTGCCGAAGAGCAAGCTGCGCTCTCAGGCGAGGAACGCCGCCGGTTAATCAAGGAGGTCTCCGATGACGTCCTGGGCTACGGCCCACTCCAGCAAATGTTGGATGATCCAACCATCACCGAGATCATGGTGAACAGTACGGACGCCATTTACATTGAGCGTCTGGGACAAATTACCCGGACATCACATCGCTTCGCCAACGAGGCCCAGCTGCGCAGGGTCATTGACAAGATTGTCTCAAGGGTGGGCCGCAGAATTGATGAGTCGTCTCCCTTGGTCGATGCCCGGCTGGAGGATGGCTCCCGCGTCAACGTCATCATTCCGCCACTTTCGGTCAACGGCCCAACCATGACCATCAGGAAGTTCAGCCACGTTCCGCTGACGGTCCAGAACCTCATTGACTTCGGGACGCTTTCAACGGAAATGGCTGAGCTACTCAACGCCTGTGTCTGGGCACGAATGAACATCCTGGTGTCCGGTGGAACAGGCACAGGAAAGACAACACTTCTGAACGTCCTGTCATCTTTCATCCCGCCCACCGATCGCATCATCACTATTGAGGATGCCGTGGAGCTCCAATTGCAACAGGAACATGTGATTCGTCTTGAGAGCCGGCCACCCAACATTGAAGGAAAGGGCGAGGTTGCCATTCGAGAGTTGGTCAGGAATTCCCTGCGTATGAGGCCCGACCGCATTGTGGTGGGTGAGGTTCGCGGGGGTGAAAGTTTGGACATGCTCCAGGCTATGAACACCGGCCACGATGGTTCCCTCTCAACTGTCCACGCCAACTCACCAAGGGACTGCATCGCCCGCTTGGAAACCTTGGTTATGATGGCCGGGATTGAGCTCCCCCTCCGGGCAATTAGGGAACAAGTTTCCTCCGCAGTGGACTTGATCGTCCAAATCACCAGGCTGCGCGATGGAACCCGCCGCGTCACGCATGTGACAGAAGTCCAGGGGATGGAGGGTGATATGGTCACTCTCCAAGACGCGTTCCTCTTTGACTATTCAGCAGGTGTGGACGCAAATGGCAGGTACTTGGGCAAACCTGTTGCCACTGGAATCAGGCCACGGTTTGTCGAGCGGTTTGCTGACTTGGGCATTCAGATCTCACCTCATATCTTTGATGTACCTGTTCAAGGAGTAAGACGATGAATCCGGCGCTGATCGCGCTCGGGATCCCGCTTTGCCTGGCCGCACTCCTCCTGCTGGTATTTGTGGTGTTCAAGCCAAGACATGGGCGAGTCTCCAAGGAGCGCCTAGCCTCGGGCCAGCTTGACAAGAAGACGGGATCAGGTGACAAGAAACTGGGCCAGGTCACCGAATCCACCGTTGATGCCATCAACGGCTTCCTCGACCGTCGCGGTGCCCGCTACACCACCGGCACGGCATTGGAACTCGCAGGAATCAAGACCCGCCCGGCGGACTTCATCATCTGGGTTGCCGCCACCACCGTGGTGGCCGTTCTGGTGTTCTTCCTGCTGGATATTCCAGTACTGAGTTTCTTCATGTTGCCCTTGATTCCCCTCCTTGCATGGGCCATGGTTCGGATAAAGACTGACCGCCGCAGGTCTGCTTTTAATGACCAGCTCGGAGACACCTTGCAACTGCTCACCGGTGGTCTACGAGCTGGTCACAGCATGATGCATGCCATCGACGCGGCGGCCGCAGACTCCGATGCCCCCATGTCAGAGGAGCTTGCGCGGGTGGTCAACGAGACCCGCTTGGGCAGGGACACGGGCGATTCGCTGCTTTCGACCGCCGCTCGAATGCAGAGCGAGGATTTCAGCTGGGTGGCCCAGGCCATCGAGATCAACCGTGAGGCCGGCGGCGACTTGGCAGACGTTTTGGACCACGTGGGAGACACCATCCGCGACCGCGGCCAAATCAGGAGACAAGTGGAGGCGCTTAGCGCCGAGGGCCGAATGTCGGCACTTGTCCTTTTCTGCTTGCCGTTCGGCGTTGGAATCATCATGTTCTTCATGAATCCCAAGTACTTTTCCGTCCTCTTCGAATCTTTGATGGGGATTGCGTTGATTGTTGTTAGCGCCGTGTTGCTGGGTGTAGGTGCCCTCTGGCTCCGAGCCGTCGTCAAGATTAAGTTCTAGGGGGAAATCACATGTCACCCATAGCGTTGGCAGCGATCCTGCTCATCACAGTTCCGGTTGGTCTGCTTCTGTTTCAGGCACTCGCCGCTGATACCGGGACCCGCAAATTGGTCCGCCAGAATCTCCTGACCGGCCCCTTGCCGGCCAAGTCCAAAAAAGTCAGAACGCCAAACGATAACCTCAACGAGATTGCAAGACGGTTGGCGCCGAAATCGTACGTAGGCTGGCTCAATCAGCTCGTTAATCGTGCCGGACGTCCCGCGGAGTTGCCGCTTCAGCGCTTGTTGGTTATCAAGCCCTTGTTGGCGCTGACGGTTTTTCTGGTCGGGTTCCTGTTCTTTTCCAGAGACCCGGGGAAGCTTGGCCTCTTGCTCTTGATTGGCGCCACGGTCCTTTCGTATTTCACACCTGACGTCTTACTTGATTCGCGGGCCAAGAGTCGACAGGAGGCCATTACGCTTGAACTCCCCAATACACTCGATCAAATGCTCATTGCGGTGGAAGCCGGACTGGGTTTTGAATCGGCCATGGGCCGAGCCGCTTCCACGGGCAAAGGACCCCTGGCGCTTGAGCTCAAGAGAACCATGCAGGACATCCAAATGGGCAGGAACCGGGCAGAATCCTATTGGGCCTTGGTAGAACGAACCCAGGTGAAGGATCTGAAGTCGTTTGTTCGGGCAGTCATCCAAGCTGACAAGTACGGAATTGCCATCGGCCGGGTGCTAAGGACCCAGGCCGACGAACTGCGAACAAAGCGCCGTCAGCGGGCCGAAGAAAAGGCCATGAAGGTTCCGGTCAAGATCCTTTTTCCGCTGATCTTCACCATCCTGCCCGTGCTGTTTATCGTGATGCTCAGCCCGGCCATTGTTGGCATCGTGAACCTCTTCGGCAAGGGCGGACTCTAGCCCACCACGAGCGCCACCAGTGCACCGGCAAGCATGAACGGTCCAAAGGGGATCTGGGTCTTGCCGGTCCCACGCCTTGAAGCAATGAGGATCAAGCCCCACACAGCACCGAGCAGGAATGCAAGGACGGTCCCCCACAACACAGCCTGCCAGCTCACGAAGCCCAGATAGAGTCCTAGGACGAAGGCCAGCTTCACGTCGCCATAGCCCATGCTGGACGGCGATATTAACCTGAGCACCACATACACGGCCCACATCACAGCGGCCCCGAGCACCGTGCGCAAGGCGGTGGCGCCGTCGAGCATAAACAGGCTGGCCGAAAGCAACAGCACTCCGGCAACGGCCGCGGACGGGAACACAATCCTGTTCGGCAACAGCTGGTGCTTGATGTCGA
>JBKKBD010000234.1:0-4923 GCA_046714315.1 Specibacter sp.
TACGGGTCAGCTTCGAGAACCTCATCGGTGATGGGTAGGCGCAGGTGCGTACGGAAGTCCTTCAAGTCCTGAAGGGTGAGCTTCTTCATCTGGTGCGTGGAGTTACGCGCCTCGAAGTGGGTACCCAGACCGTAGCCCTTGACGGTGTGGGCCAGGATCACTGTGGGCTTGCCCTTGAAGTCCATGGCTGCCTTGTAGGCGGCGTAAACCTTGTGGTAATCGTGGCCGCCGCGCTTCAGATTCCAGACCTCGTCGTCGCTGAGGTGTGCGGCGAGTTCCTTGGTCTGCGGGGTCTGCCCGAAGAAGTGCTCGCGCACAAATCCGCCGGACTCAGCCTTGTAGGTCTGGTAATCGCCATCACGGGTGGTGTTCATGACATCGACCAGAGACCCGTCGCTATCGCGCTCGAGCAGGTCATCCCACTCACGGCCCCAGAGGACCTTGATAACGTTCCAGCCGGCACCGCGGAAGAACGCTTCGAGTTCCTGAACAATCTTGCCGTTGCCACGTACCGGGCCATCAAGGCGTTGGAGGTTGCAGTTGACCACAAAGGTGAGGTTGTCGAGCTTGTCGTTGGCAGCGAGCTGGAGCAGGCCGCGTGATTCGGGCTCGTCCATTTCACCATCACCCAAGAACGCCCAGACCTGCTGGTCGCTCGTGTCCTTGATACCGCGGTTGTGCAGGTATCGGTTGGACTGGGCCTGGTAAATCGCGTTCATCGGACCGATGCCCATGGACACGGTGGGGAATTCCCAGAACTCCGGCATGAGGCGCGGGTGCGGGTAGGAAGAAAGCGCGTGGCCTTCCTTGGAGCGTTCCTGGCGGAATCCGTCCAGGTCCTCTTCTGTGAGGCGGCCTTCAAGGAAAGCACGGGCGTACATTCCGGGGGAAGCGTGGCCCTGGAAGAAGACCTGATCTCCGCCGCCGGCGTGGTCCTTGCCGCGGAAGAAGTGGTTGAAACCAACCTCATACAGAGTTGCGGCACCTGCGTAGGTGGAAATATGTCCACCGACACCAATCTCCGGGGCTTGGGCGCGGTGCACCAAGACGGCTGCGTTCCAACGAAGCCAGGCGCGGTACTTACGCTCGATCTCCTCGTTGCCGGGGAACTCGGGTTCCTGATCAACGGGAATGGTGTTTACATAGTCAGTCGTCGTCACCATCGGCACGCCAACGCTTTGCGCGCCGGCCCGCTGAAGCAGGCTACGCATAATGTACTGGGCACGCTCTGTGCCACGTTCCTGAATCAACGTATCCAAGGACTCAAGCCATTCGGCTGTCTCTTCTGGATCGCGATCAGGCAGCTGGTTTGTCAACCCGCTGAGGATATGGGAGTTTTCGTCTCCTGCAGCCACGTCCAACCTCTCTTATAAAAGCAGTGTGGGGGCGCCCAGAGCTGTGGCCATGGGCGTGTACCAACACTCTAGACCGCAGCGACCGCTTGTGCGTAGCTGTGCCCGGTGCGTGACCTCCGCTGAAAGGCGATACGGCGGACTCCTGCGCGCCCGTGAAAAAGCATGATGTTGTGCAAATCACAAATTGATACGCGAACTTGCGGGGTGTTTGTTGCCAACTGCTGTTAAGTAGAGGCAATATGGGCTGACCCCCTAGACTGGGGATACATACCAACAAACCAGCGCGCAAGTGCTGACCGCAGGAGGAAAAACGTGAGCGAGGCCGACGCCGGCACTGTTGCCAAGGTGGCAGGCAAATTGGGGTTCAAGGATGAGGATCTTGTCCAGGAACTCGGATACGACGACGACGTTGATTTTAAGCTGCGCGCTGACATTGAGGATCTGATTGGGTCCGAGATGTTTGACGAGGATGATCATGACGTTGTTGACGCCGTCATCTTCTGGTGGCGCGCAGACGACGGCGATCTGGTGGATTCCTTGGTGGATTCACTGACGACTCTGGATGAGGGTGGGATCGTTTGGATCCTCACGCCGAAGCAGGGAAGAGATGGCTACGTCCCGCCGTCGGACATTCAGGAAGCGGCACCTACCGCCGGCCTGCATGTGACGACCACTGCCGGAGTTTCCGCGGATTGGGCAGCGACCCGCCTGGTTCCGCGCAAGCGTCTGTAAGCAGGACTGCACGTGATGCTCGACGGCGGCACGCACCCGGGATTGCAGATCGGGGACATGGCTCCCGACTTTTCACTGCCAAACCAGTTTGGCGAGCCAATCTCCCTTTCCGGGTTGCGTGGCACCGCCGTCGCAATCGTGTTTTACCCCTTCGCATTCTCTGGAATCTGCACGGGGGAGTTGTGTGAGTTGCGCGACAACATCGCCGATTTTGCTGCTGTGGGCGTGCGTTTGTTAGCCGTGTCCGTGGATACGAAATACACACTGCGCGCCTACGCTCATGCCGAGGGCTATGACTTTGACCTGCTGGCCGATTTCTGGCCCCATGGTGAGGTGAGCCAGGCTTACGGAACCTTTGATCCGGTGCGCGGCATGGCGGGGCGGAGCACCTTCCTTGTAACAGCGCAAGGGCACATTGCCGACATCTTCAGCACAGTTACGGGCCAAGCCCGTCCGCTGGCAAGATACCGCCAGGCATTGGAACAGCTCTAACCATGGACAACGTTCGCCCGGGTATTGGCCAAACAGCCTTCAGTCACGGGGCACCTTCGCCGGCCGGCGTGCACCGCTCCGATGCGCAGCCAGTCGGTTCCCTGACTGCCGCCGAAGTCGAGGCTTTGGAACGGGTAGCGGAACTGATGCGGCGCCACCCCACGGCATTGCTTACCGGCGCCGGACTTAGCACCGATTCCGGCATTCCTGATTATCGAAGTCCAAATTCACCGCCCCGCCAGCCTCTGACGTACCAAGAATTTGTGGGCGACCCGCTGCTCCGTCAGCGTTATTGGGCCAGGAATCATATTGGCTGGGCACACATGCACCGTGCCGAACCCAACGTTGGACATTTTGCTGCTGTGGCATTGGAGCGTGCAAGTCATCTCACCGGCATTGTGACTCAGAATGTTGACCGACTGCATGAGGATGCGGGAGCCACCAATGTTGTGGACCTGCACGGGCGCTTTGATCAAGTCATGTGTATGAATTGCCAGACAATTTACTCGCGATCGTTTCTCGCCATGATTCTTGACGAACTTAATCCAGGATTTCTTGACGCAGTCAGTGGGATCTCGACGGCGCCGGATGCAGATGCTGACCTTGCCGATGAACTTCTCATTGCTTCTTTCAAGATCGCCAAGTGCCCCTTGTGCGGTGGGATACTCAAACCCGATTTTGTTTTCTTTGGGGAAAACGTCCCTAAGGAAAGGGTCGAACGGTCCTTTGCCATGGTGGCATCCGCGGGACTTCTCTTGGTGGCGGGATCGTCTCTGACCGTCATGAGTGGTTTGCGATTCGTCAAACGAGCGGCCAAGGATGGTAAGTCTGTGGTGATTATTAACAGAGGTGAAACTCGTGGAGATCCGCTTGCTGATACGAAATTGGAGATCGGCGTGGGGGAGGGTTTGAGCTATTTGTCGAGTGCTCTGGGGCTCGATTGGCGCAATCGCTAAAACATGTGTACAGTAGTTTCTCGTTGGTCAGGCCAACAAGCGCAAAGCTTGGAAGCCGAAACAATGATTGGGTCTTTAGCTCAGCTGGTAGAGCGCCACGTTTACACCGTGGATGTCATCGGTTCGATCCCGGTAGGACCCACCACATAATCCCCGTTATTCCGCGCCAGTCCGGTGCAGAATGGCGGGGATTCTTCGTTAACCCTCCTTTTCGCCACGTCAGTGAGTTAGGGAAAGTAGCGGGGTTCAGGGTGGACTATTCCGTACTAGGACCGTACTGGCTTTTTGGCAAGGTTGGCCGTTCACTTTGTCAGTGCCTGGGCGTAGCGTTTTCGCCATGGAAAGTATTGAAGTGTCCATGTCGGCTTCGGGTGTGCCGACGTCCTTCGTCCGAGGTGGTCGCACATGGTGGGTTGTCCCGGATCCGGTGCGTTGGTTTGAGCGGTTGCCTTGGTGGCAGACAGCTCGGCGAGCAGAACGCGACGGACCCCTCAAGATCGACGTCGAGGTGTGGCTGGTCCAAGCACGCATCGGTCACAACCCACGCACACCGCTGGTCACGTTCGAGCTGGTGCTCGGGCAGGACCGGGCAGCGTGGACTATCCGGGCCATGAACGCGGTAGCTGCCTGACGATCTTTTGAGTGCTCCCAGCTATGGTTACGACATGAGAAAACTCGCGTTGATTGGGGCGGTCCTGTTGCTGGCGTTGGCTGGCTGTTCAACGGGCGCGACTGTGCCCGAGGTTGATATGGAAGCCGTGTATCTTTCGGCATGGCACGAGAAGTTCCCGGCAAGTGACGATGCTGCGGCGGTCAAGGTTGGCAAGGATATTTGTGTCGCCTTGGAGGGTGGAGACTCATTCGCTGAGCAGGTCACCTACCTGATGTCGTTGGCTTCTATGTCGGGTGCTGATGCTGGTTACATGATTGGCGCGGCTACATCAGCGTTCTGCCCGGAGCACTCTAGCTAGTCGTCGCCTGATGGTTAAACAAAAGTAGGCCTCCACCCGTGATGGTGGAGGCTTTACTTATGTGTGGTTAGGCGCGGTGGTCGGGGCCATCTTCGGCGGTCTGGCCGCGTTGTTCGAGGATGGTCGAGTACCACCGCATGATCGTGGTGTAGGCCAGTTGCTGGGCGCCGTAGACGATCAGAATGGTGGTGATCACGTCGCTGCCTTGGGTGATGCTGCCGGTGATGTACAGGTAGCCGAGAGCGAGGATGACTGATACGAGGATCGGGACGGCGACCTTGGCAGTCTTGGACCATGATTCATTCTTGGCCCGGGAGATGGCCAGCGGTGACGCTACGGTGAGCAGCGACAGGATGACGGTGGAGAGAGTGTCCATTCAGGGACTCCTTGAGATGATGTCGAGTACGACGGCGGCGC
>JBKKBD010000235.1:0-14260 GCA_046714315.1 Specibacter sp.
AGTACTGGCCAACCATCAACACCGAGGTGATCACCAGGTACCAGAATGCAGCGACCATCAACAGCGGGATCGGCAGGAAGGTCCGGCTCGCCAAGGCATTGGTCACGAATGTCAGGTCCAAGGTAAACGGTACGGCCAACACCAGCGAGGTGGTTTTGAGCATGCCGATGGTTTCATTGCCTGTGGGAGGAATGATCACGCGCATGGCCTGGGGCAGAATGATCCGCCACATGACCTTTGAACGGCGCATTCCAAGGGCCTCGGCAGCTTCCATCTGACCGTTGTCCACGGACTTCAGGCCAGCACGGAAAATCTCAGCCAAGTACGCTGATTCGTTGAGACCAAGGCCCACAATGGCGGCCACCGTGGCGTTGATAACCGTGGCGGTGTCCCAGGAAAAGAGTTCGGGGCCAAAAGGGACCCCAACGATGATCTTGGGATAAAGAGCACCAATAGATCCCCAGAACAGCAGCTGGGTGTATACGGGTGTGCCGCGGAAGAACCAAACCCAAACCCAGGAAACGTACCTGAACAAAGGGTTGTCTGATTGCCGCATGAACGCCAGCAGGATCGCCAACACAATGGCAATGACCATGGAGGCCACCGTCAAAATAAGTGTCCAGCCAACGCCCTGAATAACCAGGACGTCAAGGACATAAGCCCTGAAGGTTCCCCAGTAGAACTTTTCGTTGGTGGTCATTGACTGAATCGCCAGGATGACCGCCAGCAGAATGAATGCGGCACCGACCCACCGCCACGGGTGGCGGACGGGGACTGCGTCGATCAGGTCCACATCCGCACGGCCGCCAGTGGCAGCTCTTCGTGAGCTTAGACGGCTCAAGGGCTAGCCCGCCGTCGGGTTCAGGACGGCTGCCTTCAACGCGCCGTCCTGGTTGTTCCAGGTGGTCAGGATCTTGTCGTAGCTGCCATCTTCGATGAGCTTGTTCATGACCTTTTCAATCACGGCGGCAAATTCGGTGTCGGACTTGGCGATCGCGATGCCCTGCTCGGCAGAGTCGTAGGTTTCGCCCAAGGTTTCCAGCTGGCCGTTGGTCTTGGCCAAGGCGTTGTTGATGATGGGTGTATCGGCGCTCATGGCGTCAATGGTGCCGCCCACCAGACGTGTTGTAACTTCCGTCTGGTTCTTCAGGGACACAATCTCAATGGCCGGCTTGCCGTCGGCTACACACTTTGCTGAGCGGTCCTTAACATCGGGGTCTTCTTCAACCGTGCCGGTCTGAACACCGATCTTCTTACCGCAGAGATCGTCCATGCTGATGCCCTTGGGGTTGCCCTTCTGAACGGCCCACAGGACGCCGGCGTTGAAGTAGCTCACAAAGTTCACAGCCTTTGAACGCTCCGGGTTGATCGTGAAGGAGGAAATGCCCAGATCGTAAACCGTACCGATCTTGGGAATGATGGAGGAGAAGTCAGCCGTGTGAACAACGGCCTTCTTACCAAGAGTCGCCGCGATTGCCTTGGCAATATCCACGTCGTAGCCGATGGGAGTCTGGCCATCCTTGTCTAGGAATTCGGCCGGCTCGTAAGAAGTGTCCGAACCAACCTCCAGTGTTGCCTTGTCCTTCAGGGCTGCCGGCAGCAGTGCAATCAGCGCGTCATCCTTGGCAACCGTGTTCGGGTCAAAAGCGGCAGCCTGTGAGGGGCCTCCGCTGCTGTCGGTGTCGCCGTCCTGGGATGCAGTGGTGCAGCCGGTCAGGGCCAGTGCTGCGGCGGCCGCGACGGCGGCCAAGCGAATGGTCAGCTTGGGTGAGATTTGCATGATTATCCCTTTGTTTCTTGAGGCACATGGTTCATGGGGCACTGTCTATTGAAAACTAGTGTATCTCGCTGTGATTTGCATCACGGTAAACTACATTTGACTATTGAACAACTTACCAGCTCGTCTGGCAAGGGCCTTCTTGTGGTGTCTGTCCGGGATTCCGGACTGTCAAGAACAACTCAGGGATGGTGGGGCAGGTTCAAGGCCTGAAGCATAGGGCGGAACTTGGCCCACGTTTCGGCCAGCTCGGCCGCCGGATCGGAAGCCTGGACGATGCCTGCCCCGGCATACAGGCGTACATGGTGCGCATCCTCGAGCATGGCTCCACGCAGGGCAATTCCCCACTCGCCGTTGCCAGCTCCATCCAGCCAGCCAACAGGCCCGGCGTACGGGCCGCGGTCCATCTTCTCCAGTTCCAGGATGAGCGCCCCGGCATCCTCGCGAGGTGTTCCACAGACCGCGGCCGTGGGGTGCAGGGCCTCAACAAGGGCCAGGGACGTGGGCAGATGGCCGTTGGAGCTGGCTAGCTCAGCCGTGACATCGGATGCCAGATGCCACACATTGGGGAGCTCCAAAATGAACGGCTCTGCCGGGAATGACAGGTCGGTGGCAAAGGGGGCCAGTTGCCGGGTCAGCGATCGAACGGCGAAGTCATGTTCCTGGCGTTGCTTGGCTGATCCACCCAAAACGGTGGCCGCAAAGCCGGTGGAACCCGCGGGTTCGTCCTCGCGGTCGAGGGTCCCGGCCAACACTCGGGCTTGGGCGGTGGAACCATCCACCTTGATGAGAATTTCCGGCGTCGCACCCACCAGCCCGCGCACGGCGTAGGTCCAGCATTCATCGTAAAGACTGGCCAATCGTTGCAGAATTGAGACTCGCTGCACGGGTTCCGAGAATGAAGCGACAACATCCCGAGCCAAAACCACCTTATCCAGCCTGCCGCGCGCGATCGCCTTCACGCCTGCGGCAACCGTTTCCTTCCACTGCTCCTCCGTCAGGGCGCCCGAGCGCACGGTGCCTGCGGAGGTGGTGTCCGGCGTCGAACGTTCAACAGCAGCGACCTCCCGCAACAGCGCAAGGGCGGATTCCTGAGTGGGGACCGTACCATCAAGGGTTAGCTGGGTGAGCCAGGCCATGCCGCCAGAGAAACCCACCACCACGGCGGGAACGATCAGCAGCGATTCGAAGGCGCTGGTTTTGGAGAACGCGAAGGAGCCAAAGGCCATGGCGCCGGTGCCGGGCATGCGTACGGAATCGTCAATGGCGGCATTGCCCAACAGCTCTTTCCACCACTGTTCGGCGTCGGCGAATCGTGAGGGTCCGGTGCCGGTAAAGGAAGCGATCTCGCCAAAGCCGAGCAAGCCTTCTCCGCGGCGCAGCCAGCACAGGGGGTCCGAGGCGGAGGTTCCATTCAAGAGACTGGCCGGTCCGGTGACGCCGAGTTCACCCAGCGTGGCCGGGTCCAAGGCAGTGGTCAGGGTGCGCAGCGGATGGGTGCCTAAGGAAGCAGTCATGATGGTTCAAGATTACTCGCCCGGGACGGAAACCTACTCCGGGCGCGGTGTGACGCGGTACAGCCCGGTGTGATGGCCCACAAGTACGGCCCTGCGGTGAGCGAAAATGCGCGAACCGGATCAAAGTTTGAGACACTAAAGGGGTGAATCGTGCATCCTTGGATAAGCGTCCGGAAGAAATGGCAGCCATGTTTGACGATGTGGCCCCGAACTACGACATTGTGAACGACATCCTGTCCATGGGCCAGACCCGCCGGTGGCGCCGCGTTGTTGTTGAAGCGGTTGGCGCAAGGGCGGGCCAGCGCGTCCTGGACCTGGCGGCCGGTACCGGCACGTCCAGCGAACCCTATGCCGATGCAGGCGTGCACGTTGTGGCGTGCGATTTCTCCGTTGGCATGCTCAAGGTGGGCAAGCGCCGCCGCCCCGACATTGATTTTGTTGCAGGGGATGCCACCAACCTGCCGTTCGCGGACAATTCCTTTGACGCCTCAACGATCTCCTTTGGGCTGCGCAATGTTGTGGATCCCAAGAAGGCATTGCGCGAGATGCTGCGCGTGACCAAGCCCGGCGGCACGCTGGTGGTGGCCGAGTTCTCACACCCAACTTTCGCTCCGTTCCGCACCGTTTACACCGAGTACCTGATGCGCGCACTGCCGCCGATCGCCAAGAAGGTTGCCTCGAACCCGGACGCCTACGTCTACCTGGCCGAGTCCATCCGGGCATGGCCCAACCAGGACAATTTGTCCGCCTGGCTCACCGAGGCAGGCTGGGAATCGGTGAAATACCGGAACCTCAGCGGCGGCATCGTGGCCGTTCACCGCGCCACTAAACCCCACACAGCATGAAGATACTCGTTGTAGGCGCCGGCCCCGCCGGATCCACCGCGGCCTATCATCTGGCCTCCGCCGGGCTTGAGGTCACCGTGCTGGAAAAAACCCGCTTCCCGCGCGAAAAAGTCTGTGGTGACGGGCTCACCCCGCGTGCCGTGCGTGAAATGCAGCTCATGGGCCTGCCGCACGATCCGGCCGAAGGCTGGCGACGCAACAAGGGCCTGCGACTGATTGCCGGCGGCCGTCAGATCGAGGTCCCCTGGCCCGAACTCAGCAACTTCCCCAACTACGGGCTCATCCGCACTCGCCTGGGCTTTGACGAGTCTCTGGCCACCCACGCCCGGAGTGCCGGCGCTGTGATCTTGGAGGGTCACTCGGTCTCCACGGTTCTCACGGACGACGCCGGAACTGTCGTAGGTGCCAGGGCGTCGCTTTTGGATGACGCGGGCCGGAAGACGGGCGAAAGCGCCGACTTCTTCGCCGACATAGTCCTGGCCGCAGACGGAAACTCCACCCGCACGGCCGTCTCGCACGGCTTTGCCAAGCGCGATGACCGGCCCATGGGTGTTGCCTACCGCACCTACTTCACCTCACCGCGCCACGACGAAGAGTGGATGGAGGGCTGGTTGGAGCTGAACTCCCCGGATGGCAAGGTGCTCCCCGGCTACGGTTGGGTGTTCGGCGTCGGCGACGGCACGGCCAACGTTGGCCTGGGAATCCTGAACTCCTCCAAGGAATTTGGCAAGCTGGATTACCGCCAGGTCTTGCGCGATTGGACCGCTGGCATGCCTGCCGAGTGGGGGTTCACCCCCGAAAACCAGGTTGGCCCCATCCGCGGGGCTGCGCTTCCCATGGGCTTCAACCGAACCCCGCATTACTCGGATGGGCTGATGCTGCTGGGCGATTCCGGCGGCATGGTGAGCCCCTTCAACGGTGAAGGCATTTCCTACGCCATGGAATCGGGCCGGTACGCGGCGGACTTCATTGTCCGGGCGGCGGGAACCAACTCCTCCTTAGCGGCCAACCATGCGCTCTCGGGCTACTCCGACTTCATCCGCGATCAATGGGGGAGCCACTTCACCTTGGGTCGCGCCTTTGCATCCCTCATTGGCAACCCCGGCATCATGAAATTGGCATTGCGCACGGGTATGCCCATGCCGATTCTGATGCGTTTTGTGGTTCGCCTCATGGCCAATCTCACGGACACAGGTGAACGTGGTTTTGAGGATAGAGTGATTCATCTACTGGAAAAGTTGGTTCCGGCCACCAGTAACCAGGAGATTACCCGAACGTCCAAGCAAGAATCCCTACCAATAGTTAGTGTTAAGCAGTGACTACTTCCGCGAACCATAGCTGGACCCATGCAGGTCAAGGGCGCCCTGAACAGCACGATCCGAACCCCAGCACCATGGCTATTGCCACGGGGCTGCAACTGCCGGCAGGATTTTCGGCCGTCGCAGAGGACGCTGACCTGGGACCCTCCATTTCGCTTGGAATGGCGAAGGTTGAGAAAGTTTTGCGGGAGGCCATCGCGCACTCCGATCCGCTGGCGGACGCAACGAGCCGCCACCTTGTGGAAGCTGGCGGCAAGCGTATCCGCCCCCTGCTGGCTCTCCTTGCCGCCCACCTCGGGGACCCGGAGCGGAAAGAAGTGGTGCAGGCCGCTGTCGTCGTCGAGCTGACGCATCTGGCTACCCTGTACCACGACGACGTCATGGACTCGGCCCCGTTCCGCCGCGGAGCGCCCACGGCGCATGAGGTGTGGGGCAACACGGTTGCCATCCTCACTGGCGATCTGATCTTCGCCCGCGCCTCGATCCTGGTTTCGGAGCTCGGTGGCAGGGCCTTGGAAATCCAGGCGCGCACCTTTGAGCGCCTCTGCCTTGGCCAGTTGCATGAGACTGTCGGTCCGCGCGAGGACGAAGACCCCATTGAGCACTACTTGTCAGTCATCGCTGACAAGACGGCCTCGCTGGTGGCCGCATCCGGACAGCTCGGCGCGATCTTTGCCGGCGTCCCGGAGGAACTGCAAAACGTCATGCTTGAATACGGCGAAAAGGTTGGCGTTGCCTTCCAGTTGGCCGATGACGTCATCGACGTGACAGGCATGAAGAAGGTTTCCGGGAAGTCGCCTGGAACGGATCTGCGTGAAGGCATCCCCACCCTGCCGGTGCTGTTGCTGCGCAAGGCTGCTGCCGCCGGTGATGCGGATGCAAGCGCCGTCTTGGCCCTTGTTGACGGTGACCTGTCCAGCGACGAGGCCTTGGCCGAAGCCGTGGACGCCCTGCGTGGACACCAGGTCACCGGCGAGTCATGGGCTGTGGCGCGCGAGTGGTCGGATTCCGCAATTTCGGCACTGGCACCCATGCCCGAAGGCATCGTCAAGAGCGCGCTCATGAACTTTGCCGAAGCAGTGGTTTCCCGCGACGTTTAGGTTCTGACGCCCAGCTGGGGGAGATTGAAGGGGCTCGTGCGCTCCTCGCTGTCATTCCAGTGCGTTGGTGCATTACGACGGCGGGCCTCGGCTTCGGCGGCCGTTGCCAGCCCGGCGTCGTCGACCGTGAGAAGCATGCCGCTGTGCTGGAGATTGAAGAAGCGGATGGCAATCCGGCGCCCATTCACATTCCAAACGCAGGCCTGGATGATGGGGTCGTGCCAAGGATTGACGCCTTCACCGTAAATGGTGGTGAAGTGCCGCCGGAAATCCTCAAAGCCCTGCCGGGTCGAGGGATTGTCGGTGTCCATGGCGGTATAGAGCTGAATGCTGACGCCCATGAAGCGGCCGTTGAAGGAGTTCCACGACGATGAGATCTCGCCCGGCTGCTTGGTGGACAGCGCGTAGTGGTTCAACGGAGAGGCCGGCACTGCGTCATCCCAGCTAGCACCCGAGGTGAACCCCAGCCGCTGGAACAAGGCCTTTCTCTCCGCTTCGGAGCGAGGCCAGATGCCCTCGACGAGTTTCTCGACCAGCCCCACAACCACGGCCGGGTCCGGATTCAATGCGCTTGTTGGCTCCTGTGCGTCCATAACGCAACGCTACCTCCAGCGGATGAATATTCCCATAGCTGGAGGGTGCCAGTTCGGCAGTCGTTAGTCCTCTTCGGTGAAAACCCATTCCAGCATGTCAAACACAAACTCGCTGAACGTTCCTTCTTCGTTGACCCACACGCCCGTGGCATTGTTGCGGCGCCACACAATAGGGTCCGGAACCTCGGCCTGGTCGGCAAGCATGCCCCAGGTGTAGGCCTCGGCCTCGTCCTCAAGAAACAGCAGGTAGCCGTCTTCGACTTCCAGTTCTTCCGGGTCCCAGAAGTAGTAGTAGGCCTCCATGATGTCTTCACAGTTACCCAAGGCGTGCAGGAACTCGCGCAAAGCCAGTGGGACGGTGATCTTCAATTCCGTAAAGACTGCGTCCAGGTCAGCCCATTCAATACCGTCGGCTTCCTGCCACGGTTCCTCCAGATACTGGGGCACCAGACCGCGGAACTTCTCTACGAACATGTCAGACATTCAAATCCTTCGAAAATTGGCGTGTACAACTCTGCGTTCAATTCTAGCCGCGGACGGCCCTGCGCGGTGTCCAGCTGCGGGCAGCCAGCGGGGCGTGCCAACCGAAGTGCAGGCTCAGCATTCGGAGCGTGAAAACAACCATGGCGGCGGCGCTTCCGGTTGCAAGGTTCAACCACCCCAGATGCCACAATCCCGTGGCAAAAGCTGCCCCAATGAAGGCCGGGATGGCATACAGATCCTTCGGGTCAAAGACGCTCGGCACCTCGTTGGCTGTCATGTCGCGCAGGATGCCGCCACCCACCGCGGTGGTGACACCCAGCAGGATTCCGGCCACGGGGTTCATCCCCGCTTCAAGGGCCTTGAGAGTACCGGTGACGCAAAACAAGGCCAGCCCACCGGCGTCGAACGTGAACAACAGCCAGCCGCTGCGCTGAACATTCTTGACCGTGAAATAGACCAGTGCGGAGGCCGCAAGGGACGGAACCATGTAGACGGGGTCACTGAATGCCGCCGGCGGTCCTTGATTGAGAATCACATCCCGGATCACGCCGCCGCCAAGGCCGGCCAAGGAGCCCAGCAGTACAGATCCGATCAGGTCAAAACCTTTGCGCGCGGCGAGCAGGCTGCCGGAAACGGCGAAGAAAAAGACGCCTAATAGGTCGAGCAAAAGGGGTACGTCAACGGTCATAGGTTCAATCTTTGCATCGGCGTTGGGTAAGTATCTGCTTTCCGATGGCCGTTTGTGACTACGCTGGGCTTTATGAACGCCGAAACGCCGTTGATCCACGTGCACGACTTCCACATGCACTTTGGCCAAAAGAAGGTCATTGAGGGCCTGTCTTTTGATGTGAAACGCGGTGAGACATTTGGTTTTCTGGGCAGCAACGGAAGTGGGAAAACGACCACGATCCGGGCTTTGCTGGGCATCTACCGTCCCACGGCGGGAACCTTGGAGATCAACGGCAAGGTGTTCAATGACGACTTTGGCTCGCGGCTGGGCTACCTGCCGGAGGAGCGCGGTTTGTACAAAAAGGAATCTGTGCGCGACGTCATGGCCTACTTTGGCCGGCTCAAGGGCCTGTCCCGGGCAGATGCGCTGCACTTTTCACAGCAGTATCTGAAGCGGGTGGACCTGGCGGACAAAGCGAATGTGCGGGTCGATAAGCTCTCGGGCGGCGAGCAACAAAAAATTCAGCTGGGTGTGACCATCATGAATGAGCCCGAACTGCTGATCCTAGATGAACCAACCAAGGGCTTCGATCCGGTCAACCGGCGCCTCCTGATGGACATCATCGAGGAACGCAAGGAAGCCGGGGCAACTGTCATGATGGTCACCCACCAGATGGAGGAGGTGGAGCGGCTGTGTGATCGGATCATCCTGCTCAAGGACGGAAAAGCCCAGGCGTACGGCACCATCGATGAGGTCCAAAAACAGTTTGGCGGCCGGACCATCAGGGTCAAATATGCCGGCAGCCTCCCGGATTCGCCGAACTATGAAATCACCAGGTTGGAGAACAACTACGCGGAGTTGTCCGTCGAAGATGCAGTCGATGAGGCCCAGGTGTTGAAGGAACTTGTCGTGGCCGGGGTGGTGGTCCGTGGCTTTGAGGCAACCAGGCGCAGCCTCGATGACATCTTCATCCAGGTCTATGGCGAGGATGCCGCCGGTCCGTCCCGTTCAGCAGCTGGGAAGGTGGCCTGAGATGGCACGGCACAATCTGGGGACCGTGGTGCATTTTGAGTTCACCAGAACCGTGAAGAAGCGTCGCTTCTGGATAGCGACACTGGCCATCCCGGTGTTGCTGGGGATCGTCTTTGCCTTGATTTTTGCCAGCAGCACCTCCACGCAGTCACTCACGGATGCCCAAAAGGACCAGACGCTCGAATTCACCTATTCGGACGCCTCGAAGCTGATCGACCCTGCCCTAGCCAAGGCCATGGGCGGCGAGGTGGAAAAGAACCCAAGCACGGCCGCAGATCGGGTCAGGACCGGCAGCCTCCACGCCTACTTTGCCTTTCCCTCCACACTGTTGGACGAGCCGGTCTTGGTCTTCGGCGCCGACCAAGGAATATTCAAGAACGGCAGCTACGACGCCGTCGCCAAGCAACTGGTGGTTCTCTCGGCCCAGAAACAGGTGGGGTCTGCCGAGCTGGCGGCGGCCGTCCAAGGCAACTTCAGCACGGATCTGCAAACCTTCAAAGACGGTCAACCCTCCGGTGGCCTGGCAACTGTGGTGCCGCCGCTGCTGTTCCTCGTGTTGTTTTACGTTGTAATCATTCTGCTGGCCAACCAAATGCTGGCCTCAACGCTGGAGGAGAAGGAGAACCGGGTCACCGAGATGATCCTGACAACCCTGAATCCCACAACGCTGGTGGTGGGAAAAGTCATCTCCCTCTTCCTGGTGGGCGCCGTCCAATCCGTGGTTTTTGCCGCCCCCATGGTGCTGGGATATATATTCTTCCGTGAACAATTGGCCATGCCTGAATTCGACATCTCCGAGCTGCAATTCCAATTTCTCCCCATGATGGTGGGCGCACTGCTCTTCATCGGTGGCTTTATTCTGTTCACCGGCGTCCTGGTGGGCATCGGTGCTGTCATGCCGACGGCAAGGGACGCCAGCGCCGTGTTTGCGCCGGTCATGATCATGATGTTCATACCCTTTTACATCGTGACCATGGTGGTCAGCGACCCCGGGGCCATGATTGTTCAAATCTTCACGTTCTTCCCGTTCACGGCCCCCATTACAGCCATGCTGCGCAACGCCTTCGGATCGCTCAACGGTGTCTCGGCGGCCATTGTGATTGCCGAACTCTTCGTCTTTGGGGTTCTAGCCCTGCGCCTTGCCGTGCACTTGTTCCGCTACGGATCGATCGAATACTCACGCAAGCTTTCGCTACGCACGGCCTTCGCCCGGAAAAGTTGAACCGCAACCACCGTCGAATGACCCGGGCTGTGCCGTAGATTGGCAGCAGAAAAGCACCGCGAAAGGACACAACCCATGGGGCAAGAAACAGTCATGATTGCCTGCGCCCACGGCACCAACAACGCCGAGGGACGGGAATGCATCAACCAGCTCAGGGCGGAGATTGCCGCCCTGCGCCCAGGACTTTCCGTGCTGGAGGCTTATGTTGACGTGCAGGAACCGGCACTTCCGGACGTGGTGGCGGGGCTGGATCCCGGCGTCCAAGCCGTGGTTGTTCCGCTGCTGCTGACGGTGGGATTCCATGTGCAGGTGGACATTGCCCAGGCCGTCGCAAGCCGGCCGAACACCTTCGCCGCGGCACCGCTGGGCCCGGATCCGCGGCTGGCGAAGCTGCTCGATGAGCGGGTGGGGGAGTTGCCCGCCGATTGGGGCATTGTGCTGGCCGCGGCCGGATCGTCACGGCCCGAAGCTGCCGAGCAGATTGAAGTGCTGGCGGCGGATCTGGCGGTCCGTCGCCCACAACGCATCCTTGCTGCCTATGGGGCGAGTGCCCGGCCATCGGTGCCCGAGGCCGTGGAGGCGCTGCGCGCAAACGGCGCAGCGGGGGTGGCCATCGCCTCCTACCTGCTGGCCCCGGGCTACTTCCATGACCAACTGGCCATGGCCGGTGCAGAAATGGTTGCCGAGCCCCTGCTGCCTTCGACTCTGCTGGCCGAGCTGGCGCTGGAACATTTTGACTCAGCACTTGCTGACCACGGTCGGGGAACTGAGAACTAGATGCCCCGCCGGCCGCCGGAAAACGCCGACCCACGGTGCGGGGATGGCTGCTGTTAGGGAAACGGCGGGGATGATGGGAGGAAAGCTCAGCTAGCGAAAGGCAATATCGTGGGGGAAAACCCGGTGCAAGGTCCAGAAGATCCACAAATCCCACCGGGATTCTCGCCGTCGCCGTACGGCCAGCAGCCTCCCGCACCCGGCCAGCCGCCGTATGTCCAGCCACAAGCTCCCTATGGCCAGCCGCCGTACCCTCCCTTGTATGTCTCCGGCGGCAAGGGAGGCACCAACACCCTGGCCATTGTTTCCCTGGTCTCCTCCTTCTTTGTGGGCTTGGCCGGAATTATTACGGGGCACATGGCCCTGAGCCAGATTAAGCGAACGGGGGAGGACGGCAAGGGCCTGGCCATCGCCGGGCTCGTCATTGGTTACGTCATGACCCTGGTCGCAGTTGTGTGGGCGATTGCTCTTGTGGCATCGCTCGTCGTCCTAGGTTTGGCGGCAGATAATGCTGCGGGCAGCCCCGACAGCTCCACCCAGCAGGACGGCGTGACCAGCACAGGCGACGTCCCGGCCAACGCGAACGCATTCGGCGGCATCACCTTCGGCAAGGGTGGCGCACTGGTGCCTCCCACCACCACAGACACCAGTGTGGACCTCTCACAATTGCCCGAAGAAGGTGGCGAGGCTTTGGATCCGGCAGCGATTGGCATCCAAGCGTCAGTTAAGGGTGAGCCCGTGCAAATGGTGGTTTTTCTCGATTTCATGTGTCCGCATTGTGCAGCATTTGAGCAAACCCAAGGCCCGGAAATCCAGGCGTTGCAGGAGCAGGGCAAGATCACCGTGGAATACCGGCCCATCGGGTACCTGGACAAATTCTCTTCCGGCACCAACTACTCCTCACGCTCGGCCGCTGCGGCCGCGTGTGTGGCCAACGAGTCCCCGGAGAGCTATAAGAAGTACTTGGATTCGTTGTTCGCCAACCAGCCGGCCGAAAACAGTAAGGGACTGGACGCAGCGACCCTGGGTGCCATGGCTAAGGACGCAGGGGCTCCCGACATTGCCGATTGCATCGACAGTAAGACGTACCGGCCCTACGTTGAATTTGCCACAGGATTGGCCTCCACCCACGGCGTCCAGGGCACCCCAACGGTGTTCATGGACGGCGTGCAGTGGCAAGACGGTTCCTTCACGGACTTTGCCGCCGCAGCAGTGGCTGCGAAAAAATAGCTGACCGGCGTCGTGCTTCTTTAAAAGAAGAATTGGACAGCACAATTGGGGCAAAAATGGGGCGTATGACGAAATGTTGCCCAAGGTGAAGCCGCGTTTCATTTCTTGTTTGTCCGGCAGTGGCCGCAACCTACGCTCGTTATATGACACAGACAGCTCTAGCCGGAGCGACAGCCTCTGGCACTGAACCCGCCGCAGCGGCGGTTTCCGCAGACGCGCCGGCAAAGCGCCCGGTACGGGCACGCCCGGCAGCCAAGCCCCACGGCCAGTGGAAGGTTGACGGCACCGCGCCGCTGAACGCTAACGAGGTCTGGAAGCAGGAAGACGGCGGGTTGAGCGTCCGTGAGCGGATTGAGACCATCTACGCCGCTGGCGGCTTCGACAGCATCGAAAAGACTGATCTTCACGGCCGTTTCCGCTGGTGGGGGCTGTACACCCAGCGCAAGCAGGGGATCGACGGCGGCAAGACCGCCACCCTTGAACCCCACGAGCTTGAAGACAAGTACTTCATGCTCCGCGTCCGCATTGACGGCGGGTCCCTGACTACCGAGCAGTTGCGTGTCATTGGGCAGATTTCAACCGACTTTGGCCGCGACACCGCTGACCTGACGGACCGCCAGAACGTCCAGCTGCACTGGGTGCGTGTTGAAGACGTGCCGGAGATCTGGAACCGGCTCGAGGCTGCCGGCCTGTCCACCACCGAGGCCTGCGGCGACGTGCCCCGCGTCATCCTGGGTTCCCCCGTGGCTGGCATTGCCAAGGACGAGATCATCGATCCCACCCCCTTGATCAAGGAGGTCAGCGCCCGTTTCATTGGCGATCCGGAACTGGCCAATCTGCCCCGCAAGTTCAAGACAGCCATCACGGGCCACCCGTCGCAGGACGTGGTTCATGAGATCAACGACTTCGCCCTGGTTGGCGTGGTCCATCCTGAGCTCGGTGTTGGCTACGACCTCTGGGTGGGTGGCGGTTTGTCCACGAACCCGCGCCTGGCAGAGCGCCTCGGCGTGTTCGTCAGCCCCGAGGTTGCCGCCGAGGTGTGGCTGGGCGTCACCAGCATCTTCCGCGACTACGGCTACCGCCGCATGCGCACCAACGCCCGCCTGAAGTTCCTGCTGGCGGACTGGGGCCCGGCTAAGTTCCGCCACATCCTGGAGGACGAGTACCTGGGCCACAAGCTGCCCGACGGCGAGCCCGCCCCCAAGCCCACATCCCCCGGGGACCACATTGGTGTCCACGAGCAAAAGGACGGCAAGTTCTTCATTGGCGTCGCCCCCACCGTGGGCCGGGTGTCCGGCACCATCTTGACGGCCGTGGCTGATGCCCTGGAAGCCCACGGCTCGTTCCGCCTGCGCACCACCCCGCACCAGAAGCTCGTCATCCTCGACGTGCCCAAGGAGCAGGTGGAACCGCTCATCGCCGTGCTGGACGGACTGGGCCTCTCCGCCCGCCCGTCACTGTTCCGCCGCTCCACCATCGCCTGCACCGGCATCGAGTACTGCAAGCTGGCCATCGTGAACACGAAGGACACCGCTGCCACGGCCATCACCGAGCTGGAAACACGTTTGGCTGATCTTGTGGACACGAAGGTTCTTACCCAGCCAATCGCGTTGAACATCAACGGATGCCCCAACTCCTGCGCCCGCATCCAGACCGCGGACATTGGACTCAAGGGCATGATGCTTCCCACGGACGACG
>JBKKBD010000236.1:0-4986 GCA_046714315.1 Specibacter sp.
CGCGCAGGCCCTGTAGTGCAACAAGAACATCCTTGAGAGTGGCGGCGCCGTCCTCGGTGAGTGTCACTGTGACCACACGTTCGTCGGCAGAGTTGCGCTGACGCGATACGAGCCCGCGCTGCTCGAGCCGGCGCAGGAGAGGAGACAATGTGCCCGAGTCCAGGCTCATTCTGTTCCCCAAATCACTGACGGTCAGGCCAGCGCCTGAGGTGCTCGTCTCAAGCAGGACGATGTACTGCGTGTAGGTCAGCCCCCACGGTTCCAAGGCAACACGGTGCGCCTTGGCCACGGCGTTCGACGCGGAATAGATCGCGAAGCAAACCATGGAATCAAGGCGGTAATCGTTCTTCGTCATAGTTTGATGGTACACAACTTAATTGCGCACAATCAAGTTAATGCCGAGGAAGGGGCGGAATGCTACTCACGGTGATAAGTCCCGTAAATTAACTTAATGGCAGAATGCTGCCGGCATGTGACTCGCGGCTGATCGCCCGCGATGACGGCAGCCCTTCCGTATCGTGGTTAATGCTGGAACCGAACCGCAATTCTTGATATGTTGTTGATCACATCAAATTAAGCGGTAGCTAAGAGAGCAGGGTGGTTCCCATGACAGCGGAACTGGATACGATCGAATGGAACTGGGCCGGGAATTACAGCTACGGCGCCAGCGTCATCCACCGGCCGGAGTCTGTTGAAGATCTCCAGGCGTTGGTGGCCGCAGCGCCGAAGGTCCGGGCACTTGGATCACGCCATTCCTTCAATCCGTTGGCTGACTCAGAAGGCATCCTTGTCAGTTTGGCTAACATTGCACCGAACATCACCATTGACGCAGAAAAGCTCACCGTGACCGTTAGCGCGGGGACCACCTATGGGGTGCTGGCTACGGAACTGACAAAGCAGGGCTTTGCCTTGCACAATCTGGCCTCGTTGCCGCACATTTCCATTGCCGGCGCGATCGCCACGGGCACCCATGGATCGGGCGATGGCAACGGAAATCTTGCCACCTCAGTACTGGGCCTGACATTAGTTGATGCAGCCGGTGATCTGGTCACGGTGACCCGTGAGGGCACTCCCAATTTTGCCGCTTATGTGGTGAGCCTTGGCGCGTTGGGCATTCTCACCGAAGTTACCTTGCGGATCGAAGCTGACTATATGGTGGCTCAGCACGTCTACACGGGCTTGCCGTGGGATGCGGTTCTGGCGAATTACGATGCCATCACCGCGAGCGCCTATTCGGTCAGTCTGTTTACCGATTGGAGTGGCGATGCCGTTGGACAGGCGTGGTTCAAGCAACGGCAGGGCGACGGACTCACCGAGGTCTTTCCTGAAGAGTTCCATGGCGGCGTGGCAGCACGTAATGAGCTGCATCCACTGCCAGGGGTCTCCGCCGTGAATTGCACCCCGCAGCTGGGCTTGGCCGGAAACGCCTCTGACCGACTCTCTCACTTCCGCATGGATTACCTGCCCAGCAATGGGGATGAGATTCAGAGTGAGTATCTGGTGCCTCGTGAGCACGCGGTAGCGGCCATCTCCGCCATGCGCGAGCTCACGAGCGTCATTACACCTTTGTTGCTCGTGGCAGAGATCCGCACCATTGCCGCCGATGACCTCTGGCTGAGTGGCAACTATGGCCGCGACGGCATTGGCCTGCACTTCACGTGGACCCTGGATCAGGACGCCGTTGAGCGTGTGCTGCCGTTGATTGAAGAGGCGCTGGCGCCTTTCGGGGCCAGGCCTCACTGGGGCAAGGTTTTCACGGTTGAGGCAGCGGCGATTGCGCCGCTGTACCCCAAGTTCGATGAGTTCAAGGCACTCGTGAAAGCGCTGGACCCAAGCGGCAAGTTCCAGAATGAGTTTCTCGAGCGGACAGTTTTCGCCGAATAGAAGTGCCGGCAGGCTTTGCAGCCACCAACTGGGGGCACTAAAAAGTCCGCCTACCGTGTTCCTCGGGACACAGGGTAGGCGGACTTCTTGTTTTGCTAGCCCGTGGCAGAGCCTGCCAGCGCATCTGTAGCCGCGAAGACCGTCAACGGAACAGCCTCGGGGCGCGAGCATGTGCTGGCGATGTCGACTAGTCGGCCCGTATGAGCAGACTTCAAGACCGATTCCATGACTTCCAATGCATGGAAGGCTAGGGCGCCCCCGGCGCGTGGCTCCGCACCCGCGGGCGTTGCGGCGAGATCGTGCAGTCCGATCCCACGTGAACCGTCCACGTAGCCACCCGAGACAGGCAGTGTTTCCCAGCCGTCACCGCCGAGACGATGCAGCCTGACATCGCCCTCGAAGCGATTGGGGTCCGGAACAATGAGTGAGCCGCTCTCGCCGTGGATCTCGATGTTGGCGGCCTGCGTGGCGACGGCATCAAAACTCATGACCAGGGTGGAAAGCGCGCCGGACTCGTGAATCAGAACACCGCTGACGTGGGTATCCGTGGAGACCGGAATCTCTTCGCCGGTCCGCGGTCCGGAGCCGATGGTGCGGGAATCGCGTGTGTGGCTGGCGGCGCCGATAACTGACTTCACTGGTCCCAGCAACGTGACCAAGGCGGATACGTAGTACGGACCCATGTCCAGCAACGGGCCACCGCCGGGAACATAGTAGAAGTCCGGATTGGGATGCCAGCGCTCATGTCCGGGGCACATCATGGTGGCCGTCGCCGAGATGGGCCGGCCAATCAGCCCATCATCAATCGCACGCCGGGCAGTCTGGGTACCCGTTCCCAACACCGTATCGGGAGCACATCCAACGGTGAGTCCGGCAGCCGCCGCGGCGGCGAGAACTCCGGCAGCCTCCTCGGCCGTGGCAGCCAATGGCTTTTCGCCATAGACATGCTTGCCCGCCGCGATGGCCTGCAAGGCCACCTGCGCGTGCGCGGCAGGGATGGTGAGATTCAGGACCAACTGCACCTCGTCGTCGTCCATGAGCTCCTGCACCGACAGGGCTCGGACGCCGGGTAGATCCGCGGCTACAGCCTCGGCACGGGCAACATCTAGGTCAGCCACGGCCACAAGCCTCAGGGTGTCAAGGGAGGGGAGTGTGCTCAGATACTGGGCGATGATATTTCCACAGCCCACAATGCCAATGTTCAGGATGTTTAGCGGCTTGCCCACAACATGCCCCTTTCGATGATGGTTTTGACGTTGGGATCTTCCAGAATTTCCACGCGATGGCCGGGGGTTGAGACGAAGATTCGCCCCTTGCCCCACTGGCGCGTCCAGATAGCGGGGGAGGTGACCGCACGATTCCAGGGATCCCACTCGCGAACCTTTTGGGTGGTCGTGGCCAGGACGTCAATGTAGTCATCGGCCAGGACCCAGTATTGTTCGGTGATCAATTCGAAGTCGCCGATACCCTCGGTGATGGGATGGTTGGCGGCCGCGGCGTTCATGGTGACCGTGTAGGGAACGTAGTTGTCGGATTGTTCGCCCGTGGCTTCGTCCGCATGCTTGCCTGGGTGGCAGGCAAACTGGCCGCCAATCAAGTGCAGGTAGTCGGAGTTGTTGCGGTAGGAGTCAGCGATCCCGCCGTGCCATCCCGCCAGGCCAGTGCCATTTTCGACGGCGGCGCGGAGGCCCTTGAATTCTTCCGGCTCAATGGTGGTCATGGTGTTGCACTGCACGACCAGATCTACGCTGGCCATGTATTCGGCATCGGCGTAGACGGCAGTATTCTCCTCAACCCGGACCTCGAAGCCGTTGTCGCGGAGGTATGGAATGAATAGTTCGGTGGCCTCGACGGGCTGGTGTCCGTCCCAGCCGCCGCGGACAATGAGTGCATTCTTCGTGCTCATGCGTTATTTCCTTTGATGGTGGTCCAGTGGCTGTTGTTGGTGGCACTTTCCTCGACCGCGGCCAGGACGCGCTGAACGCCCAGAGCTTCGGCGAACGACGGCGTGGGCTGGGTCTTGGTGCCGAGTGCGGTAACGAGGTCCACGACTTGGTGGGTGAAGCCGTGTTCGTACCCGAGGCCGTGACCCGTGGGCCACCAGTTGCCAACATAGGGGTGCTCGGGTTCGGTGACCATGATGCGATGGAAGCCACGTGCGCCGGCCTCATCGCGCTCGTCGTAGTACTGCAGGAAGTTCATGTCCTCGAAGTCGAAGGCCAACGAGCCCAGCGTGCCATTGACCTCCAGCCGCATTGCGTTCTTTCTGCCCAATGCGGCTCGGGTCGCCTCGAACACGCCGATGGGGCCGCCATCGAACCGTGCACTGAAGATGACGGCGTCATCCACCGTGACCGGACCCATCTCGGTGTTCTCATCGACCATGCCGTTGCCGCCAAGCCCGATGAAATCGCCTCCGGTGGGTCGTTGCGTGGTAAAGGTTTCCATGATGGCCGAGACGCCCGTAATGTCCAGGCCCGTGACAAACTGCGCCGCATCAATACTGTGCGCGCCGATGTCGCCGAGTGCGCCCGAGCCGGATTTGGACTTGTCCATACGCCATGTCAGTGGTGCATTCTCATCTGTTAACCAGTCCTGCAGGTACTGGGCGCGGACGTGGCGGATGGTTCCGACCTTGCCCTCTGCGACCATGCGCTTCATGAGTGCCAAGGCAGGGGTGCGCCGGTACGAGTAGCCGCACATGGCAAAAACGCCATTCTTCGCAGCTTCCGCGGCAACCGCAGTCATCTCCTCCGCCTCCGCCACACTGTTGGCGAGCGGTTTCTCGCACAGCACGTGCTTGCCGGCCTTGAGCGCGGCGATGGCGATTTCCGCGTGGGTGTTTCCGGGGGTGCAAATGTCGATCAGGTCTATGTCATCGCGCTCGATGAGGGCACGCCAGTCGTTCTCCGTGGAGGCCCAGCCCATTTGCGTTGCGGCATGTTCGACGGCGGATTGGTTCCGTCCGGCGATCGCCGTCAGTTCCGGGATCAGTGGCAGGTCAAAGAAGCGGTGTGCACTGCGCCAAGCGTGGGAGTGGGCGGCACCCATGAACGCGTAGCCGGCCATGCCCACACGCAGGGCAGCTTTGTCCGTCGTCAT
>JBKKBD010000237.1:0-5317 GCA_046714315.1 Specibacter sp.
GTCTTTGTCAACGGCATCGCCGCCATTTATGCGGGGGAGCCCACCGGCGCACTCGCCGGGCGGGCATTGCGCCGTACACCGGAAGGAACACGATCCACCCCATGAACAACACAGAATTCATCGCCCGGCTCGAGGCGGACCGCACCATCGCCGTCGTCCGCGCACCCGAGATTGCTGATGCCGCCGAGCTTTGCCGCGCCCTCGTGGCCGGCGGGATTACCGGAGTGGAACTGACGTACACCACACCAAATCTGCTCAAGCACGTTGCCAGGGCGGCCGAAACTGCAGCGGACCATGGTGCCATCATCGGTGTTGGCACGGTCCTGACGGCGGAGCAGGCAAAAGCGGCCATCGATTCCGGCGCGCAGTTCCTGGTCACCCCGGGTATTCGCCCGGACGTTGCCAAGGTGGCCGCCGACGCCGGCATTCCTTTCTCCTTGGGCGCCCTGACACCGACCGAGGTGGCCATGGCACTTGACTTGGGGTCCGCCGTCGTCAAGATCTTCCCGGCCCGCGCCCTAGGCCCGGGATACCTGAAGGACCTTCAGGGCCCGTACCCGGGCGTGAAGCTGCTGCCCTCCGGCGGCATCGACGCGGCCAACGCCAATGACTACCTTGCCGCTGGCGCCATCGCCGTGTGCTGCGGGACTGCCGTGGTTCCCCCGGCCGTGGTTGCGGCAGGCACGTGGGCGGACATCAGCGCCCGCGCCGCAGCATTCACCAGCATTCTTCGCTAATTTCTCTTCGTCTCGAAAGTTCTCCCATGACAGAATTTATTAACTGGCTGCAACACGACACGGCAGGGTTGTTGCTCCTTGCCGGCGTAGGCATTGCCCTGCTGCTGGTCTTGATCATCAAGGTCAAGCTCGAACCCTTTATTGCGCTTCTGGTGGTGGGTGTCCTTGTGGCACTGGCTGGCGGTGTGTCCGTGCCAGATCTGGTCGGCTCGGCCACCAAGAGCAGCGACGCCATCATTGAAAAGGGCTTCGCCGGAATCCTTGGCCACATCACTGTGATCATTGGTCTTGGTACCGTCTTGGGTGCCATTTTGGAACGTTCCGGCGGTGCCGAGGTTCTCTTGAATCGGCTCGTTAAGACCTTTGGTGAAAAGGGCACGCCCCTTGCCATGGGTATTACCGGATTTGTGCTCGGCATTCCGGTTTTCTTTGACATTGGCATCTTCGTTTTGGCGCCGCTGGTGTACGTCGCCGCCGTCAAGGGCGGAAGGTCGCTGGCGCTGTACGCACTGCCGCTGTTGGCCGGCTTGTCCGTCACGCACGCATTCCTTCCGCCGCACCCCGGTCCTGTTGCGGCCGCCGGTCTGTTCCATGTGGAATTGGGATGGATCATCATCATGGGCCTGGCCTGCGGCATCCCGGCCTGGTTCGCCTCCGGTATTCTCTGGGGCACCTGGATTGGCAAGCGTGTCATGGTGACCGTTCCCGAAGACAGCGTCCTCGAGGAGTCAGACGAGGCCAAGGCGCTCGGCGATCCCGCTCTGGGAACGGTTTTGCTGGCCATCGGTGCGCCGATGATCTTGATTCTGGGTGGCACCTTCGGCAACATTGCACTGCCCGACGGCGGATTGCGCACCACCCTGCAGTTCTTCGGTAACCCGGCGATTGCCCTGACAGTGGCTGTGCTGTTGGCCATGTGGCTTCTGGGTACCCGCCGCGGCATGTCGGGTCAGGATCTTTCCGAGTTGACCTCTTCATCGCTGCGCCCGGTGGGCATGATCCTTCTCGTTGTGGGTGCCGGTGCGTTCTTTGGCGCCGTTCTCGGTGCTACCGGTGTTGGCAAGGCCGTGGCAGATTCACTCTCCACCGCCGGCTTGCCCCTGCTGCTCTCCGCCTTCGTCATCTCTTCCGGCATGCGCATCGCCCAAGGTTCGGCCACGGTGGCCATTGTGACCACCGGTGGAATCTTGGCCCCGACCGTCCTCGCCCTGGACTATTCACAGCCGCAATTGGCGTTGATCGTCATGGCCATCGCGTCGGGTTCCGTCATCGCCAGCCACGTCAATGACGGCGGCTTCTGGATCATCTCCAAGTACTTCAACATGTCCGTCAAAGACACGCTCAAGACCTGGACGGTGCTGGAAACCGTGCTGTCACTGGTGGGCTTCGGCATGGCTGCTTTGATCTGGCAGTTCGTCTAGCTTTTCCAATGTTCGATGGCGCCTCCACTCGAGGGCGTGCCAAACAGTTCGGGACCTACGAAATTTCATGGGTCCCGAACTGTTTGGCACGCCCTCGGCGCAATGGAGGTGCCGCCGTCGTGGATTGACCGTCGTGGAGTTATCCACAAGAGCGCCGTACCCCCGTTGAATTGGCTCGAATGCAGGGCGATGCTGGATTCATGGAAACGAGCGATCTGGCCAGCAGAATCACTAGGAACTGGCCGGCTGGCAAGACCATTGCCGCAACGGACCAGCTGACCGCGGCCGGGCTTGGCCCGCGGGTGTTGAACGCAGCTCGGGCGTGCGGCCTGCTGTTTCGCATCAGGCACGGGGTCTACGCCCGCATGGTGGAGTGGCAGCAGAAGACCCCGTGGGAACAGGACATGCTTAGGCTTCGCGCCCATGCCCTGGCCACTCACTCAAACGCCTGCTACAGCCATGTCAGTGCCGCCCGTTTGCTGGGGCTGCGGGTGTGGAATGCAGGCCGCGAGATTCACGTGACGTCACCTTCGTCGCTGTCCTCCACCAGCAAGGTTCGGGGCGTCACGGTGCACCGGCGCACGCTGGCCCCGGACCAGCTGATGCGGATTAGGCGCAGTTACATGGGGATGGTTCGACTCACATCGTTGGAGCAGACAATTGTTGACTGCGCCCGGACATCCTCCTTTGTTACGGCAGTCATCATCGGTGACAGTGGACTGCATCAGGGAGCCAAGATTGAAGCAATGCTCGCGCTGCTGGGCGCACTCCAGGGCCACCGCGGCGTGGCGGCGGCGCGGAAGGTCATTGCCGCCCTGGATATCGGATCAGAGTCAGCGGGCGAAACGCGCACCAGATTGGCAATAGCAGCGATGGACATCCCCGCCCCGGAGTATCAGGTGCAGTTGATGGTTCGGGGAAACGCCTACCGGCTGGACGGTGCGTGGCGGGACATCAAATTGGCCTTGGAGTTTGACGGCAAAACCAAATACTTCGACTTCAAACCCACGGATGAGGCCATTTATGAGGAGCGGCTGCGTGAACGCGAACTGATGGAGGTGGGGTGGAGCTTCATCCGGGTGGTCTGGGAGGATCTGGCAAACCCCGAACTTCTGCGGCGTCGCATCAAGGCCGCCATGGAGAACGCGCGACGGCGCATGGTTGACTAACGTATCCACGTCGGCGAGGGAAACGCCTGCGGGAACTAGGCCAGTAGACTTGCCGCGCGGCGCGAGCCCAGCTTCACCGAGATGCGCAGCCCCACCGCGGCCGCCATGGGCCCCACCTCGCGCACCTTGGCCGGTGTCATGCGGGAGGTCAGCGACGAGACGCTCAATGCCGCAACAACGACGTCGTCGTGGTTGAAGATGGGCGCCGCAACGCACCGCACCTCCGGCTCGTTCTCCCTGTCATCAATGGCGTAGCCGCGGCGGCGCACTGCTGCGAGCTCCTGACGCAGCGCAGCCGGGTCGGTGATGGTTTTGGGCGTAATGGGAGCAAGCGGCACAGACAGGATCGAGGCCACCACCTCCTCGGAGCTGTAGGCCATGATCGCCTTGCCCACGGCCGTGCAGTAGGCGGGCATGGTGGCGCCCACGCGGGATGCCATGCGCACGGTGGCCTCGTCCTCCACCTTGTCCAGGTACACCACCTCGTGTCCGGAGAGGACCACCAGGTGCACCGTGTTGGCGGTCTTGCGCATCAACGCACGCAGCTCCGCATTGGCGGCGCTGCGCAGGTCCAGCGAATCAAGGTACGACTGCCCCAACCGCAAACTGCCAAAGCCCAGACGGAACTTGCCGCTTTGCCTGTCCCGCTCCAGGAGGTTCTCATCGATGAGGGCGGCGCTCAGGCGCAGCACGGTGCTTTTGTTGATGCCCGAACGCTTGGCCAGCTCCAGCAGGGACATGCCCTCGGGGTCTGTCGGTTGTTCGGCCACGGTGGACAACAGGCTTAGCGCCTTGCGCAGGGACGACGACGAGTTCCGCTTCTCGCTGGTGTCTTCCGGATCGCTCACTGCGCTGCAGCGGCGAGTGCCGCCTGCTCCGCCTCGTAGTCCCGCTTCCAGCCAGCAACGCCCGGGCGCTGCTGCCAGGGGTGCGGGCCGTCCAGCGGCCGGAATTCCACGCCCATGGCGGAGAGTCGGTCCAGGTGTGCAGGGGAAAGCCTGGCTGCGAAGTCAGCGTAGTCGCGTGTGTCCGGGTTGGACCAAAACACTTCGGCGATGGCGCTCAAGCGGGGGAACGCGGCATAGTCGATTCGCCGTGCGGACGGCAGGTGCTCCGTCCAGATGTTGGCCTGGGCACCCAGCAGCCGGCCCGGGAAGTCCCGGCCGTCGGCGTCGGGCATGGGGTCAAAGTTGTAGACAGCCTCAAGTGTGGTGACGTAGCCCACCGGGACGGGTTCCTCATCCAGGGCAGACTGGCGGTGGTCTAAGTACAGTTTGTGTTCGGGGCACATGACCACATCGTAGCCCTTGGCGAGGGCATCCAGACCGCCCTCGTAGCCGCGCCAGGAGGCGACCAGGGCGCCGTCGGGCAGGCCGACGTCGCCAATCTCGTCCCACACGCCGGACTTGCGCCCGTGCTGGTGCAGATGCTCGGCCAACTGTCCCACGAACCAGCCGTGGAGCCCGGCCACGGAGTCGTAGCCAAGTTTGGCGGCCGCCTGAAGCGCGAACGGGCTGGCGTTCCACTGATCCAGGGGTACCTCGTCGCCGCCTAGGCTGATCCAGGGGGAGGGGAAGATGTCCATGACCTCATCGAGGACGTCCTTGTAGAACTGCACCGCATAGTCGGTGGGTTCAAGGACGTTTTCGTTGATGCCCCACCGGGTCCACACCTCCAAGGGCTTGCCGGGCAGGCCAAGTTCCGGGTAGGCGGCAATGGCTGCCTGGGAGTGGCCGGGCACATCAATTTCCGGGATGACTGTGATGTTCCGGGCGGCGGCGAACGCCACGATCTCGCGCAGGTCCTCCTGTGTGTAGAAGCCGCCGTGCGGGGTGGAGTCAAAGATGCCCGCCCGCCAGGCGCCCAGGTTGGACTCCTTGCGCCAGGCCCCAACCTCGGTCAAACGCGGGTACTTCTTGATTTCCACCCGCCAGCCCTGGTCATCAGTGAGGTGCAGGTGCAGCACGTTGAGCTTGTGTGCGGCGACGAC
>JBKKBD010000238.1:0-10220 GCA_046714315.1 Specibacter sp.
TCTTGGCCAACCGCAGCAGGTGCCGAGCCACGGCTGTCAGCGAAGGAGGGTGAGCAGAGAACTGGAGATCGGCGATGATCAGAAGCGTCGCAAAAGAAAGCAGCGTTGCGGCCGAGATCAGGAGGAATGTTGCCGCGAGAATTCCCAAGGAAATGGGGGAGGACACGACCGCGTTCATGGTCCGGTCGGTAAGAGTGTCCAGTCCAGCTTGATGGACAGCAGCCAGCAAGAGTCGGGAAATGAGTGGGCTGACCCAAAGAGCCAGCACGGCATACATACTGCTTATGAGAAACCAGTAGCGCAGGGGCAGGATGCATAACTGCCTGATTGAACGCCCAAGGAGTGCTGTCAAGGGCGGAAAAACACTTTTTGACATTCTTCCAGTATTGCCACTCAGCCGCTGGAACGCGCATTTTTCGGGGATGATTTTCGTCTCTCCACAGCCGGCGTCGCTTCAGTGGTCCAGTGTGTGGCTGGCAGCTTGACGGTTCGTGGCAGCCGGGACTACTCAGCTTCAATCACGACATGGGGTGGGCGTGGTTTCATATAAGTATCCGCAGTGTCGTCTGAGAATCAGATGGTGCACAATCGTCGCGCGGGCAACGGCGCCCCTAGTAGTTGAAGGGTGTGAGCATGCTCGGACTTGAGATCGTCGTCATCCTAGGGGTGACCATCATGGTGTGCAGCGGACTGTCCCGCCGCCTCCGCATCGCACCGCCATTGCTGTTGTTGATCAGCGGGGTGCTGCTGGGCTTCGTTCCTGTTTTACGAGGGGTGTCTCTACCCCCGGAAGTGGTGCTCTTCCTGTTCCTGCCTGCGCTGTTGTTTTGGGAAAGCTTAACCACGTCGCTGCGTGAAATCCGCGCAAACTTTCGTGGCATCCTACTGAACAGCACGCTGTTGGTGGTGGTGACCGCGGGCGTACTGGCAGTCATTGCTCACCTATGTGGCGTGCCATGGGGGCCGGCGTGGGTTCTCGGCGCGGCGCTGGCACCCACTGATGCGACGGCCGTGGGTGCCCTGACACGGAACTTACCGCGCCGGCATGTAACCCTCTTGCGTGCCGAGAGCCTCGTCAACGATGGAACGGCGCTTGTCATTTACGGCATCGCCGTCACCTACACCCTCGGAACCGAAGCACTAGCGCCGTTGCACATCACCTGGCTCGTTGTGCTTGCCTATGGGGGTGGCGTCTTGATCGGCACGGTCATTGCCTGGCTCGTGATCCGCCTGCGTGCCCGGCTTGATCATCCTTTGCAGGAGACGGTGCTGACGATCTTGACGCCTTTTGCGGCCTATCTGTTGGCCGAGGCCATCGAAGCATCTGGCGTTCTTGCAGTTGTTACGGCCGGGCTGATCATGAGCCAGGCCGCACCGCGCCGGGGACGGGCCGCAACCCGCCGGCAGTCGCAGGGCTTCTGGAGTTTGTCGACATTTCTGCTCAACGCATCCCTCTTTGTTCTCGTAGGACTCGAACTGCAGGTAGCTACCAGGGCCCTCGACGCCGGACTCATCCTTCGCGGGCTCGGCTTGGTTGGCGCCATTTCGATTGCGCTCATTGTGGTCCGCATCGCCTTCCTGTTTGCGGTTACGCATACGATCCGCCTGCTGGATCGCCGCCCGGCCCAGCGCCTGCGCCGAATGGGTGCTCGGGCGAGGATTGTCAGTGGTGTGGCTGGTTTCCGTGGGGCCGTTTCTCTGGCGGCCGCCCTCGGGGTTCCACTGCTCCTAGCCTCCGGGGAACCGTTTCCTGACCGCGACTTGATAGTCTTCGTCACCGCTGGTGTCATCGTGGTGACCAGCGTTGTGCAAGGGATGCTTCTGCCGATCGTGGTGCGCTGGGCGTCCCTGCCACACGATGCGGGCCTTGAGGAAGAGCGGCTACTCGCTTTGACGGCCGCCACCGAGGAGGCTCTTGAAGCACTCGACGCCGTTGCTGCTCGGCTTGGTACCGATGCCCCGGTGACGGGGCGACTCCGGGATGAGTACGTCGCCCATCTTTACGTGCTCCGTGCTGGCGGAAGCACCTCGGAGGATGTTGATGATGAGGTGCTCCGAGACCGGCAGTACACGGCGCTACGCCTGGAGATCTTGGAAACTAAACGTGCCACGGTGGTGCGCCTGCGCAATGAGGAACACATCGACGACACCGTGTTGCGCCAGATCCAAGCCAAATTGGATTCGGAAGAACTACGTCTAGTGCCGGAAGATCTCACTGATTGATCGAAGCAGCGTGAAGATTGTCAAGTAACTTGATCAAGCTGGTTGTAGAGTTGCCCTATGGTCGATCATCCCAGCACCCAATCGTTCTCAACGCGCGCTCTTCTCGACGTCTTGCGCCCACTGCTCCGCAAACTTCAGGCCGAGCGCACCATTTCTTCCGGGAAGCTCGGCATTCTGCGCTACCTGGCCGATCAAGACAAGGCGACCACCTCAGAATTGGCTCTCGCCATCCATGTCAGCCCGCAGGGCATTTCGCTGGCGGCCCGTGAATTGCTGGCGCTGCACTTCGTTGAACGGACCCCGGATGAACACGACCGGCGAAAGGTGTGGCTCCACCTAACGGAGTCCGGGCGGCAAAAACTTGCCGAGGAACAGATGGCCGGCAATGTGTGGTTGAACCAGGCCGTTAGTGAGCACCTCACTCATCGTGAGCGAGAAATCCTGGAGGCCGCCATCCCGGTCCTGGCGAAGCTCGGGATGGAGAATCCCCATGAGTAGCCCCTCCGTCCGATTGGTGCCAGCACTGGTCTACGCGGCTCTGTCCACGGCCATTGTCAGTTCATTGGGAATGCTCTTGGTGCCGTCGATCGCGGTGGAAATGAACGTTCCCGTGAGCACGGCCCAGTGGATGCTCACCATCAACCTGCTGGCCGGAGCCATTGCCACACCGGTCATGGGCCGGCTCAGCGACGGGCCACATAAGAAGAAACTCCTTCTGGTTGCGTTGTCGCTGATCCTGTTCGGCTCTATCGTTGCCGCAGTGGCGCCGAACTTCACCATTTTCCTGATTGGACGTGCCCTCCAAGGATTGAGCTATGGAATCGTACCGGTCACCATTTCACTGGCCCGCCGTTATGTCCCGGCAACAAAGGTGCAGGCCTCCATCTCAAGCCTGTCTGTCACAGTGGCCACTGGAATTGGGATCGGTTACCCACTGACAGGCATTATTGCCGGCCTCTTCGATTTCAGGTTTGCGTTCTGGTTTGCCGCCTTGTTCGTGGTGACGGCCATTGCTGTTGTTGTTCACGTAGTTCCGCAAGGACCTGACATCCAGGCTCCGCGCGTACCCTTCGATGGCACCGGGGCGAGCCTCCTCGGGCTGGGATTGGGAACCTTGTTGCTGGGCATTAGCGAGGGACCATCGTGGGGGTGGGGGTCTCCCTGGACCATCGGCACCATCGTTTTCGCCGCCGTCGTTCTGTGGGTTTGGGTACGGTGCGAACTAGGCTCAGAGCATCCCCTGATCAACCTTCGGGTCTTCAAAAACCCTGAGGTGCTCTTGGCCAACCTCACGGCGATCGGCCTCGGCGCCGCCCTGTACATTGGCTTGTCCATTTCCAGCCTTGTGGCACAAGCCCCGGCATCCACTGGCTACGGGATGGCCTTGCCCGTTTTTTGGGCCGGGTTTGTCATGTTTCCGTTGTCGGTGGGCAGCTTCGCTGCGAATCGTCTGGTGCGCCGCCTGGCTCGCCACATCTCGCTAACTACTCTCTTGCCAGTCGGTGCTGCCATCATGGCCATTGCCGGGACCATGCTGTGGCTCTTTCACGACGAGCTGTGGGAGATATTGGTGGGCATGCTCGTCTTTGGGTTGGGCATGGGGGCCAGCTACGCGGCCATGCCGGCATTGATTGCCCGCAGCGTGGCTACAGAAGAGCTGGGTAGTTCGGTGAGCTTTAACCAAGTTCTGCGAACCATTGGAAGTTCCTTTGGTACCGCTGTTGCCGCTGCCATTCTCGCCGCCCACACCTCGGCAGATCTTCATGCCACCAACACTGGAATTACCCAGACATTTGCGTTGGGCGCGGCACTCTGCGTGATCGTGTGCGTAGCATTGTTCGCGCACGCCCTGAGCGGACGCTTTCGCGCCAGGGGCCGGTAGCACAAGCGAAACGGGGCTCTGACAGGGTCTCCCTCAAAATCCAGGTGCCGCCTACGCTCGAGATCTCGGAAGGAAATACCCGAGTCACCCAGCGTAGGAGAAGTCCCATGGCACCCAGGACGCGGCTAATGGTGCAACTGGTAGCCATGATCGCAGCGCAGGCGCATAGTGAATTTCGTGTCATGACTGGCGCGGCCTTGGCGGTCGGTGTGACGCCCGTAGAAATAAAGGAAATTGTTTACCAGGCGGTCCCCTATGTGGGCATGGCCAAGACCTTTGATTTCATCATCGCGAGCAACCAGATTCTCACCGAGAAGGGCATCAAATTGCCTTTGCCCGGTCAAACCACCACGACGCCGGAAACCCGGGCCAAAGCTGGACTCGCGGTGCAAAAGTCCATCGTGGGACCCGAGCGGGTTGAGAGCATGAACGCGGGTGCGCCGGCAGATCAGCAACACTTTCAGCAATTCCTCGCGGCGAATTGTTTCGGCGACCACTACACCCGCAATGGAATCGACGTGCCCACCCGCGAGCTGCTGACATTCGCCATGCTTCCCTCACTAGGCGGCTGCGAACCGCAGGTTGCGGGTCATGTCACGGCAAATCTAAGAGTCGGCAACACCCGCGCCATGCTCATCGACACACTCACCGCGCTGCTGCCATACATTGGCTACCCGCGGACCCTGAACGGCCTGTGCGTGGTCAATGAAGGAACCACCCTTAGCCGTTGGTGAGTATGCAATCCGTGCGGGGTTCCACCAGTACCCCGATTGGCAAGGACTCCCACAATTTTCATTGCGGGTGTTGACTTGAAAGCAATTCACAACTGAGCAAAGGATTCCTGTAATGCGAGCAACATTGATCTACGGCGCCGGCGACGTGCGCGTGGAAAACGTCCCCAACCCCACCATCAAGGAACCCACCGATGCGATTGTCCGGATCGTGGCCGGCTGCATCTGCGGCAGCGACCTGTGGCCCTTCGCCTCCAAACCAGCAACTGCTGACGGTGCACGGATCGGGCACGAGTTTGTCGGTGTCGTGACCGAACTTGGCCCGGCCGTGACCGGATTAACTGTGGGCGATTTTGTCATTGCCCCGTTTGTTGCCTCCTGTGGTCACTGCGATTTCTGCCTGGAAGGGTTGCAAACGTCCTGCCGTAACGGCGCCCACTGGGGAGGAGTAGACGACGGCGGCCAGGGCGAGTATGCGCGCGTTCCCCAGGCTTCGGGCACCCTTGTGGTGGTTCCGGCGGGTTTCGATGAGGCCTTGATCCCGTCGCTGCTGAGCCTTTCCGATGTCATGTCAACCGGCTACCACGCAGCCAAGAAAGCAGCCATTGTGCCGGGCCAAAGCGTCACGGTGATCGGTGACGGCGCGGTGGGACTTTCAGCAGTTATCGCCGCAAAGCTTCTGGGTGCCGGACGCCTCATTCTCATGGGCCGCCACGAAGCACGGACGAACCTAGGCAGGGAATTCGGTGCCACGGACGTAGTGGCGCAGCGCGGCCCGGAGGGTATCGCCAAGGTACTCGAACTCACCAAAGGTGACGGCACGCACGTCGTCCTCGAGGCCGTTGGCCTCAAGTCCGCCATCGAAATGGCAGTGGGCGTCGTCCGTGATGGCGGTGTCATCAGCCGCGTTGGGGCACCGCAATTCACTGACGTCCCGCTGGGATTCGGAGAGTTCATGCGCAATATCACCCTCACCGGCGGAGTCGCTCCCGCGCGTGCCTACATTGAGGAGCTCTTGCCGCTGGTGCTCGATGGAACCATCGACCCGGGCCGGGTATTCGACAGCACGATTGGCATGGATGACGTTCCGGCCGGTTATCAGGCCATGGCCAGCCGTCAGGCCCTCAAAGTCCTCATCCGCCCGTAACTGACGAACCACAGAATCAGGAAAGCAACCATGAGCATCACACTCAACATCGGCGTGACCATGCCCGCCATCGGGCTCGGCGTGTTCCAGACCCCGCCGGAAGTCACCACCGATGCCGTCGCAACGGCTCTGGAGACCGGATACCGCCACATTGACACGGCCGCAGCCTACGGCAACGAACGCGAGGTAGGTGAAGGCATCCGCCGCTCCGGGATTGACCGCTCGGAGATTTTTATCGAAACCAAGGTATGGATCAGCGACTACGGCTACGAGGAAACCCTGCACGCCTTTGACAAGAGCGCAGGCAAGCTCGGGGTGGAGCAGCTGGACCTGTTCATCCTCCACCAGCCCCTCTCCACCGATTTCGACAAGACCATCGCAGCGTACAAAGCTTTGGAAAAGCTGTTGGCCGACGGACTGGTGCGCGCCATCGGCGTCAGCAACTTCATGCCACAGCACCTCAGCGCACTGCGCGAGCAGACGACAGTTGTTCCGGCGGTCAACCAGGTTGAGCTGCACCCGTACTTCACCCAACCGGAGGTGCAAAGCGCCAACCGTGACCTGGGCATCCTCACCCAGGCCTGGTCCCCGATCGGCGGCATCACCTCCTACCGTGGCGATCACGCCATGAGCACCTTCAACGATGCGGCGATCCTCTCGATTGCCGAACAGCATGGCAAGAGCGCTGCTCAGGTCATGTTGCGCTGGCAACTGCAGCTTGGACACTCCGTGATTCCGAAATCCGTCCGGGCCGAGCGCATCGCCGAGAACTTCAGCATCTTTGATTTTGAACTGACACCGGGGGAGATGGCCGCACTGGCCGCACTGGATACCGGAGTGCGCGGAGGACCGGATCCCGACGCCATCACCTTGGCGGCCTTCGGCCGGGAAATCCCGGAAGCATGACCCGGGGAAGGAGCCTCACAAGAGGCAAGGGCGCCGTACTGATCGTCGGGGCCACGGGTAGCGTGGGCCGCCATGCTGTCGCCGAAGCCGTCCGCCAGGGCTACGAAACGCGGGCCCTGGTCCGCAACCCGTCGCGGGCCAGCCGGCTTGACGCCGCCGCCATCCTGGTGGTGGGTGAGTTGACCCGCCCAGAAACCCTCACCGAAGCGCTCGACGGCGTTGATGCAGTCGTTTTCACACAGGGTTCAGCTTATGGCGACGCCGTCGCGGCCGAAGCCGTCGACTACGGAGCCGTGAGAAACGTGCTGGAGGCTCTTGGCGGCCGGCCAGTGCGGATAGCGCTGATGACCTCCATCGGTGTCACAGTGCCCGGAGGAACCCACGATTGGAAGCGGCGCGGGGAACGTCTGGTCCGAGCCAGCGGCAACGACTATACGATCGTCCGCCCCGGATGGTTCGACTACAACGATGCGATGCAACTGGAAATCACGATGCTCCAGAGCGACAATCGTCGGGCGGGAGTCCCATCCGACGGCGTCATTGCCCGGCACCAGATTGCCCGCGTCTTGGTAGATAGTCTGGCCTCCGACGACGCGAATCACCTGACCTTTGAGCTGGTGGCCGAGCACGGTCCGTCCCAACCGAGCCTCGGCCCAGTCTTTGCTGCCTTGGAGAAGGACACCGAAGGTTCCATCGACGGGGTGCGGGATCGGGCGAACATGCCCCCGAGCGCCGAACCCGACCGCGTCCTCCAGGACCTAAACGCCCTGAGCTTTTCAAAGACCTGAGCTTTCCAAACTAGAACTGACTTTTCCAATCATAGAAGGAGCACGCCATGGATTACCGCCTATTGGGACGTACCGGAGTTGAGGTCAGCCCGTTGTGCTTGGGCACAATGATGTTCGGCGCATGGGGAAATGCGGACGTGAACGATTCGATCCGGGTCATCCACCACGCCCTCGATGCAGGCATCAACTTCATCGACACGGCGGATGTTTACTCTGATGGGGAATCGGAGGAGATTGTTGGCAAGGCGCTAAAGGGCAGGCGTGATGACGTGGTCCTCGCCACGAAGTTTTTCATGCCCATGGGGAAGGGGGTCAACCGCGGCGGTGGCTCCCGCAAATGGATCATGCAATCCGTGGAAGATTCCCTGCGACGCCTCGGCACGGATTACCTTGATCTCTACCAGGTCCACCGGCCCAGTGCCGGGATGGACGTTGAGGAGACCTTGGGCGCCCTGACCGACCTTGTCCGTCAGGGCAAGGTCCGCTACATCGGGTCTTCCTCGTATTCGGGGAGTCAGATCGTTGAAGCCCAGACGGCTGCACGGGATGGCCGGCTGGCACGGTTCGTCAGCGAACAGCCGCCATACTCGATCCTTGTCCGCGGAATCGAGGAAGACGTCCTACCGACCACGCAGCGGCACGGAATGGGAACGTTGACGTATAGCCCGCTGGCGGGAGGCTGGCTATCCGGCAAATGGCGCAGGGACGCCGCACCTGTCCCTACCTCGGGGGCGCGGCCGAAGGCCCGCTTCAACATGGAGAGCCCGGCAAACCAGCACAAACTTGAGGTCGTGGACGCCTTGGCTCGTGTGGCCGATGATGCCGGGATCACCTTGATCGAGCTGGCGATCGCGTTCGTGATCAACCACCCGGGTGTGACCTCTGCGATCGTTGGCCCGCGCACCATGGAACAACTTCTCTCGCAGCTGCCGGCAGCCACGATCAAGCTTTCCGTTGAAACATTGGACCGGATCGATGAGATTGTGGCGCCGGGCCGCACCTTGAATCCCGATGACAATAGCTACGGTGCCAACGAATTGACGCCGGCGGCTAGGCGCCGCTAATCCGCGACAGGTACTGGCAGGCCCTCCCTGGGTTTGCCGGTGCCGCGTAAAGTTGCTCATTATGGAACCTCGCGATGAAATCAGGGAATTCTTGTCCTCGCGCCGGGCGAAAATCACGCCGGCCCAAGCCAAGCTGCCCGCCTACGGTGGGAACCGCCGCGTGGCCGGGCTTCGCCGTGAGGAGGTTGCCATGCTGGCTGGCGTGAGCGTGGACTACTACACGAAGCTCGAACGGGGTAATTTCGGCAGCGTCTCCGAGGGTGTGCTGCATGCGTTGGCTCGAGCACTCCAACTTGATGAAGCCGAGCGTGAGCACCTCTTTCACCTCGCCACGAGCACGGCGACCATCAAGCCGGGACGACGCAGCACGCCGTCGCACACTGTACGCGCAGCTGTGCAACGAGTCGTCGACGGCCTCACGGATGCCCCCGCGTTCATCAGAAATAATCGCCGAGACCTGCTGGCCGCAAATGACCTAGGCCGGGCTCTTTATTCCGAGGTTTATGCAGACGCAGACAGCACTGGCACCGTGAATACCGTGCGGTACTTGTTCCTAAACGATGGAGCCCGAGAGTTCTTTAAGGACTGGGACAAGGCTGCAGCAGATATTGTCGCCAACCTTCGGACGGAGGTGGGCCGTGACCCCCACGATCGCGGCCTCCAGGAGTTGATTGGCGAGCTGTCCACCAGAAGCCAAGAGTTTTCCGTTCTGTGGGCTGCCCATGATGTGAGGTATCACGACACCGGTTCCAAGGCACTTCACCATCCGGTGGTCGGTGATCTGGAGTTGACCTTCGAGGTCATGGACCTGCCGGCCGATGTTGGGCAATCGTTAATTGTCTATGGCGCCGAGCCGGGATCTGCCACGGAGGAGGCCTTGCATCTACTGTCGATCTGGGCAGCCACCAACAAGGCGCAGGCTACCGGCCAGGGTGTTTCTCTCAATTCATAATCACGATTCGCCACGCAGACGGTGCAGGAGCAGGGCTACATGCAAAGAGGTACGAGATTCGGCGTCGTCCAGCTCGGCGCCGAGAAGCCCTTCCAGCTGAGCCAACCTGGCGTACAGCGTTGGCCGGCTGAGATAGCCGCTGCGGGCCAACGCCGCCTTGTTGCCCCCTGATTCGAGGTAACGACCCAAGAGGTCAATGAGTCCAGTGTGGCCCTGCGCCTCCGCCTCTAGGATGCCAGCAAGTTCGGATTCGGCGAATTGCTGAACGCGGGGATCGTCGCGCAATAGGGCGAGCAGGCCCCTCAGCCGGACATCGGTGCTCCGGTAGAACAGCCGAGCCGAATCGCGGAGCGTTGCGGCTGTTTCGGCGACGTGCGCGGCTTCATCGATGCCCCCGGCGGCCTCCAAGAGGGTTCCCCGCAGGCGCCCGACACCGATGGTCCACACCGTTGACCCCTCACCCGCGTGGGCGTCCAAAGACTGCGCCAGCCGTTCCAAGGTGGCGTCCTCAAGTTGGGTGGCTGGCA
>JBKKBD010000239.1:0-2503 GCA_046714315.1 Specibacter sp.
GCCGCGCAGGTGTTCATGAACTGGAACCTGAGTAAGCGTGGCGCCAGCGTATTCGCCCAGATCGGCGAATACCCGGCTGACTCATCCGTTCCGGCGCCCAATGTCATGGGTATCCAAATGCCAGCGATGGATACCGGGTTACGGCAACGCGGCATGCCCGACGACCTTGCTAAGAATGGCAAGGAAGACCAAGGGGATGGAACCAAGCTCTTCACGTTGCCACGAAATCAGCCATTATCTTCTCCTGAGCCACTACCTAGCCCCCTGTGCTTGTGACTCCTGATAGATCGTCACAGCTCGGCAATGATGAGTTTCTTCATCTCGAGCATCCGCGCGAAGGCCCCGGGGTGCTGCATGAGTTCGCCCATGTTCTCCGGGACGATTTGCCAGCTCACACCAAAGCGGTCAACCACCCAGCCACATTGCTCGGCCTCGGGCACGCTGGACAGAACCTCCCACAGTCTGTCGATCTCTGCCTGGTCTGCGCAGGAGACTTCAAGCGAGAGTCCCGGTGTAAACGTGAATTCGTGATCGGTGCCGCCGTCCATGCCGGAGAACCACTGCCCGGCAAGTTTGAATTCGGCGAACATGATGCCGTTTGCTTCGTCCGGGTGGGGCATGACCATGCCGGTAGCTGAATCCTGGAGAAGCCCGGTGTAGAGCTCGATGGCCTGCTGGGCCTGGGCAACGGGTCCGGTGAAGAGGAACTGGGGAATCACCAGCGGCCGCCGCTCGCCTGCGGGCTCGCTCAACATCAGCTGCCAGTTCACCCCGAAGCGGTCTTCGACCCAGCCGTAGAGCTTGCTGAACGGATACTCGCCCAGTTCCATGCGCACCTGGCCGCCTTCTGCGAAAGCCTCCCAGATGCTCTGGATGCGGGCACGGGCCTCGTCCTCGCCGCCGTCGAACACTAGCGGATCCATGTTCAGGACGAACGAGATGGCAGGGTTGGGGCGGAACTCGGTTCCGGCATTGATGAGGCGGATCTGGTAACCGCTGACCGTCACATCCACGACGAGGGGCTGCCCTGCAAAATCGCGTTGGAAGTCCAGCAGACCTTCTGTTGGATAGTTCATGGTTGTTGTAGCTGACGTTTGTGGCAGCACCGCAGTGTAGAACTCTCCGACCTCCACGGCGTTGCCTTGACACCATACGTTGGGCACAATCCGTTGCATGATTCCTCCTCGAAGTGACTCATTTCAGAATGCCACGGCCGCCCCTTGCCTTCAATAGATTTGAAGGCTGCGATGCGCACGTCGTTAGGCGTTGACGGCGCTCGCAGTCTGCGGGGCAATGCGAGTCGAGATCTTGAGCAGGACAACCACGAGTATGCAGAGGCCGGCCAGAGTCGCGGCCGCGGCTATCACTGCGGTGCTCAGGGAACCCGAGGTAGCAAGTGCGCCGACTCCGACGGCAGTAACTGCTTGGAAAAGGTAAGCGATGAGGTAGAGCAACGAGAGTGTTGCCCCTCGGTGACGTGCGGGTGCGACGCTGTTGATGAGGCCCAGCCCGCCGGTGAATGCCAGCGAATAGGCACTGCCACCCACCAAGCACCAGCTCAGAAACAGGGCGCTTGAGCCAAACGTGCTCGCACCAACCATCAGGGCAAGGCTGACGACAGTCAGCACGGCCCCGGCCCACACCTGGGAACGGGCCGGAACCCGCACAGCCAGCAGTGCGGTCAGGCAGATCGCCACAGATGAGCTTGCCAGGAGCGAACCGACCACAGCCCGGTTGTCCGTCTGGGCGAACTGGGCGATCATGTGCGCACCAAGGGAAAGGAAGATCGCGCCCACGGAATAGGCAAGTGCCACGGACAAGGTTGCGATCAGGAAACTCATCCTGATTCCGTCCGGAACCTTGGGGGACTGCGGGCGCCATTGCTGGCGAACCTCGGGCCGATCGTCCGGGGTCATGAGTAGGGCTGCCGCCGCCGCGATAGCCAGCACCAGCAAGACGATGTAGCTCAACACCAAGGGTAGCGGCGCGTACTGTGCCATCAGTCCGCTGACGAAGAGGGCCAAGGTGAGCCCCGTTGCTGTGGCAACTGTCGCCGTCGTACTGGCAAAGCGTGGGCTGATTCTGGGATTGTTCTCAATCAGCGACACGGTTGCCGCTCCCATGGCTAGCCCGGAACCAATGCCCTGCAGCGCCCTGCCGGCGAATAGGAAGCCGACGTTTGGCGCGAAGGCGAACAGCAGCGTGGAGAGTGCAATGAGTGCGACGCCGCCGATCATGACCAAACGGCGTCCGTAAAGGTCAGAGAGGTTGCCGAAGAGCGGCAACACTACGATGAGGGCTAGGGGATAAGTGGCGAAAATGCTGGTCATCACCACCGGGGCGAGATCCCATTTTTCGGCATAGCTGGGGTACAGGGTACTCGGGGCTCCGGAGGACCACAGCACCAGGGCGAGTACGGATGCGGCGGCTAGGAACGCGCCACGCTTTCCTAGCTGCACCCGCTTGCGCGCCGGCAGCCGAAGTTCGCTGGGTGCTTGGTGGG
>JBKKBD010000240.1:0-4042 GCA_046714315.1 Specibacter sp.
CTGCTGTGGGAAGGAAAGGTGGAAAATCCAAGGACTATGAGGACTGGACCGTGCCTGAACTGAAGGAGAAGGCCAAGGAGATTGGGCTTACAGGATATTCGAAGCAGCGTAAGGATGAACTGATTCACTCATTGCGCAATTCCTGATTGAAGCGAAGAGTCTGGTTCTGGAAGTTGCAGGGAGCAGAAGGCATAGCCCCAAACCGTACCTAGTATCCATGTTTGATGACGTAGGAGGACGAGATGAACGACAACACGAATGAACCTGTGGAAATATCCACACGCATGGCGGAAGGGGAATGGACCCCTGAGTCACTCGCTGAACTACTTAGCTCTTATCAGGACAAGTTGCGCGAGATGGGCGCGCCGGAATCTGAAATCGAAACCGCCGTGGAGACTCCAGCGGACGGTTCGGCCACGGTCAAGGTCAGTTGGCGCCGTACCGGGTTGCGCACGTTCGCGGAGATGGGACAAAGCACCCTGCGAGAAGCGGAAAATTCGCGTGGACATGGTGAGGTGATTCCTCCAGGAGAGGCAACGGAGGATTCGAAGGGCCTCGGTGCCGTGTACGGGGATGCCGAACGGTCGGCCATTGATGATCCGCCCACTCGCCGCGCCATGGAAGCGCTGGAGAATCAGGCGGATCCTGACCTCGTGGTTTTTACCACTGAGGAGGGAGAGACGTATGTCGAAGACGCAGGTCGTGGCAAGGAATGACATAAAGTCTGGGAGGAGTCCATCGGGCTACTTCCGGTGAAGTTAAAATCAAACACAATAGGAGGAACACGATGGGTATCGCCGATAAGTTTGATGCAGCAAAGGACAAGGTCGCAGGAAAGGTCAAGGAAACCGTAGGGAAGGCCACCGACGATCAGTCCAAGGTGGTTGAAGGGAAGTTGGAGCAGGCCAAGGGTGCTGCGAAGGACAAGCTGGCAGACGCTAAGGCTCATCTGAAGGATGATGCATCCGACCTCCATACCGATGACACCGAGGGCGGAACCTACGTCAGTCACAAAGAGTAAGGACCGCGACGAGGCGTAGACGAGGAGGGTGCTGGAGCCTGCCCTCCTCGTCTGCAGTAGTCATGTCTTCTCCCCTGGCTGGCGACACGTGCGTGACATGTTGAAGAGCTGAACTGTTTCTCCAGGGCCTGGATCAGCGGGGTCTGCCACAGCTATTGTTGGCGGATGTTTCGCACGGTTCGTGGTGTGCGTCTACGCCGGGTGGTATGTCCTCGCGGGGGCAATTCCGACTGCCGTGGCTTGTGAGCTAGGCACTGTTCTCCGGCGCAAGGGTTGTCGCGGCGTCGAAGGCGCGGTCGACGGCGTCTGTGGCGTTTGTGATGTTGAGTTTGCGTAGGAGGTGGGCGATGTCGAGGGTGTCTCTGTCTCGTTCGGCGGCGATATTCATACCGAGGAGTTTTTAGCTGTCTGCTGCTTGGATAGTTAGTCCGTCGAGCTCTTCGAGGGTGGCCCAGATGGCGTTCTCGGGGGTGAATGCCGATGCCTTGGAATTGAGCCAGCCGCTTGCCAGGTCGTAGTCAGTGGCCATCTTGGCAACGATGGAGTTGACGGTTGTCTGGTCGGCGTAGCTGGCGTCGATGTCTGCTGAGGGGCGGTTGCCGACGCCATGGAGGAGGGCCAGTATTTGGTCGCCGGTGAGTTCGCTGGCGCTCATGCTGTGGCCAGGCTACGTTCGCGGATGAAGACGTTCATGGCAGCGAGCTCGTGCGGTGTTTCAGACTGGGTGAGTTGTTTCATGGGTTCGCGGACGGCCCGGTAGGACTCGGCCGGCATCCATGCTTCTTCGAGGGGTTGGATGCGTCTGGTCCAGGACGGGGCGGTTTGGTCGAGGCGGTGAGCGATGTAGCTGGTGATTCCCGCCAGTGCCGCAGACCATTGTGGATCTTTGAGTTGTGGGCTTCGTTGGAGGAGCGGCCGCCCTGCTTTCAGGGATACGCTGGCATAGTCTGCGAGCATCTTGATCGCGAATTCAAAGGCCTCCTTTGCGAGGAGGTCTGTGAACGTGGCTGCGTAGTCGCGCCGTTCGGGATCGTGTTCACTGCCGTTGGGGGGAGAAGGGTGGCGGTGGTGAGGGAAAGGCCGAGTGCGGCCAGAACAGCCATGGTCTTGCCAAGTTCGGCTCGATCATGACCCGATTCGAGGTCAATGAGGAATTTCCGGGAAACCCCTGCCGTACCGGCCAATGCCTGTTGCGTCCATCCCTGATTCAGCCGCTGGTGGCGAATCAATGCTCCGGCCGTGGCGGGTGTATTGATGCGGATCTCAGATGTCATGGCATCGTCCCTTCCGCAATTCATAACGTCACCGAATGGTGACAGTCGCATCTTTTGCGCGGGAAACGGCGAACGATATTGGTGTAGATGTTGCCTGTTGACAGTGTCAACACTTTTATTGTCGGACTGGCCCGGATTGCGTCGTACTGGGCTGTACCTTCGCGGTAGTTCGGCACTTTCTTTTGTTTGTAAGGGTAAAAGTCTGGTTCGAATCTCACCTTGGGCACGCTTAAACCACTGATCACAGGAGTTTTCGTGTTTAAGTGTTGACAGTTATTGACCGGTTGCTCTGCTGAGGGGTCTTATTATGCGGCGGCCTGGTACTCCGACACCGAATTGGCTGTTTGTTATTGGCGGCTCGCTTCTGAATGTTCGGAGAAATTTCCCTTATACCTAGTTCATGGCGCGCCGGAGGCTTAACTACATGATCTGGGGCGGCTTTCTTGTCGAGGAGCCGAATGGTAATTCTGCTTGCAGCCGTCCCGGTTTTTGGCGTGAGGGTGTTCCGTGGCCGGGGCCAGCGATTGTCCGAGTGCCGGTGACCAGTATGTGAGCTTGCGATTCCTTGCTGCGCCGCCACACCCCGGAAAAATAAGAGCAATCGTATTTTGCTCATGAACCTGGCTCCCTACGCGACGATGCTAAAAAGGTACCTTCATTCCGTGGCTGCTGGTGGGCAGAACTTATGGCCCCTGACATGGTCATAATCAGGCGCATGGGGCGACGATAGGGGAGTGCGGGCGACGCGGCAAAAGAAACATCTTCTCGATGCGCATGCGAAGTCGACTGAATATCCTTACGACCGTCCTGTTTGAGGCAATCAACAATGACGCCTGATGGGCTCTCCTTGGACTCGGTGTGGTGGAGCGGGCAGTCTAAGTTTCAAGGCCTCAGTGTGGGTGGGACCTTGGGCGCATGAGCAGGCAAACAATTCAGGGTATAGCCGAGTGCGTAGGGGGAATTCTCGACCCCCTACACACTCGACCGAGTCAGCATTAGCCCCAGAAGATGTCTTCTGCCTGGCCGTCTTCGGAGAATAGGTGAACCTCAATGATTTTGCCGTCGCGGATCGTGAGTAGGTCCACGCCGCCCATATCCATTGAGCCTCGAGAGTGTCTGCCGGTAAATCGAACCGGCACGGCAACAAGCTCACCGTTGACCATTGACGCGCCAGTGACGGCGAGCTGGAAACTGCCTTCGCTGACTTCCATCATGCCGCCCAGCAGCGCGCCCACACCCTCAATGCCGGTGTGGTCACCGGAGAACCTGTTGGCTCCGGGTTGGTGCCAAACCACCTGAGAATCCAGCAGGCCCATGGCCGCCGGTACATCTCCACGGCCAAGAGCGTCAAAGTACGTGGCGGCAATGGCCGCCGGGGTCTGATTCATCATTGTTTTCTCCCTCGTTTATTAGTGAACTTCTCCATGATTACATTTGGTAACCTGTTACCTCAACGTAACTAAAGGAGATTGATAATGGCGCGCCCAGAATGGAACGTTATGGTTGCCACTTGTCCGTCAAGGACGTCGTTGGCGCGGATCGCGAATAAGTGGACGGCAATGATCGTCATCGCTCTCAGTGGGGGCCCGCTTCGTTTTGGGCATGTTCGGCAAGCAATCCAGGGGATTAGCGGCAAGGTCTTGACTGACACATTGCGTGACCTTGAGCGCGATGGCATTGTGTCGCGAACGGCCTTCGATGAAATGCCCCCGCGGGTGGAGTACGCGCTGACTGAACTTGGGCGAAC
>JBKKBD010000241.1:0-9062 GCA_046714315.1 Specibacter sp.
ATCGTGGCCATGGTCATGGTCCCCTTGCTCTACGGCGCCGTGTATCTCTATGCCAACTGGGATCCGTACGGCAACCTCGATCAGCTGCAGGCCGCCGTCGTTGTTCAGGACGAGGGCGCGCTCACCAAGGACGGCAAGGAACTGAAGGTTGGTGAGGAAGTAGCCCAAACCCTCATCGACGGCCACAAGTTCGATTGGCAGATTGTCGACACACCTGAGGAAGCCAGCGACGGCGTCCGGGACGGCCATTTTGCCTTCGCCCTGACCATCCCGAAGGATTTTTCGGCCAATCTGGCTTCGCCCGAGAACTTTGATTCGGCCACGCAGGCCATGATGAGCGTAACCACCAGCGATGCCAACAACTACCTGCTGACCTCAATCGTGGACAAGGTGACCACGCAGGTCCACGAGTCGGTAGCGCAGCAGGTGGGTGAGCAAACGGCCAACTCACTATTGACCGGCTACGGCACCATTCACGCCCAGCTCGTGAAAGCGGCCGACGGCGCCCAACAGTTGGCGGATGGCGCCGCCACCCTGGATGGCGGGGTAGGGACGCTGAAAACCGGCACGGGAGATCTGGTAGCCGGCACTAATGACCTAGCGGCCGGGCAGACTCAACTAGTCACGGGCGCCAAACAGTTGCAGTCTGGTGCCGCCGCCCTGAACAAGGGGCTGGGTCAGCTGGAAACCCAGACGGCCACCTTGCCCGATGACACGCAGCAGCTATCCGACGGTGCCGCTGCGGTTTCCGCCGGCAATGCGGCGCTGAACACCAAGGTCCAGGAGGCAATCGGCTCGGCCAACAAGCTCGATGACGCCGCCACGGCGGCCATTACGGACAAGCTCGGGGCGTTGGTTGCCGACGGAACTCTCACGCCAGAACAGGCCGGAAAGATTGGCGCAGCGCTGGCTAAGGATGCCGCGAGCCCCAGCATCGCCGAACTCAAGGGCAAGCTGGCGACCGACGCCGCGGATGTTCAAAAGCTCGCGGATGGTTCGGCAGCGGTTGCTGCTGGAGCAAAGAAGTTGGCAGGTGCGACGCCGGCCCTCACCTCCGCGATCGGCCAGGCTCATGCCGGGGCTGGGGAGCTGACCACGGGTGCCGGAACACTAGCCGACGGGCAGGAATCGGCCTTGGACGGGGCAAACCAGCTGTCCGCCGGGGCCGCGAAGCTCAATACCGGTGCGGGGGATCTCAAGACTGGTTCGGGCAAGCTGCTCACCGGCGCCTCTGAGCTGTCCACGCAATTGCGAAATGGCGCCGGAACTGTTCCGGATCCCAACGACAAGGAGAAGCAAAATGCCGCTGGCGTCATTGCCGATCCCATCCGCGTGGATTCGGTATCCCAGGCCAAGGCGGCCAACTATGGTTCCGGGCTGGCACCCTTCTTCCTTGTGCTCGCCTTGTGGATTGGCGCCTTCATGCTGGTCCAGATCATGCGGCCCCTGACGGTCCGTGCACTGGCCTCCAATGCACGGTCATGGAAGATCGCCGTGGGCGGGTGGATCCCGTTCGCCACCGTCGCCACGGTGCAGGCCGTGGTGCTGTACGCCGTGGTGCACTTTGGGTTGGGACTGGAGCCGAGCCATCCGTGGTTGACGCTGGGCCTGCTGCTGCTGGCATCCATGGCGTTCACGGCCCTGATCCAGGGCATCGTGGCCTTCATGGGCACACCGGGCAAGTTCGTGGTCCTGATTTTGCTGGTACTTCAGCTGGTGTCCTCCGGCGGGACATTCCCGTGGCAGACCACACCGGAGCCGCTGCACATCATGCACCAGATCCTACCCATGGGCCATGTGGTGGAGGGTATGCGCCACCTGATTTACGGTGCTGATCTAGCACCCCTGCTGCCCATCGTGCTTGGCCTACTGGGGTACACCATTCTTGGTTTGCTGTTCGCATGGGCCGCCGTGTCCAAGAAGAAGACGTGGACCTTGAAGGCGCTCATGCCGGAGATTGAGTCCTGATCTCGCGGCCTAGCATCTCGGCCCAGAGCTAGCGTGGCACCACAAAGTTGTTGAGCTGGGCGTCCTGTCCGTCAAGGGTTGCCCAGTCGCCGCTGTGTTCCAACACGGCAAAAGCACTCGTGGGGAATCCGGAGGCGAGATCCATGTACGCGTCCTGATCCGAATCCCGTGACGCCAGCCGCAACGCCAACGATTGAATGCCCGGCATGTGGCTGATCACCATGAGTGTGTTGACGGTTTCCGGCACATGGTTGATGACCGAGAGCATGGACGTGGCCCCGGCTGCATACAGCCCCGATTCCAGCTTGGGAGTTGGCGCCTTGTCGCCGAGCTGCTGACACACCCAGGTGCACGTCTGTCTGGTTCGCAGCGCCGAGGAACACAGGATAAAGTCCGGCACCACGGCGTTCTCCACAAGCCATTTGCCGGCCAGCGGCGCTTCGGTGTGCCCTCGTTGGGCCAGCGGCCTGTCGTGGTCTTCCACGCCCAGCGGGAAGGCCGCCTTGGCGTGGCGCATCAGGATCAGCCGTTTAATGTGGTGTTCACTCATTCACACAGTTTAGTGACGTTTAAAGAAGTGCGACGGCGGTTGCCCCACCTAGGTGAGTCAACCGCCGTCGCACCGTCAGGAAAAGATCCGGACGGTAGATTAGATGGAGTATTCGGGGGCTGCCCAGACAACCACTTCGGGGTGTTCGTAGAAGCGGTAACCTTCGCCGCGAACCGTGCGAACGGTATTGGCCAGGCGGCCCAACTTGGAGCGCAGACGGCGGATGTGAACGTCGATGGTGCGCTCGTTGGGGACCTCGTCGGCGTTGCTCCACAGGCCCTCAAGGAGTTCATCGCGGCCCACGGTGCGGGTGCCATTTTCCACGAGGTAGTTCAGCAACTCGAATTCCTTGAACGTAAGGTTCAGGGTATCGCCGTCAAGGTGAACTTCGCGTCGGGCCAGGTCGATCAGGACACCGGTGGGGCGCTGATCCACAGCAGCCACGCGGACCGTTTCCTGCCGCGGACGGGCGGCCACGGTGGGGTCACCGAAAGTGGAACGAACTACGTCAAGGGCGGTTCCCACAGCGTCCGACGGAGCAATGGCCACCGCGGCGTAGCTCTGGGCCTGTGGAACCAGTGACTGGGCGTATGCGCGAATGTCCTGCGCGAGCTTGGCCAAGGAGGTACCGGCGGCTGCGGCCGTATCCTCGTCAACGCCAACATAAAGAACAAAGCCGCGGGCCACGTTGTCAGGGCTAACGCCGCGCAACCTGTCGCCACCGGCAATGACCGGGGTGGGCGCCGTCATGGGGTTGACGTCATTTGCAGGGATGGCACGCAAGCGGGCGGCCGGGGTGGTTGATTCCGAGCGGTAGCTGTTGCCGTAGCCGGGGGCATCGACAGGGGAGGTGCGGGCCGCAGGGCTTGCGTTCCGGGCGACTGCCCTGGCGGCGTTGCGGACTGAGATGTGGACGTATCCGGATGCTACTGACATTGAACTACCTAAATGTATGGCCGTACTCAACGGCGCGAATGCTTCCATAAGTCCTGAGCTTCCAGAACTATTTATGCCCCTCGATCGGGACGGGCCCATAGGCCAAGACTGGTATCCGCCACTATTGCCGTGCGCGGCATCCAAGGTTGTGCGTTAGGCCTGCATTCGACAACCACACATAAACCGTCCGGTCATTCCGAGGCGGACAGTTGCTGCGGCTGCAGGATTCACTGAGTGGGTGTTCACGTAGCCAGTCTCCTACGTAACAAAGCGAACCTGCAAGTAACATAGGCTCAAAACGTCCACATTGTGGGATCTTGTATTAAATTGTGACGAAGCACACGCTGTCATTTTCCTCTCAATCGACAGGTAAATTACGTAATGCGTCAAACTAAATAACGTAAATGACGATTATTATTGTCACAAATTCCACCAAGAGTGTTTTTTGGATGAATTAGTTCATTCTCCGAATGAGCACGCCTAGGATGCCCTCGGCAAGTTGCCTCCGAGTCTCAGCTTTTTCCCAGCGTTTGCCGCTAGGTCACCAATTGTTTACGTTATGCGCATGACGTAAGGGCTCTCTTCTCGGGCTATTTGGCCTCGCGTCGCAGCCCATGCACCATGAAGGATGGGCGCAGCTCCCTGACCTGATCGCGCAGCCTGATGTTATTGCGCCGGTTCATCAAGATCAGCGCAACGAATCCGGCTACGACTGCAACCACTGCGCCCAGCCCAAGAGACCAACGCGCGCCAAATTCGGTGGCAATCCAGCCCACCAGCGGGGCACCAATGGGCGTTCCCCCCTGCAGAACCACCATGTAGACGGCGAGTACCCGCCCACGCATGGCCCCATCGGTGGTCAATTGCACCGTGGTGTTGCAGGCGTTCATGAACGTCAACGACGCCAATCCCACGGGCACCAACGCCACGGCATACCAAAAGTAGCTGGGCATGATCGCGGCCACGGCCACAGTTATGCCGAAGGCCAGCGCCCCGCCAACGATGTACAGCATCCGCGTGTTCTTTCGCTTGGCCGCAAGGAGCGCGGCCGCCAACGTTCCGATGGCCATGACAGAACCCAACAGGCCATACTCCCCCGGCCCCAGCTTGAAAACCGTCGTTGCCATCACGGCATTGGTGATCTGGAAGTTCATGCCGAAGGTGCCCACCATGAACACCAACACCATGATCATCAGAAGGTCTGGTCGCTGGCGGATATAGCGAAGCCCTTCTCGGATCTGCCCTTTCGCCCGCGGCACCTTGACGGGAGGGATGAGTTCGTTGACGCGCATCCGCCAGAGGGAGAAAATGACGGCCGCAAAGCTGGCTGCGTTGATCAAGAATGCCGGCCCCGTACCCACTAGCGCGATAACAAGGCCGGCCACGCCAGGGCCTGCGAGGCGGGCAAGGTTGAACGAGGCGCTGTTAAGCGCGACGGCGTTGGGGACATCCGCTTTCCCGACCACTTCGGAGACAAAAGCCTGCCTCGACGGAGCGTCAAAGGCGCTTGCCACGCCTAGCAGAAGAGCCAATGCATAAACATGCCACAGTTGTACAGACCCAGTGACCACCAAAATTCCCAACAAAAGCGCACAAAATCCCATGGCGGCCTGCGTAACCAGCAGGAGTTTGCGCTTGTTAACCCGGTCGCCCAACAGTCCTGCATAGGGCCCAAGGAACACGATTGGCAGAAACTGCAGCCCTGTGGTGATCCCGGCTGCCGTACCTGAGTTGTTGGTCAGAACCGTCAATACCAACCAGTCCTGGGCTACCCGCTGCATCCACGTTCCGATATTGGAGATCAGCGCCCCCGTCACCCAGAGCCTGTAATTGAATACTCTCAACGCCCGGAACATTGAATTCATCTAGGCACTCATCTCCTGCAAGATCAGGGCCGCCTCGTGCAGCGTGGCACGTTGCTCAGGGGTCAGCGCCGCCACTCGCCGCGCCAGCCACTCCGTCCGCTTGGAGCGCGCCCGCAAGAGGGCTGCAGCTCCGGAATCCGTAACACGCACCAGTACTTGGCGCTTGTCCTGCGGATTTTCTTCCCGGCTGACGAATGCGGCCTCGGCCAGCCCATTGACGATCCGTGTCATGGAAGGTGCTTGAATTTGTTCGCGTGCTGCGAGCTGACCCACTGTTCGGGGTCCGCTCATGATGGCGGCAAGGACCGAATACTGACCGGGGCTGATCTCCCGCGATGCCGCCTCTGCCCGGAGCCTGCGCGAGGTGCGCATCACGGCGATCCGCAATTCGGCCGCCAACGGGGCAGCGCCGATCCCCCGCGCGCTCTTGCGTGGGGCGCCCGGGCCAGGGTCCGGCGTCGAACTTTGTGGGGAGGGATCAAGCGGGGAAGGGTCAGGGGAGAAAGTTTCGGTCATCGTCGCTGCGCTATCTATTTCAAAAGTTTCGTATCGTCTGTTCTCAACCCTAGATCGTTAGCATTGCTAAGTAAATGTCAGTCCGCTCACTTGCTACAAAGGTTGTTACCAAAATGTGACATTGGGAGATGGTTCCGATAGTCTGACTAAAGTGCCCGCCAACCATTTACGGTTTTTGGCACCGATGGACGGTTCGCCGAGCTCTGCCGCCGCCCATCTCCCTCCACACCCATGGCAGAGACGGGGGACCCACTTTTTACGGGCCCTTCCGCATGGAAGCCCTTGGGGTTAAGCCGACGCAGTGCAGCAGTGTAATCCACTGCCATGCCGAGCGTTGGCCGGATTCTCTAATCCGTTCCCGACAGCTCACCTCGCAGGCGTAGAGAGGCAATCCCATCATGACCGCTGCACCGCAGCGCGGCCGTCGCCGCGCAGAATCAGTACGCCGCCCGTCGCTCTTTGAGCTGGGCTCCGCCCGCGCCTCCCGTACGGGAACCCATGCCGCCGGTGCCGCATCGTCGGCTGTCACCAAAACCGCCAAGGGCATGGCCGCCGTGGCCGTGGTTGGTGGGCTCCTGACAGCAGGCGCCATTGCCCAGCAGGTTGGCCACACCACGGACCCGAGCCTCGCTTCCTCCGCTGAAACATCAGCAGCCCCTGCGTCGATCTCGGCCTCGGATGATGCGACCATCAGTTTCCCGGGACTCTCCGTCACCTCGGACACGAAGGCTTCGGCGTCTGCTTCGGCCACCACGGATGTCAAGGCCGCTGCCGCTGAGGTCACGCCCGTCCCGGCCAAGCCGTCCCCAACCCCCGCTCCGGCCGTAGCTGTGGATGACCCCGCAGCAGCAAAAGCCTACGCCGCGACACAAGTGAGCGCGCGCGGCTGGGGCGCCGGCGAAATGAGCTGCCTGACCCAGCTGTGGGAACGGGAATCTAACTGGCGCACCACTGCATTGAATCCCGACGGCGGAGCTTACGGGATCGTGCAGTCGCTGCCAGCTGAAAAGATGGCCAGCGTTGGCGCTGACTACCTCACCAATTACGAGACCCAAATCAAGTGGGGCTTGAACTACATCACGGAGACATACTCCACACCATGCGGCGCATGGGCGCACTCAAATGCTGTGAACTGGTACTAACTTTCAAGGAGAGGCATGGCTCGGCAGGAAGTTCTGGGCCTAGTTCCCATCCCCGGCGGCACCATCGCCATGCGTGACGCCCGTTCTGCAGTCACCCGCGATGTGGTGCTGCGCCCGTTTTCTTTGGGCCGGACCCAACTCACCCGGGCTGGTTGGTCCGCAGTAATGGACGACGCCGGGACTCCACCTTTGTTGCCTCGCCTGCCTATGCATCCCCTCACCTGGTTTGACGCCATCGCGTGGTGCAACGCAGCGTCAGATGTGGCTGGCTTTTCGCCTGCCTATACCGTTAACGGACGTGAGGTCCACTGGGAGGTTGGTTCCGACGGTTACCGACTACCAACCGAGTCCGAATGGGAGTGGGCTGCCAGAGCAGGAACAACCACCCCGGTGTATGGACCGTTAGCGGACATTGCCTGGACGGCCGCAGATGCTGTCGCGGGGTCGCAGCTCGTTGCCGGCAAGTTAGCGAATAGCTACGGCCTCTTCGATATGATCGGCAACGTTTGGGAGTGGTGCTGGGATTATGCGGACACGGCCCGCTACAGCGACTACAGGAGTTTGCGAGGAGCCGGCTGGGACGATCCCCACTGGAGCGCACGCGCCTCGGTCCGCCGGGGCAGCGCACCCGATGCCCTCCTAGAAGATGTGGGATTCAGGGTTGCCCGCGGAGCCGTTGGAGTTACTGGCACCTTGTCCGCACAGGGCTGGTCGGCCGACGCAGACAAGGAACGCGCGTCCATCAAGGGGCCTCGGCCCGTTGGCTGGACCCCGTTGCGTGGTCTCTAACCCCTTCGCAACGAAAAATGACACCGCTTCCGCTTGATGACACCGGGATATCGGTGGCATCAAGCCGAAAACGGTGTCATTTACTAAATTCTTTAGTCCACGACGCCGTAAAGGCGGTCGCCGGCGTCACCCAGGCCCGGAACAATGTAGGAGTTCTCGTCGAGACCCTCGTCGATGGAGGCCAGGACAACGTGAACGTTGTCGCGGTCGCCGTGGGCGGCCTCGAGCTTTGCCAAGCCCTCCGGAGCTGCCAGCAGGCAGATGCAGGTGATGTCAGCCGCGCCGCGATCAAAGAGGAACTTGAAGGCCTCGATCAGGGTGCCGCCGGTGGCCAGCATGGGATCCAGCACGTAGACCTGACGGCCGGTGAGGTCCTCAGGGAGGCGCTCTGCGTAGGTGATGGCCTCGAGGGTTTCCTCGTTGCGTGCCATGCCAAGGAAGCCAACTTCGGCGGTCGGCAACAGGCGGGTCATACCCTCGAGCATGCCAAGGCCGGCACGCAGAATCGGGACAACCAAGGGTGTGGGCTTGACCAGCCCGGTTCCGACTGCGCTAGTCACCGGGGTCTCGATGTTGACCGGCTCCACTCGCACTTCGCGTGTCGCCTCATAGGCCAACAAAGTGACCAGTTCCTCGGTCAGCTGACGGAAAATGGGGGACGGAGTGTTCTTGTCCCGCAGAACGGTCAACTTGTGGGCAATAAGCGGATGATCCGCAACGAATACGCGCATGAATAAAAGCTACCATTGAGCCGTGCCCAATTCCCCAAAATTCCCTAGAATCGAGACCACCACCACGGCACTTCATGCCCAGTGGATGGGCATCGCGCTGACGGAAGCGCAGCGCGCCTTGCTGACCGCGGATGTGCCGATTGGCGCCGTCGTTCTTGGACCGGGCGGGAAGATCCTTGGTTTGGGCCGCAATGAACGTGAAGCCCATGGGGATCCGACGGCGCACGCAGAGGTTGTCGCGATCCGTGAGGCTGCCGCGAAATTGGGTCAGTGGCGGCTGTCCGATTGCACTCTAGTGGTGACGCTAGAGCCATGCACCATGTGTGCCGGGGCTATTGTGCTGGCGCGGATTCCGCGCGTCGTCTTCGGTGCGTGGGATGAAAAGGCTGGCGCCGCCGGGTCGGTATTTGATGTGTTGCGGGAACGCCGGCTCAACCACTGGGTCGAGGTGTTTCCCGGCGTTCGCGAGGAGGAATGCGCGGCGCTGCTCAAGGACTTTTTCGGCGGCCACCGCTAACTACGGGACGATGTCCAAGGGCTCGGACGGCAGCACGCAGGAGGCGCG
>JBKKBD010000242.1:0-34970 GCA_046714315.1 Specibacter sp.
GGAAACAGGCTCTGGTTTCTGCCCGGCTCCGGGCCCGCACACCGGAGACGGCAGGAGAGGTGAAGCTCACGTGGGACGGGCGCACCGCCGCGGTGCACGTCAGTGAAACGGCCTGGACCGAGCTGGGCCCGGAGGACTTCTCCTAGGAGCTTGGGGTGGAGGTGTCATGACCTCCACCCCAAGCTTCAGGTGGCTAGCGTTCGACGGCGGTGACCTGGCTTCCGCTGTTGCTCACGGTGACATCAAAAACGGCGCTGCCGCCGCCCTTCACTGGAATGCTGACCACCGAGCGCTGCCCCTCGGTAGGCGCGAACGCTACGAATTCGACGTCTCTGGACCAGTCGTACTCCGGGCGATCGGAGACAGTGCCCAGCGGGATCACTGCTCCTTGGCGCACATAGGTGGCCGACTGGAACACCGAGAAGTTTTTCGTGTGCCAGCCCGGGCCGCTGAGCTGCTCACCGGTTTCCAGATGGGTCCAGGTCCCCTCCGGTAGGTAGAACTGGACCGAGCCGCTGGGATCCATGACCGGGGCAATGAGCAGATCCGAGCCGAGCATGTACTGCCTGTCCAAGCCTGCGCAACCTGGATCCTGCGGGAATTCCAGGAACATGGGGCGCATCATGGGGGTCCCAGCGGTGTAGGCCTCCTCGGCGCTTGCCAGAAGGTAGGGCATGAGGCGCATTTTTTGCTCCGTGAAGTGCTTCAAGACCGCGCTGGATTCATCGTCCACCAGCCATGGCACCCGGTAGGAGTTGGAACCGTGCAGGCGTGAATGCGATGACAAGAGTCCAAACGCAATCCACCGCTTGAAAATATCCGGATCCGGGGTGCCCTCGAAGCCGCCGATATCGTGACTCCAGAAACCAAACCCGCTTGAGGCGAGGGACAAACCGCCCCGCAGTGACTCGGACATGGCGGCGAACGTTGACTCGCAATCGCCACCCCAGTGGACAGGCATTTTCTGCCCGCCAGCGGTAGCTGATCGTGCGAACAGCACGGCCTGACCCTGCCCAAGTTCCTTGCTCAGCAGGTCAAAGACCACCTCGTTGTAGAGCTGGGCGTAGTAGTTGTGCATGCGCTGCGGGCTAGAGCCGTCATGCCATCGAACAGTGGTGGGGATGCGCTCACCAAAGTCCGTCTTGAAGGAATCAACGCCCTGCCCCAGTAGGGTCCGCAACTTGTCCTGGTACCAGCGGGTAGCTTCTGGATTGGTGAAGTCCACCAAGGCCATGCCAGCCTGCCACATGTCCCACTGCCACACGGAGCCGTCCTCATTTTTGACCAGGTACCCAAGCTCCATGCCTTCCTTAAACAGGTAGGAACGTTGGGCTATATAGGGATTGATCCACACACAAACCTTCAGCCCGCGATCGTGCAGCCGGGACAACATGCCTTCGGGGTCCGGGAAGGTGGCCGGGTCCCAGATGAAGTCCGACCAGTGGAAGGCCCGCATCCAGTGGCAGTCAAAGTGGAACACGGACAACGGCAACCCCCGCTGCTCCATGCCGTCAATGAATTCCATGACGGTTTCCTCGTTGTAATTGGTGGTGAACGAGGTGGAAAGCCACAGGCCATAGGACCATGCCGGGATCCGGGAGGGACGCCCCGTCAGCTCCGTGTAGCGGGCCAAAATGTCCTTGGGGGTATCCCCGTGAATCACAAAGTACTGCAGCTTTTGGCCCTCAACGCTGAATTGCGTCCGAGAAACTACTTCTGAGCCAACTTCAAAGGAGACGGCCTCGGGGTGGTTGACGAACACGCCATAGCCGCTGTTGGTGATGTAGAACGGCACGTTCTTGTAGGCGAGATCGCTCGACGTGCCGCCGTCCTCATTCCAGATATCAACGCTCTGACCATTCTTGACGAATGCCCCAAACCGTTCGCCAAGACCGTACACATTGGTGCCGATGCCAAGTGTCAGTTGCTCGTGGACGTAGTCCTTGCCGGCCGCGTCATTGAGGATGCCAATGCTGCGGGGAACGGAACTAGTCAACACGTGCCCGTCAGCCATGAAGTCAACGCCCCAGGCGCCGTCGGTCTTGATCCGGGCGCTCAAGGCACCGGAGGTGTAGACCGTCTCCTTCTCACCGATCGCGATAGCTACCTCGGGGTTCGTATCTGTCACGTCGAAGTGCGGACCCAGATCCAAGGCACCCTGAAAGTGTTCAATCGTCACGGAAATGACGTCGGGCAGGGGCGAGTCAAAGGTGACAGTGATCTGTGGGCAGTTCAGTGCATCGCCTCGAGAGTTGATGCGTTGCGTGGGTGCATAAATGGAAAGTTTGCTACCCTCGGCCACAACATCGGAAATATCGCGGGGGTTCAGGGCCGTGATGCCAGGACGGTGCATCCAGTAGCCGTCGGTGAACTTCATGAATAAACTCGATTCGTCTTTTGCGAAAGTACTTTGACCCCAAACGGGGGAAGCGTGATGGTGGTGGTTCCGTAGTGTCCTGGTAACTCAACTGAGCAGGTGAGCGAACCGTGGTTGAGTAGGAAAAGTGTGCCGCCGCGCTCAATGGCTTCGACATCCTCGGGCAGGCCCTGCGGTACCGGAACATCAATACCCGCAGCGCCTACGGCAGCCATGATGAGGGACTCAAGGGCCGGGCTGGGCAGATCCGCGCCCACATACCAGGCCTCGCCGGCGCCCCAGGGGTTTGCCGTCGCCGCGGGTTTTCCAGCCAACCGGCCCCAGCCAAAGTAGGCCAGCGTCCGGGTGTTGGAGCCGTGGACCTCCAGATCCTCCGACCACACGTGCGCTTGGGTGTCGTTGGCGTCCAGATGCACGGCTGGGCTGGTGAGGATCACGGGAACAGGCTCGGCCAGCGGAAGCCATTCCTCACCCGTTACCCCGAGGGCATCGGCAAGGATTCCCGGGAACCGGCCCGTGGCCAGCTTGGCGTTCTCATCGGCAACGGCGCTGAACGGGCCCACAAGAATGTGGCCGCCTGCGGCCACATAGTCATTCAAGGCGGTGGCGTGCTCCTGAGACAGGAGGAACAAGTTCGGCAGCAGCACAAGATCAAAGCGCTCCAGGGTCGAACCCGGATGCACCACTTCCACGTTCAATCCGTGCCGGAGTAGAGGCTGGTAATAGGCGAGCATTTGTTCCATGACCTTTAAGGCGGCCGAGGGTCGGGCCGCCGATTCGGCCGCCCACCAACTCGACCAATCAAAGAGGATTGCGATCCGAGAAGGCACGCTGCTTCCGGCCAGATGACCCAATTGAGCCATTTCTGCGCCCAGGGCGGCTGCTTCGCGGAATATACGCGTCTTGGCTCCGGCCAAGGGAACCACGGCCGAGTGAAACCGCTCTGCACCAAACGCTGATTGTCGGAACTGGAAAAAGCACACACCATCGGCGCCGCGAGCAACGGCAGAAAGCGCGTCAATCCGCAGTGCACCGGGTTCCTTGGCCACATTGTGCGGACGCCAATTCACGGCGGAAGTGGCGGACTCCATCAATAGCCAGGGGCGTCCGTCACCCAGGCCGCGGCACAAATCATGCGTGAGGGCACCAAGTTGCCACGACGCCCTGTCGCCAGGATCGGTGTACCAATCGTTGGCCACGAAATCCGTTTCGGCGGCCAGGTCAAAGTAGTCCATGCCGTGGAAGAAGCCCATCATGTTGGTGGTGACGGGGTGCTTGGAATCGTGGCGCCTGATGATGTCCCGTTCGGCCCGGTACAAGGACACCAGCTGCTCGGAGGTGAAGCGTTTGAAGTCCAACTCTTGGCCGGGATTCCCAATGTAGGGAGCTTTCCGAGGTGGCAGAATTTCTTCCCACGTGGAGTACTGCTGGGACCAAAAAGTGGTTCCCCATGCCCTGTTGACCTCGTCAAGGGAGGTGTGGCGATCCATGAGCCAACGCCTAAACGCGCACGCTGATTCGTCGTCGTAACTAATCTGGCCCAGCTCGTTGCCCACATGCCACATGGACACGGCCGGGTGATGCGCATACCGTTCGGCGATCTTTTCGGTGATCGTGGCGGCGGCCTCCCGGTACTTTGCCGACGACGGGTTGAATTGGTTGCGGGAACCGTACCAAAGCGTGTGACCGTCGGCATCGACGGGGAGAGTCTGAGGGTACTTTTTGCCCAGCCAGGGCGGTGGAGAAGCCGTAGGGGTGGCGAGACTAACCTTGATGCCGCCGGCGTGGAGCAGGTCCAGGACCTCATCCAGCCAAGCAAAATTCCACTGGCCCTCGGCAGGTTCCAATTGGGCCCAACTGAAAACGCCAACGGTGACCAGATTGATGCCGGCTTCCTGCATGAGCGCAACGTCGTCTGGCCAGCTTTCGCGGGGCCATTGTTCAGGGTTGTAGTCGGCTCCGAAGAGCAGCCCCTCGCGTGGCATGACCGGGGCCAACCCGAGGTGTTGCTTGTTCATGAAAATCCTTTCCGTGCCTGTCAGGGAATCGAAATATCCGCCGCAGTGTTCGATTGAGATGTAAGGTTTTGATTGAAATGCACTTTGGATGCGGAAGCGATGCAGTCGAAGCGCTTCGCTAAAATACGTAGGCTTGAACCGGATTGTGAAGGAGGGTGGCATGGCCACCATGAACGACGTCGCCCGGGTTGCCGGTGTTTCCACCAGCACCGTCTCCTATGTGCTCAGCGGTAAACGGAGCATTTCGGCAGACACCCGCAGTCAGGTGCTCGAAGCGATTGAGAAGCTGGGTTACAGCCCCCATGCCGGCGCGCGGGCGCTGGCCTCGAACAAATCCAACGTCCTGGGCCTTGTGGTTCCGCTGCCCGATGACGTCAACGTCAGTGTTGTCATGCAGTTTGTTGCCGCCGTGGTCACCACGGCGCGGACGTTTGAACAGGATGTGCTGCTGCTGACCCAAGACGAGACCGGCGGGATTGAACGGGTTCTCTCCCAGTCCATCGTGGACGGGCTGGTCATGATGGACATCGAGGCCAAGGATCCTCGCGTCCCTTTGCTGGCCAAATTTCGCAAGCCGGCCGTGCTGATCGGTGTTCCCGACGATGCCCACGGCATCAGCTGCGTTGACTTTGATTTCTACGCCGCCGCCAAGGTCTCTGTCCGGCATCTCGTGGATTTGGGGCACAGGAGAATAGCCCTGATCGGATCGCCCAAGGCATCCCTTGAACGGCACGCAAGCTACGCGGACAGGGTGCTCAAAGGATTCGAAGAGGCCAGCGCCGAGAGCGGCGTCGAATTTACCAGCCGGGCGTGCGAATCCACACCGGAAGCGCTGCTTGACACCTTGAAGGAACTGCTCAACGGGCCAAGCGCCGCCACGGGAATCATTGTTCACAACGAGTCCCTCATGCCGATCCTGAGAGACACGCTCGCGGGTCTGGGGCTGCAGGTGCCGCAGGACGTCTCGGTGGTGGCAATTGCCCCCACGGATGTTGCCATGGCCAGTACCGCGCCGTGGACAGCCGTCAGCATTCCCGCCCAGGACATTGGCCGGGCCGCCGTCGAGATGGTGATGGAGCGGATGGATTCCGAGAAACCCGCCGAAATCCGTCTGATTGTGCCCTCTCTGGTGCCGCGAACCTCCACGGCGCCCCTGCCCTAAAGTCCTCATTAGCCCTTCACTGCACCGATCATGACGCCCTTGGTGAAGTGCTTCTGCACAAAGGGATAGACAAACAGGATGGGAACCATGGCCACAACAATGACGGCCATTTGAAGTGCCAGAGAGGCCGCGACGCCTTGTCCCACGGCGATCTGCCCGGGTACGGAGACGCCCTGCAGGACGTAGGAGCGCAGCACAACCTGCAGGGGGTTCTTTGAGCTGTCGTTGATGTACAGAACGGCGTTGAAGAACGCGTTCCAGTACCCCACACCGTAAAACAGGGCGATGACGGCCGAGACTGCCTTGGACATGGGCAGCACGATCTGGCCCAGAATGCGCCATTCGCTGGCCCCGTCAATCCGGGCGCTGTCAAGAATTCCCTTGTCGATCCCCATGAAGAAGCCGCGCAAGATGATGATGTTGAAGACGGAGATGCAGCTCGGCAGGATCAACGCCGCATAGCTGTCGATCATGCCCAAACCGGAGACCAACAGGTAGGACGGGATCATGCCGGCGGCAAAGAACATGGTGATCAGCAAGACGAACAAAAGTGGGGTGTGCGCCAGGGTTCCAGGCCGTGAGAGGCCGTAGGCGCACAACACGGAGACAACCATGCTCAAGATGGTTCCCACGGCCGTGATGCCCACGCTGACCATGATGGCCCTGGTCACCACGCCACCTGTGAAGATCTGCCGGTACGCGTCCCAACTAATTTCGCCCGGGATAATGACAAGCCCGCCGGCGTTGGTGATGGTGGACTGGGAAGAGATGCTGGTCAGCACGATCGTGTAGAGGGGCAGCAGAACCGCAAGAACAACAACGATGAGGAATGCGGATTTGCCGGTCTTGGCTACAACTGAGGGCTCTTCTTCCCACGCCGCGCGGCCGGTCGCCTCTTTGCGGAGCCCTGGTGCGCGCTTCTGTGATTTCGTAAAAGTCGTCATGACTTGGAGTACACCCCTGCTTCGCCAAATAGGTGGGCAATCTTGTTGGCCCCGAGAATAAGGACAAGGGAGACAACACCCTTGAGGAGCCCTGCCGCGGCGGCATAACTCCAGTCGCCGTTTTGGACGCCTGTGTAGTAGACGAAGGTGTCCAGAACCTCCGAGGCGCCGGCACCAACAGCATCACGTTGCAAGATCAACTGCTCAAAGCCGACGGAGAGTGAATCACCCAGGCGCAGGATCAAGAGCAAAATGATGACGGGGCGCAGACCCGGCAAGGTGATGTGCCACATGCGGCTCCATCTGTTGGCGCCGTCAACCGCGGCAGCCTCGTATTGGGCCGGATCGATGGCGTTCAGTGCTGCCAGGAAAACGATCATGCCCCACCCCGCGTCCTTCCAAACTGACTGGGAGGTGATCAGGAACAAGAACGTGTCCGGATTGGTCATGATGTCCAGGCCCTGCCAGCCGTTGGCGAGCAGCATCTGGTTGAGCAGGCCCGCCCCGCCCAAAATCTGCTGGAAAACGGCCACAACCAGAACCCAGGAGAAAAAGTGCGGGAGGTAGACAATGGCCTGGATGGTTGCGCGGAGCGAAGGCCGCATCACCGAATTGAGCAGGATCGCCAGAACGATCGGGACCGGGAAAAAGAAGAACAGCTGGAATGCCGTGATCACCAGGGTGTTCTTGACGGCCAACCAGAAACTGGGGTCACTCAGAACGCGTGCGAAGTTGTCCAGGCCAACCCAGGGGCTGTTGGCGATTCCTACATACGGGGAGTAATCCTGAAAAGCAACAATGTTGCCCATGATGGGAACGTAAGCAAACACGGCCAGCAGCACTACAGCCGGCAGGGTCATGATGATCATGGATTTGTCGCGGCGGAACCTGGCCTTCAATCCCAAGCCGGGGCGCGTCGTCTGGCTGGCGCCAACGGAAGCCTTGGCTTCCGTTGCGGCAACAGGATCTTTCGTCAATAAGGTGGTCATGGGGTGCTGCTCGCTCACGCGCTCAGGAATCCGGTGTAGAACTCCCGGAGTTCATCGCCGCCGTTCTTCTTCCACTTGGCAATTTCCGCATCAAGATCGCTGAGCTTCTTACGGCCGCGTGCAATATCCATAGCCAGGTCCTCGAACGGCTTGCCGAGTGAACCAAACTTGCTCGGCTCCTCAATTTGCAGGCCAAAGAACTCACCTTCTTTCACGAACGGCGCTTGGCGGGCTTCCCATTCGGCGGCCGCCTTCACGAAGCCGGGGTACTGGACCTTGGAATGGACCACGGCAGAGTTGACCAGGAACGCATAGGTGCTGGTTACTTCCGAGCGTCCCTTGTCTGTTGCCTGCGGGATATTCTGGGCGTCCCTGGTGTAGTGGACGCCCTCGACTCCGTAATTGATCAGCTGGTATTCCTCGGTACCAAACGGGGCGGCCATATAGTTGGCGAGGGCGAGTATTTCCTCGATCTTGGACTTGTCACTGTTCTTTTTCACGAAGCTGAAAATGCTGGCGGGCGAGCCGCGATACAAGGTGGGCTCACCGCCGTCGGCCGCAAAATAGTCCATGGGGGCCATGTCATATTTGGGATTCGTGGGCAGCATCCGGCCCAAGGATTCATGCCAACTACCCACGCCGTCGGTGGCCATGAGCGAGGCTCCGGATTCGAAGCGCGACTTGGCCTGCTGCAGGTTGCCTGCCACGGCGTCGGGGTGAACGGCACCGGATGCAAACAGCTTGGCGATCCACTCAAGGGCCGCACGGTATTCATCCGTTTCTACCTTGTTGACCAGCGCGCCATCGACAAGCTTCCATTTCGGGACAACGCCGAACATGATCTGTGCACCGTTCCAAGCGTCTTCCGAGCCCCAGCGCTTCTTGGCCGGATCCGTTAGTTCCTTGGCGATGGCAAGGTACTCATCGGCGCTTTTTGGTGCCTCCAGGCCCAACTCCGTGAAGATGTCCTTGCGGTAGAAGAGCGCGTCGGTGATCAGGTTTGAGGGGTAGGGCAGGCCGTAGAGACCGTCGGCAAAGGCGCTAAACTTCCAGGCCGCCGTGGGGATATTGGCCAAGTTGGGATATTTCTTGACCTTGTCTCCGGCCAGGTACGGCGAGAGGTCCTCAAAGATGGTGGTCACGGCCTGGCTGAAGCGAGGGGGGAGGTTCCAGGAGGGGATGACTACCCAGTCCGGGACATCCTTCGGGGAGGCCAGGACGGTCTGAATCTTGTCGCCGTAGCTATTGCCATCGTTGACCTGGAAATCGATAGTTGCGCCCAGCGCGTCGTTGACGGATTGGTAATAGCTGTTGTTCGCCAGTGCCGGCGGTACCGTCCACCAGGCGGGGGTCATAGCCTTGTAGCTGCCGCCCTTGCCCGGGACTTCGGTGACTGACTTGACCAAGGTTGCCGGGATGGTGGTGAACCCGGGCGCGGAACCGTCGACGCTGGCGATGTCCGGAGTGACCAGATCCATGGGGACGTAGCTGGGAACCACCTTGGCCACGGATTCGGCCAGGCCCAATGATGAGGTCACCTGTGCTTTTCCTGCGCCGTTGCCGCAGGACGTCAAAACGCCTGCCGTACTCAGGGCTACAGCTGAAATGCCTGCCAGACCCAAAAATGAGCGGCGGTTGAATGTCTTGGTGCCTGCTGCCGTGGGTGTTTTCGCTTCATGTTTCTTCATGATGTTTCACTCCTTTGTGATGGCCTGTGCCATGCATCCTTGGATTGCGATACTGCTCTGAAATGTTGCTCTGAATCGGCGCTTTTGCCGGTTTCTCAGGCGCCCGGCGGACGTTGAAAGTGAGGCAAACAAGTTGTCGATGCGCTTCGATTGATTTGAGCGTATGGCATGTGGTGTCCGTCACGCAAGAATATTTTGTGCTGTACGTCATATGGCATTGATGCAAGAATGTATCGAAATCCTGTGCGCAAGCGCTTAAACACTTTCACTTGTCTCCGAAGGACTAAAGATGACCCTGCCTGCATCAATGACGACGACAGAGGCCGCCCCGGCATTGGCAGCAAGAAGCCCAGAGGAGCTGCTGGCGCAGTTGACCACGGCGGAAAAGATCGCCATGCTGCATCAGCATTCCCCGGGTGTGGAGCGCTTGGGGATTGCCCAATTTCACACCGGTACCGAGGGTGCCCACGGGGTTGCCTGGCTGGGAAAGGCCACCGTGTTTCCGCAACCTGTGGGCATGGCGGCCACGTGGGATGAGGATCTGCTGCGCCGCGTAGGTGAAGCCGTGGCGGTGGAGGTGCGGGCCAAGAAAGCTCAGGACAGCTCCGTCAGTCTGAACGTGTGGGCGCCCGTGGTGAACCCGCTCCGCCATCCCTTGTGGGGGCGGAATGAGGAGGGCTTCTCCGAGGACCCCGTCTTGACAGGTAAATTGGCCTCCGCGTTCTGCCGGGGATTGCGCGGAAACCATCCAGAGGTGTGGCGCACAGTGCCCACCCTCAAGCACTTTTTGGGCTACAACAACGAGGTGGATCGCAACGTCTCCTCCACCCAGCTGCGAGCCCGGGTGCTGCATGAATACGAGCTTCCCGCATACAGCACTCCCATCGCCGAGGGTGCCGTTGGCGCCGTCATGCTCTCCTACAACCTGGTCAACGGCATGCCTGCCCACGTCTCGGACCTGGTGGCGAAGCATTTGCGCCAGTGGCCAGGCGGTTCAGATTTGACCGTTGTGACCGATGCCGGTGCGCCCACGAGTTTGTACGCCGCGGAGAAGTATTTCCCGGATGCGCCGGCCGCCTATGCCGCCGCACTGCTGGCTGGCGTGGACAATTTCACGGACGACGGCGCCGATTCCGCCCCGTCCATTTCCCACCTTGAAAAGGCCCTGGAGCGCGGGCTTATTTCCCTGGACGACGTCGATGCGAGCGTTTTGCGGTTGCTGCGCCTGCGCGCCGCGACCGGAGAGTTTCTCGGCGGAGGCGAACCCTACCCGGCTGACCCTGCAGCGGCCGAGGTTCACCGGCAGTTGGCTCGTGAAGCGGCGACAAAATCTGTGGTCTTGCTGGCAAATAGTGCTCCCGCCAGCTCGGGCGATGTCCCGTCAACTAATCCACTACTCCCGCTGCCGGCAGAACCAGGGCAGCTGGCCGTGATCGGCGCGCTGGGAACCCACGTTCTCACCGATTGGTATAGCGGGACCCCTGAATATTCCATCAGTCTTGCGGAGGGCCTCGGCGAGCTCTATCCCGGCGTATCCTCCGTTGAAGGGCACGATGTGGTGGCGCTGCGCAGCATCCCCACGGGGCGATATGTGGGCACGGCTGGTGAAAATCATTCGCTGGCCGCAACCTCTGCAACGGCTGGCCGCGAGCAGCTGTTTGAGCTTCAGGATTGGGGCGGTGGCGAGGTCACGCTGCGTTCAAAGGCCAACGGACTGCTGCTGGCTGCTGGTAACGACGGCTATCTCTACCCGAGCGCCACCAGGGTTGGTGGCTGGATAGTGCAGGAAACGTTCCGCCTGCATCGCGACAGTGACGGTGGTGTGAGGCTGCAGCACGTTGGCACCGGAAAGTGGGTGCACGTGGAGGCTCATACCGGCAGTGCCCTGCTGGTGGCAGGCGCCATCGACGTGGCTGATACCTTCACTCTCAGGGTTCAGGAGAATGGCTTGGAAGCCGCGGCGAGTGCAGCCGCGGAGGCCGCGACCGCCGTCGTGGTGGTTGGAAATGATCCGCACCTGGGTGGGCGGGAAACGCTGGATCGCACCACTCTGGAACTCTCTCAACGGGACCAGGAACTGGTGCGGGTTGTCCACGAAGCCAACCCCAACACGGTGCTGGTGATTATCTCCTCATACCCCTATGCCTTGGGTGATCTGGCCAATGTGCCGGCCATTCTGTGGTCCTCGCATGCGGGCCAGGAGCTGGGACACGGCCTCGCCGCCGTGATGTCGGGGGCAGCTGAGCCATACGGCCGCCTGCCGCAAACATGGTTTGCCAGGGATTGCGACCTGCCCGGGATTTTGGATTATGACATCATCAGCGCCGGTGCCACCTACCAATACTCGACCGCTGAGCCCTTGTATCCAATGGGTCACGGGCTTGGCTACGCGCCGGTTGAGTACAGCGCGATGGAAGTTTCTGATGCAGGAGAGTGGGGGATCGAGGTCTCACTCACCGTCCACAATGCTGGCACGCGGGACATCGAGGAGCTCGTCCAGATCTACGCGGCTGCGCCGGACCACCGTTTTGAGTTCCCGCGCCGCCTTCTTGTCGGCTACAGCAGGGCTCTGGTAGCTGCGGGCCAACAGCGCCGCGTCACCGTGAGTATTGCGCGTGACCGCCTGGCCACCTTCAGCGTCACGGCCCTGCGCATGCTGACCGAGCCCGGAGAGTACTTTTTCCTGGCCGGCCGCTCCTCCGGCGAGCTGCGTCTGACGGCGAGCCTACTCGTGGACGGCGCCGGAAGCCCGGATCGCCAATCCGGAGCAGAGGTACGCGCGGAGCATTTCGACGCCTCAGAAGGCCTTGAGCTTGTGCCCGAAACACACCTTGCTGGGACCGCGGTTGCGGTGAGTCCCGGGTGTTTGCGGGCCGTGGCCGAGTTCCGGAATTGGGCAGCCGCTCCCGCAGGGCGCGGAACAGTGCGTGTTGCAAGGAGCGATGGCGGACGGGTCGCCTTTGAACGGGCCGGCGCGGCGGGGACGTGGCTGCTGTGGGCGCAGCTGGAGGTTCCGGCGGGGTGCAACGGTGAGGTTGGCTTCGAACTGCCGTCCTGCGGCGATACGAAGACGGATATCCGCATGGTGATCTCCGGGAAAGTGGTGGTGTCTGCCTTCCGTCTGGGCTAGGCCCAGGCAGGGTCAGCGCCTACAGGGCCAGCAGTCCCCACACGAAATAGGCGGAGTACGCGGCGGATCCGGCAATGACCAAGGCGAATCCGCCCAGCCACAACCACGAGGGCGCACCCGTTGACCGGGCGAGAATGTACGCATCGGAGCTGGCCAACTGGTTGCGGCGACTCGTGTGGACGGCGGCAACCTTGAAGAAGTCGCGAATGGAACCGACGCCCAAGGCGACACCCAAGGCCAACACCACGTAGCTAACGGTCTGGGGTGTTGCGAACATGACCAAGCATTGGGCGATGGCCGCGCTCACCAGGGCCACCATGATTCCGGTGAAATTGCGCAGGAAAATCAAGGCAAACAGCAGCACCAGTGCGCCCACGGAGGCTGCGGCTCCGGCCCAACCCGCGGAGACCGACCACACGAGTGCCAGCCCAACAACGGCCGGCGCCGGGTAGCCCCAGAACCCGGACCAGGTTGCGCTGAAACCACGCCGGCCGCTGCTGACCAGTTGGCCTGAATGGTCCAGTCCGATCTTCAGGCCGTGAATGAACCGTCCTGTCATGAGCGCGGCGAACGCATGGCCGAGTTCGTGCACAAACGTCACGTAGAGCCCGAACCAGCGCCACGAAGCGCGAGGAATGCTCAGGGCAACGGCTACCGCCATGATGCACAGTAAAAAGAGCGGGGAGACGCTCGGTACCTCGGCACGCGTGAACCCGTTGAGGACGGCCGTCCACCAGTTGGCTGCGGCATTTCCGAGTTCTCCAGCGGCGTTGTTCATACCTTGCAGGGTAAACGATGAAACTGGATGGCCGCGTATCCGCTGAGCGTGAAACACGCTGTCCACGGCCATCGAAACAGGGTTGGCTGGTGACATGGCTAACATCTTGATTCTTGGCGGCACCGCGTGGCTTGGCCGGACGTTGACTCAGGCTGCGACGGCCGTGGGGCACACCGTGACCTGCCTGGCCCGCGGCGAATCCGGCGATTTCCCGGCGGGGGCATCCGGCGTCGTCGTTGACCGTGACGCGCCGGACGCCTACGCCGCGGTGGCCGGGCAGGAATGGGATCTCGTGGTGGAGCTGACACGAATTCCCGGGCACGCCCACGGTGCCGTGGCCGCTTTGTCGGCACGGGCCAGGAACTGGGTGTTTGTTTCTTCCTGCTCCGTTTATGCCGATCATTCCACCCCGGAGGCTGACGAGGACGCCGCGCTGCTCGATCCGCTCGGGCTTGACGAGAGGTACACGCCGGAGGTGTACGGTGAGGCGAAATCCGCCTGCGAGTTGGCCACTCTGGCAGCCCGCGACGGTGCGGCTCTGCTGGTTCGGGCCGGTTTGATTGGCGGTCCCGGGGATCCCACGGGCCGCACCACCTACTGGCCGCTACGTGCGGCCAACGCCGGCGGCCCGGTCCTGACTCCGAGCGATGATGGGCCTCACTTTCTACAACACGTGCAGATCATCGATGTGCGGGATCTGGCTGCGTTCATCCTCGACGCCGGATTGGCTGGGCGGACCGGCGCCGTCAACGCGGTGGGAGCCGCGCTGCCGCTGTATGAAGCACTGATCACGGCGCGGGAGGCGGCCAACACCAACCCGCAGCTGGCGGAGTATCCCCTGTCCCGCATGGCGGACGACGGCGTTTCCCCCTGGAGCGGGCAGCGGTCCCTGCCGCTGGTGTTGCCCCTCGAGACGGACTACGCCGGCTTTGCGCGCCGTTCCGACGTCCGGGCACTGGCCTGGGGTTTGGTGCGCAGGCCGCTGCTGGAGACGTTCCGCGACATTATTGCCGCCGAGGAACCGTGGACCGGGCGCCAGCTAGGTGCCGGATTGAGTGCCGGAGATGAGGCGGAGCTCCTCGCCGGCTCTTGACAAACCCGCCCCGCCTCGTGCGACACTGGAAAAGTTCGCATCCCCTCCGTGAGGAAATCCATTGAAGATTTGGTTCGCTTTCGCCTAATTAGCGCCGAAGTAGTTCTCGGCGCCTTCAAAAGCCGAGGAGAACCATGCAGAACACCCATCCCATCTCGCTGTCCCAGTTGGCCTTTTCTTGGCCGGACGGCACCCCCGTATTCACCGATCTAACGACGGTATTTGCCGCCGGGCGCACGGGCCTAGTTGGCCCCAATGGCACGGGAAAGACAGCGTTGTTGCGCCTCATTGCCGGTGAGCTGGTGCCAAACAGCGGCACCTTGGTGACGGCGTCGAGCGTTGGCTACCTGCCCCAAAAGCTGACCCTGCGCACGGAACAAAGCGTCACCGAACTGCTGGGCGTCGCCGCCAAACGCAGGGCGCTCGCCGAGGTACTGGCGGGCCGTGAGAAAAACATGAGCGACAATTTGGAGCTCATCGGTGACGACTGGGATCTCGAGGAACGCGCCGTGGCCCTGTTGGCCGGGTACGGTCTGCCGGCCGAGGGGCCGGAATTTCTTGACCGAACGCTCGACACGCTATCCGGCGGCGAGGCCATGATCACCGCGCTGGCCGGGCTGGAACTTTCCGCACGGCCCATCACACTGCTCGATGAACCCACCAACAACCTCGACAGGGCTGCCAGGGAGCGGCTCTACCAAGCGGTCGAGCGGTGGCGCGGCACCTTGGTGGTCGCCACGCATGATCGTGCCCTGCTGGAGCGGGTTGACTCCATCGCCGAGCTGCGTCCGGTCCGTAACCGGGCGTGGGTGGGGGAGCGCGTGCAACTGATTCGGCACGGCGGGAACTGGGACAGCTATGCCGCGGAGCTCGAGGCGGAACGCGCAACCGGCCAGCGCATGGTGCGTGACGCCGGTGCTCGATTGGCCGCCGAGAAGCGCCAGCGCATCGAGGCCGAAACGAAGATTGCCCGCCGCGCGAAGCAGGGCCGAAAGGCTGCCGAAACACTACCGAAAATTCTGGCCAATGAGCTGCGCAAGCGGGCCCAGGAATCGGCCGGGAAAATGCGGGGAACCATGGGGGACCGTGAATCCGAGGCCGCGGCCGCATTGACGGATGCCCGCGATGCGATCCCCTCAGAGACCCGCATCCGCATCGACCTGCCGGACACAGCGGTTCCCACAGGCAGGACCGTGCTCGACGTGCCGGCAACGGCTGTGGAGCTGGGTGAGATGCACGACGCCGGAACCCGGCTTGCGAACGACTCCCGCCTCACGCTGCGCGGGCCCGAGCGAGTCATGCTGACGGGTCCCAATGGCGTGGGCAAGACGACGCTGCTCAATGCCTTGGCGTCCGCCGCCGCGGTTCCGGTGGGGTATCTGCGGCAGCGGATTGATGCGGGTTCGGATTCCTGGGAGGGCCTTGATGATTCGCTTCCCGTGATCGAGAATGTGCGGGCAGTGGCGCGCGATGCACCGCTGTCAACGGTTCGCGAGCAGCTTGCACGCTTCCACTTCCGCGGGGACCTGGTCAACCAGGCCGTGGGGGAGCTCTCAGGTGGGGAACGCTTCCGAGTTGCGTTGGCCCGGATCCTGTTGGCCAGACCGGCGCCCCAGCTGCTGCTTTTGGATGAACCCACCAACAATCTAGACCTGGCTTCCACGGAACAGCTGGTCTCGGCACTTACCGATTACAAGGGTGCGCTCATCGTTTCCAGCCATGATGACGCATTCCTTGAGGCACTGGCCCCGGAGCGGGAGTGGGAGCTTCGCAGGAGCGGGGCCAACGGCCAGTAACGGCTAGGGTGGAGCCTGTGATCGAGCCAACAAACACTACCCGTCGTTTTGAATTAACCCTGCACAAACCCTGGCTGGGCTGGTTTCCCAAGCCCACTGTCGTGGTGGACGGGGTGGCCCAGCCGGCCCAGTGGGGCACCCGGAACTGGAAGGTTCCCGGAGAAGATACGGTCACTGTCAGCATCTTCTTGTTCAACCGGATGTGGAAGTTCGGAGAAGTGAACTTTACGGTCGAGCCGGGAGCATCCGTGCCGTTGGTCTACTCGGCGCCGTGGCTTCCGTTCTTGCCCGGAAAGCTCCGGACCGCCGCATGAGCGCGGTTGCACAACAGGTGTGTTTCATTGGTGATTCCTTTGTTGCCGGCATTGGGGATGAAACGGCTTTGGGCTGGACTGGGCGGCTGGTAGCCCGGCAGGCTACCGCAGGGAGCCCCGTAACCGCCTACAATCTGGGCATCCGCGGTAACACCTCGGCTCAGATCGCGGGCAGATTTGATGATGAAATCGGGCTGCGGCGATCTCCTGTCAGGCCCACCCGCGTCGTCATTTCGATGGGAGTCAACGACACCACCTACGTTGATGGCGAGCCGCGGGTTCCGTTGGCGGAATCCTGCGCCAACTTAGAACGCATGCTCGACGCCACGGCCGGCGATCCCCTTCTGGTGGTGGGACCGCCGGCGGTATCCGAGGACGACCAAAATGAGCGGATCCGTGAGCTCTCCGGCCGCTTCCTCGAACTGTGCCGCGAGAGGGGAGTTCCCTACGTGGATGTCTTTCACCTACTGGAACTCCACCCCGTGTGGCGCAAGCAAGTCCTAGAGGGCGACGGCGCGCACCCCCGGTCCGAGGGCTACCAAGCGCTCTACGAGTTGGTGGCCCCTAGCTGGGATCGGTGGATGGGACTCTCACCACGCGGCGGCGAGGAGCTCACCCAGGAGATCTCCGTCGTCGACCTCCAGACCACGGGACGTGAACCAGGCGCACATGTTCTTGCAGTCCCGGGCCAGTAGTTCGGCACCCTGCAGATTGCCTGCCAGGTCCACCAGCTGAGGCAGATCGATGATCACCAATCGATCCCCGGCGGCCAGCACGTTATAGGGGGATAGATCGCCATGCGCGAACCCCATGCGGGCAAAGGCTGCCATCGCGTCAACCAGCTGCTCCCAATAACCTTGGAGCATCTCGGGATTCGGATGAGTGGCCTGCAACCGGGGCGCCGCCGCGCCGGGGTTCAAGGGATCTTCGATGAACTCCATCATGATCTCGGTGCCGCAAATCTGCACCGGGTAGGGCACTGGTATGCCGTTCTCATGCGCCATGCGAAGGTACGTCCATTCGGCGTTGGCCCAGCGGGAGGCCTCCACCTCGCGACCGTAACTGCTGCCGTTCTTGAGGGCCCGGGCATCACGGGATCGCCGAACGGTGCGTCCCTCCGTGTAAGCACTTGAGCGGTGGAAAAGGCGTTGTTCGGCGGAGCGGTACCGCTTGGCGGCCAACACGGCGCTGCGGGATTCGGTGGCGCGTTCAACCAGGAAGACATCAGCCTCCTTGCCGGTTTTCAGCACGCCCAGATCTGTGTCAATCGCGGCGGCGTCCTCAATGACAAACTCCGGGTACGGGGTTGGGCCGCGCATGAGCTTTTCCAGTTCGGGCCACGTGGACCAGCGCTGGTTATCGGCCAGGGAATCGTCAAGGACATTCCAGTCTGGCGAATTGCGGGAAGATGTTTCGTAGTGCTGTTGGTCAGCAGAATACTTCATGGGTGAATCGACTCCTGTGGAGGGTGATGCGAATGTTTTGGGCGCGAAAGGCTGCGAAAACAATCATTGGGTCCTCCTTAGGGTCGCTTCGAATAATGCCTTTTCATCTGATCACAGCGAAACAGGCCGTGTCAACGATTATTTGTACTTGGTTCCTTGGGTTTCTGCCGGAACGGCACCCCAGCGGGCCCAGCCGAGTACGGCCACTGCGATGGTGGCAATCGAGAGGAAGATCTTTACCGAACCGCCAGCCGAGACCACGGTTGTATAGATCTCCAGCAGCGGCGGGAACACCAACAGGAACCAGGCCCAGCGCCCACGCTGGGCAAGTCCAACGAGTCCACCCGGTAGCAGGCCGCCCAGCGTGCCGGCGACGATGATCGTGGCCAAGGAGGTCAGTGGAATTTGCTCCCAGAGGCCATATTCGGCAAAGACCGAAAGGACCGGGATCATGGATGCCAGTCCGAACGCCAAGGCCACTGCGAGAGGCAGCAACAGCTCGGAACCCGTGAACGTACGGAGGGTGATGGTGCGCGTCATCGGGGCCGAGCGTGGGAACCGACGGAAGAGGAGAAGTCCGTAAATTCCGACGCCAATGCCCAGAATCAGCGGGATCGCCACCCCAAGCAGGAACAACAGCAGACTCAGCACAGAATCGAGCATCCGCGGCGAAAACCCCAAAAGTGAGGACATGCCCCACAACAGGTAGGCCGCGGCCACGAGCCACCAAGCCGTTTCATTGCGCCGCCCCAGAAGGAACAAGGCGGCGCACAAAGAAAGTGAGCCAAGGAGGGAGAGCGCCATGATCCCGGCATCGAGACCTCCGCTGATCCGGCCGAACAAGAGATCAAACATTGAATCCATGTCCCAACTCTAGGCGGTAGCCAGTGGGAGACTGCGGTAGTGTCCTAGCATGGTTGAAATTCCGTACCCGCTGACCACCCAACGGTTGATTCTGCGCCGCTTCAGTACCGACGATCTCGATGCCTACCACGCCTATCAATCCCTGCCGGAAACAGCGCAGTACTTGTATGGCGAGGCGCGGTCATATGCCCAGTGCATGGCCCGGATTGCGAAGTATGTTCAGGACCCATTCGCGGGCCCCGGCGATTGGGCCACCTTCGCGATTTCCCTGAAGGGGGAACCGGAACTTGTTGGTGAGCTGGCCCTGAAATGGAACGACGGCGGCAAACTCGAGGACGGCGGTGCACCTGAAAGGGTGGGGGAGATTGGCTGGACGCTGGCACCCGCGGCGCAAGGCTTCGGCTATGCCACCGAGGCCGCTCAAGCAGTTCTTGACCTAGCCCTGGAACAGCTGGAATTCTACCGAGTTGAGGCGCGCTTGGACGCCCGGAACCATGCGTCCGCGGCGATTTGCGAACGGCTCGGAATGCAGCGCGAAGGCGTCCTACGCAACAACATGTACCTCAAGGGGGAGTGGACGTCCGAGGCCGTCTACGCCACGGTCCGCGACGCCTGAGCGCCGTCAGCGCAGCTCCGTTGCGCCGATCGCGTCAGCCAAGAAAGCGTAGTCCCAGGCGCGGGTCTTCCAGCCTTCATACCGGCCGGACGCTCCACCGTGGCCGCCATCCATCTCGATCTTCAAGACGATCGGCTCCGACCCCGTGGACACTGCACGCAATTCCTGCACCCACTTGGCCGGCTCCACGTACAGTACGCGGGTGTCGTTGAAGCTCGTGACCGCCGCGATCTTCGGGTACGCAACCTCGCGGACGTTCTCGTAGGGGGTGTAGTCCTTCATGTACTTGTACACCTCGGGATCCGTGATGGGATTGCCCCATTCCTCCCATTCCAGCGCCGATAGCGGAAGCTCCGGATCAAGAATGGTGGTCAGGGCGTCTACGAATGGCACCTGGGCAACTACGGCCGCGTACTTTTCCGGGGCCAGGTTCGCTACGGCACCCATCAAGAGCCCGCCGGCCGAACCACCCATCGCGGCGATCCGTGCAGGATCAACCCAACCTGACTGGGCCAACCAATCGGTGGCCGCAACAAAGTCGGTGAAGGTGTTCTTCTTGCTCAGTTTCTTGCCGTCCTCGTACCAGGGCCGGCCCATCTCGCCGCCGCCACGCACATGCGCGATGACAAACACCACGCCGCGGTCCAGCAACGACAACCGGGGCACACCAAATCCGGGGTCCATGCTCATCTCGTACGAGCCGTAGCCGTACACAACGCCAGCGTTCTTCCCGTCCTGGGCGAGGTCTGCCCGGCGCAGCACGGACAACGGAACCTGAGTGCCGTCACTGGCGGTGGCCCATTCCCGGGTTGCGATGTAATTCTCGGAGCGGTAGCCGCCCAGTACAGGGGTCTCCTTGCGCAGGAGCAGCTCGCCGCCGGCCTCTCCGACCGGCAAAACGTAGTCGTACACGCGCGGGGGCGTGAAATCGGAGGTGTAAACCAGACGGATCACGGGGGATTCAAACTCGCTGCCGCCCATCGACGCCGTGTAAAGCTCTTCATCAAAGACGGGTTCGACGGCGGCAGCCTGGTCTGTAGTGCCCAATCCGTCCAGCGTGGTCACCTGGATGCGCTCGATCGTGTCCTTGCGCAACGAAACCACCATGTGGGTGGACGTGACGCTGGCACCATTAATGCGCACCGAGGGATCGTGCGCCACCACGGTGTCCCAGTGCTGCTCGGCCACAGGCTTGCTGAACTCCGCCGCATCAACCAGGGAAATCATGGAGTTGACGGCGTCCCGGTCATGAGTCAACAGGATCTTTTCGACGCCATCCATAAGGAAAGGTTCGGCGTCGTAGAGGATCTGGGCGCTGCGCGGGATCAGCGTTTGCAGGCCTTTTTCGGGGGTAGCGAAGTCCAGGAGACGGGTCTCGCTGAACTCGGAGCAGCCGATGCTGATCATGAGGTGGCGGCGATCGGCGGAGAGGTCGAAGCCCGTCCACATGGCGACGTCGTCCTCTTGGTAAATGACCTCATCGGCGGAAACAGGCGTACCCAAGACGTGGGTTTTTACCTGGTACGGGCGCCAGGAGTCGTCGGCCACCATGTAAAAGAGCGTCGTGCCGTCGGGGGAGAAGGTGATGCCGTAAAACACGTTTTCGATGATGTCTTCGAGCAGTTCGCCCGTGCGCAGGTCCTTGATGCGGACAGTGAAGAGCTCATCCCCTGCGTTGTCCACGGCGTAGGCGTACAGGTTGCCGTCGCGCGTGACTGAGGCGCCACCGAGGGAGAAGAAGGGCTTGCCTTCGGCCTCAACGTTGCCGTCAAGCAGGATTTGCTCGCCCGGAACATCCACGCCGGGCTCCACCACCGGGGGTGTCCAATCCGCCAAGGTGCCTTCGCTGCTGGCGGCCACGCGGCACTGGATGCCGTAGGCCTGACCCTCCACCATGCGGGCGTAGTACCACCAGTCGTCCTTGCGGCTGGGGACGGACAAGTCTGTTTCCTGCGTGCGGTTCTTGATCTCGTTGAAAATGTCGTGGCGAAGTTGCTCCTGGCCGGCCGTCACGGCATCGGTGTAGGCCTGCTCAGCGTTCAGGTGTGCCACCACCTCGGGGCTTTCCTTCTCGCGCAGCCACTCGTAGTTGTCCACAAAAGTATCCCCGTGATGGGTCCGCTCAACGGGGACCTTCTTGGCGGTGGGGGGAATGAGCGCGGACTGTTCGGTGGCGGACGGTGTTGCTGCGGCATCGGAAATCGTCATGGAACCCACTGTATAGATCACCGCCTTCTATGGCTTGGGTGTATGCCCACAGCGGAGCGACCGTTCGCGGATGGTTGACCGCCCGGCCACCGCATGGAATATTTATAGAACGAACGGTCGGTAATTTGCCGACCATGTCCCGTTCAAAGGGTGTGACCATGTCCGCAGAGTCACCGCAGGCGTTTTTGGGAGCCGCTGCTTTCGCCACGCTGCTGGTTACCGAGGGGGCGGACCGGGTTGCCGTGCGGTTAAACCGTCCGGATGTGCGGAACGCGATTGATGCGCAGATGGTCGCCGAATTGCACGCCGTATGTGAAGCGCTCGAAGCCACGCCGAAGGTCTTGATTCTGTCCGGGGTTCCGGGGGACGAGGTATCCGGGAAGACCGGGTTCTTTGCGTCGGGCGCGGACATTGCCGAGCTCATTGATCGCCGCCGCGAGGATGCGTTGGCTGGCATCAACTCAGGCCTCTTTGCCCGCATCGCCGCCTTGCCCATGCCCGTCATTGCCGCATTGGACGGGTTCGCGCTGGGAGGCGGGGCGGAGTTGGCCTATGCCGCCGATTTTCGCATCGGCACCAGGGCGCTGCGCATGGGCCAGCCTGAAACGGGCCTCGGAATCATGGCGGCGGCCGGAGCGTCTTGGCGGCTCAAGGAACTGGTGGGCGAGCCCGTCGCCAAGCAGATGCTGCTGGCCGGCCAAGTCCTCACAGGAGAAGGCTGCCTTCACGTTGGCCTCATTACCGAGTTGGTGGAATCGGCCGATCTGATGGCGCTGGCCCATGCGCTCGCGGACAGAATCTGTGCGCAGGATTCGCTCGCCGTACAGGCCACTAAGCGTGTGTTTCATGAGCCGCGTGAGGCCCATCCCGCCGTCGACAACCAGGCGCAGGCCGAGCTGTTCGAATCACCCGCCAAGTTTGAACGCATGCGGGCTTTTCTGGATCGGAGGAAGAAATGACGCCTTCGGAAGATGGAGCAGGGCTGCCCCGACATGTGGGTGTGCTGGGCGGCGGGCGCATGGGTGCCGGGATCGCCCATGCGTTTTTGATGGCAGAATGCACAGTTTTGGTGGTGGAACGCAATTCGGGTGCAGCCGATGCCGCCCGGGAACGGATTGCCGAGTCCGTGGCCAAATCTGTTGAGCGCCAGCTTGCTAGCGGCGACGCCAATCGGCGTCCGTCGGCCATTTTGGAACGCCTCGCCGTGTCCACCAGCTATGCCGAATTTGTCCAATGCGAGCTTGTGGTTGAGGCTGTTCCGGAGATTCAGGAACTGAAGATGGCCTCCCTCCGTGACGTCGAGGATCATGTGGGGCCGGATGCGTTTCTGGCCTCCAACACCTCGTCGCTTTCCGTATCGGCACTTGCCGCCGCGTTGGTACGCCCGGAGAACTTTCTGGGCCTGCACTTCTTCAACCCCGTCCCGGCGTCCACGCTGGTTGAGGTGGTTGTGGGAGAGAAGACGACGCCCTCCTTGGTTTTAACGGCGCGGGATTGGGTGGCGGCGCTGGGGAAGACGGCCGTAGTGGTCAACGATTCCCCTGGCTTTGCCTCGTCCCGGTTGGGCGTCATGTTGGCTCTGGAAGCCATGCGCATGCTGGAGACCGGCGTGGCCAGCGCCGAGGACATCGACGCCGCCATGGTGCTCGGCTACCGGCACCACACTGGTCCGCTGCGGACCACCGATCTAGTGGGCTTGGACGTGCGTCTGGAGATCGCCGACTATTTGGCGCAGACGTTGGGAGAGCGGTTTGCGCCGCCTCAGATTTTGCGTGACAAGGTTGCCCGCGGAGAGCTGGGCCGCAAGTCCGGCCGCGGATTCTTTGACTGGAACTAGTGCCTTTCCGAGGCGCACCAGCCCACCAAGACCAACACTGAAAGGACGTGCCTTCGATGGCTACTGCAGCGTCAATTGAGATGGTTCCGAGCTACATTCAGGATGCCTGGTGGACCCCGGCCGACGGCGTTCGGGGCACCGAAGCGCGCGACGCCAGTACCGGCGAGGTTCTGGCACGGGTTTCGGCCGAGGGGCTCGACCTTGCGGCCGCCGTCGAACATGCGCGAACCGTGGGGCAGGCCGCGCTTGGCATGCTCACGATTCACGATCGGGCCCTGAAACTGCGCGAGCTGGCGGCGTATCTCAACGACCGCCGGCAGGAACTTTATACAATCTCGGCCCGGACTGGTGCCACCAGAATCGATTCCATGGTGGACATTGACGGCGGCATCGGCGTGCTGTTTACGTTTTCTTCCAAGGGGCGCCGCGAGTTGCCCAACGCCAACGTCATTGTGGATGGCCCCGTTGAGGTGCTGAGCAAGGACGGATCGTTCGTCGGTGAGCACATCTACACGCGAATCCCGGGGGTCGCCGTGCAGATCAACGCCTTCAACTTTCCAGTGTGGGGCATGTTGGAGAAGTTCGCTCCGGCTTTTATTGCGGGCGTACCAACCATCGTTAAGCCCGCCACCCCTAGTGGGTATCTGGCAGCCGCTGCTGTGCGCGCGATCGTGGACTCCGGGATACTTCCCGCCGGTTCGTTGCAGTTGGTCTCGGGTTCCGCGCGGGAGCTGGTGGATCACTTGGACTACCGGGACATGGTCTCCTTCACTGGCTCGGCAAGTACCTCCAACCTCCTTCGAAACCATCCCCAGATTGCCTACGGCGGTGTCCGTTTCACCGCGGAAACCGATTCGCTCAACGCAGCCATTCTTGGTCCCGACGCCGTTTCGGGGACCCCTGAATTCGAGGCGTTCGTGAAATCGGTGGTCACCGAAATGACCGTCAAGGCGGGCCAAAAGTGCACGTCCATTCGGCGTGTAATAGTCCCGAACCAGCTGCGGCAGTCCGTCATCGACGCCATTGGTGCGCGGATCACCGAGCGCGTAGTGGTGGGCGATCCCCGCGCCGAAGGAGTCACGATGGGAGCCCTCGCATCCTTGGAGCAGCTGGCTGACGTCCGTTCGGCCGTCGAGACCATGTTGGCTGCTGGCGGTGAGCTAGCGTGGGGAACCTTGGACGCACCGCAGATAATGAGAGCCGATGGGTCCGCGGCCGTCGTTGCCGATGGTGCGTTCATGTCCCCGGTGGTGCTGAGCTGGGCGGATGCGCAGGCACCTGCCGTGCACGCCCTAGAGGCGTTTGGCCCGGTGACCAGCGTGCTGGGGTACGACACGCAGGGCAACAGTACGGGCGCGGGCCCCGACCGAGCAGTCGCCGCCGCCGAAGCCGTCAGGCTTGCCGCGCTGGGAGCCGGGTCGCTTGTAGCAACGGTGTGCACCAACGATCCCGACTTTGCACGGGAGGTGGTGACTTCAATTGCCGCCCACCACGGCCGCGTGCTGATCCTGAATCGGGAGGATGCCCGTACGTCAACGGGCCATGGATCGCCCGTGCCGCATCTGGTGCACGGTGGGCCGGGACGTGCCGGTGGCGGCGAGGAATTGGGTGGCATCCGCTCGATCAAGCACCATATGCAGCGGACGGCCATTCAGGGTTCACCCAACATGCTCACGGCCGTAACAGGTGTATGGCACACGGGAGCCGACCGCGTGATCGCAGGGGATCCAAAATTTGGGGCAGTGGCAGGCACCGTGCATCCGTTCCGGAAATCTTTGGCGGAGCTGCGCATTGGCGATGCCTTCGCCTCCGGGCTGCGGCAGATCACGCTGGAAGACATCGCTGCATTTGCCCAGACGACGGGCGACACTTTTTACGCCCACACCGATGCAGCCGCGGCCGAGAAGAACCCGTTCTTTCCTGGCATCGTAGCTCACGGATACCTTCTGGTGTCCTGGGCTGCCGGGCTGTTCGTAGAGCCGGCTCCCGGGCCGGTGCTCGCCAACTATGGGTTGGAATCCCTGCGTTTCATCACACCCGTGGCCGCCGGAGATTCTCTCCGAGTCACGCTCACCGCCATGACGATCACCCCTCGTGTCACCGACGACTACGGCGAGGTCTGTTGGGACGCAATCCTGCACAACCAGAACGGTGCGATCGTGGCGACCTACCGCGTCCTGACCCTCGTTGAGAAGGTGGAGACCCTGTACAAATGATCGGTGGCTTCAGGCTCGGTTCTTTCAGGCTCGGTTCTTTCAGGCTCTGTCCTTTCAGGCACCGAGATGAAAGGTGTTCCGACGTTCCCTGCGGTTGATGTCCTCGCAGTAGGGTGGCGTGAACCAAGCGATATTGCCGTCAAGGCGGACCGTCCACCCTCTTTCGTGGAGGTAATGGTGGTGCAGGCTGCAACACAAGACACCGTTGTCCACGCTGGTGACTCCGCCGTCCTGCCACGGGATGATGTGGTGGGCCTCCGTCCATGTAGGTGGTGCCATGCAGCCAGGGAATGCGCAGCCCATGTCCCTGGCCACGAGGATCTTGCGTTGGCCAAAGGTGAAGAGTCTTTGTGTGCGGCCAACATCGAGAATGCTCCCATTGCTCCCAAGTACGAGTTGGGTGACGTCAACGCCGCACAGGTCTTTCTCGAACAAGGACAGTGGGACCTGCCCGCTGTAGGGCACAGCGACCTTGCCGCCCGAATTGCCGGATGCTTTCGCATCAAGGTCCGCTTGAGTCATGGACAGATAGAGCTGGGGCTTCAACCCACCGTTCATGGGCAACTTGTCCGTACTGGCAGCCAACTTGAGGCAATTGATCATGCCGTCAAGAAGCTTTTGCGCATCGGTGCGCCTGTCCTGAATGGCCGGGTCGGTATTTTCGGGATCAATAGGGCATAGCCCCGCGAGTTCTTCACCCGATCCGGGCTCAGGGACCCAAACCCCCTTGACTAGGTGGGGCCATGGCTCCGATCCCTCGTCATTGGGCGAAACAGGGCCACTCCACCAGGCCGGATCAGGCGGCGGTTCCGGATCACTTCGCGCAGCCCAGCCGTTGCCCAGTTCCGAGGTGTCCGGGAACCAAAACCATGTGTCCCCCTCGTGGACGGGTGGAATTGCCTCCGCTGGAGCATTGGGTGGCCGTGGCGGGATGTTCTCCGGTTTTAGCGGCTGCCGCCATCCCTGAGTCGAGTCGGGGCCCTGACTTGGTGGCGGCGACTTGAGCCATTTAGATCCATCGTCACCGGTGGATGCCGTCCACAGTGGTTGTCCAGAGTTTCTAACGGGTGGGCTGGCAGAATCCGAAGACCTTGCCGGGATGCCACTAAAGTCATCGCCATTGAGCAATTGCCGCAGGAGGTCCGCCTGCTCTGGGAGGTTTTGCTCGGAGTTCTCCTGCTCACGGGCGTCGCCTCGCCGCTTGATGTTGGTGGCCCAGCCAAGGTACGCCATGGTGTGCTCGTACTGGTTAACGGTTAGATAGCCGTCCATGCGCACCCAGCCCCGATAGGCCTTGCGGAAGAAGAGCCCTTGCTTGGCCAGACGCTGGGCCTCGGACGGCTTTTGCCCGTCCGGATCCAGCAACGCCATGGCTCGAATACCAAGATGCCGAAGGAAATAGGGAGGCTCCACCTCGGCATGCTGCGTCAAGGTCTCCTCAAGGGCGCGCGGTTCATGATCCTTGATGCGCCCCGAACTGGCCAAAACCGTTGCTTGGTCGACGAATTCAGAGACGATGAGGGCCCGTTCGGCCGAGACCCTCCCCAAAAACAAGGCCGACCCCAAGACCGGCTGGCGTGGTGACGCGACTGCGTGCGTGAATGAGTCGGTGACCGGCAGGAAGCGTTCGGCCAACCGGATTCTGTGGTTGGCCTCGGCCCGGCTGACTTTCAAGGATGAGCTCAGGTAATCGGCGGGTGTGCGGGCCCCGACCTCGTGATACCTCCCGGCAGCAACGCGTTCGGCCAGTTCCCCCGCGGCATGGACCATCAGGCCCTGAAGGTGGCGGTTCAAATGTTCCAAGTTTTGCGCCCACGCCGCGGCCTCATCATCCGTGAGTGAGCCAAGTTGAAGTCCGAGCGGGGTAGTGGCCAAGGGTTGAAACGCCGCGGCGGCGCCTGACAAGGTGTCTGCTGACACGGAACTTCGGACAAGCGACGCAGCAAGGGCCAGCAGCTGGTGGATGTGTTCACCAGCGGCCTTGCCTTCCTGAGGGAAACCGGGTTGCCCCGGCACCATTGCCGTCGCTTCCATGTCTCCAACATTACCTATGGGGTCTGACAGAGTACGACGAAAAATTGAAAATGTGAATATCTCTCGAACATATCTAACTGTGGAGGAATGAAACGCTGAAAAAGACCAGATTCGGCCCCGAAAAGTCGCTTATCCGCGCAGCCCCTTATCCGCGCAGCCCCTGGAAGGACATGGCCAGGAGATCGTCGGCCAATTTCTTTGCCGACAATGATCCGCCGGGCTTGTACCATTCGACGATCGAGTTGATGGTGCCAAACAGCAGACGGGTGATGGTTCCGGCGGCAATGTCGCCACGAAGGGTGCCATCCGCCTGCGCCTGTGAAACAAGTCCGGTGATGGTGCGGTCAAACGCCCGGCGGCGGGCCATGGCGTCCCGTTCCATCTCCGTATTTCCGCGCAGTCGCAGCAAGAGCGTGACAAACGGCAGCCGCGCCACGAGCACGCCAATCGTTTCCCTGAGTACAAACTCAAGGCGGGCATCGGGCGCTCCGGAGGTGGCGCCGTCGAGCATTAGAACGCCTTCAAGGCCGCCCAGCGCCTCCTCCAGTGCGAGGCGCAGAAGGTCCTCCTTGGACGGGACGTGATGGTAGATGGCGGACTTGGAGATGCCCAGCGCCTCGGCGAGGGTGCCCATGGAGCTCGCCTCGTAGCCATGCTGATTGAAGACATCGACCGCCGTTCGCAGCACCGAGGCTTGGTCGTGGCCGGGGCGGCCGCGCCGGGTGTTGGCAGTGGCCGAGGTGGTGGGCATGGTGGCCTGCTTTCCAAGAACGCCGATTCATTGACGGGGTATTCAGCCCACTATATCCTGAACGAACGGTCGGTAATTAATTTCGGGCCGTGCAGGCAAGCATGCAGGCAATCGTCGAAGGAGACGTCATGGCAGTCGGGCAGGAAGATGTGGCCTTGAGGCAGGCCAATTTTGACCGGATCATCGCCAAGGACTCCCGGATTGAGCCGAAAGATTGGATGCCGGAGGACTATCGCCACGCCTTGATTCGGCAGATGTCCCAACACGCGCATTCGGAGATTATTGGCATGCAGCCAGAGGCCAATTGGATCACCCGCGCACCGAGCCTGAAGCGCAAGGCCATCCTCATGGCCAAGGTTCAGGACGAGGCCGGGCACGGACTGTACCTCTATTCAGCCACGGAAACGCTGGGTATTGAGCGCGACACCATGATGGCGCAGCTGATTGCCGGCCAGGCCCGGTATTCATCCATTTTCAACTATCCGGCCGTGACTTGGGCGGACATGGGCGCGATCGGCTGGATGGTGGACGGTGCCGCGATCACGAACCAGGTGCCGCTGTGCAGGGCGTCGTACGGACCCTATGCCCGGGCCATGGTGCGCGTCTGCAAGGAGGAGTCCTTTCATCAGCGGCAGGGTTTTGAGATATTGCTTGAACTTTCCCACGGCACGGCCGGCCAGAAGGCCATGGCGCAGGACGCCGTGAACCGCTGGTATGCGCCATCGCTGATGATGTTTGGCCCGCCCGACGGCGATTCGCCCAACACCAACAAGTCCATGGCCTGGAACATCAAGCGTTTCAGCAATGACGAGCTCCGTTCCAGGTTTGTGGGCATGCTGGCCGAGCAGGCCAAGGTCCTCGGGCTGGAGCTGCCGGATCCCGACATTCGTCTCAATCCCGACACCGGGAAGTGGGAGCACGGACCCCTGGATTGGGACGAGTTCAAAGCGGTCCTATCCGGCCATGGCCCCTGCAATGCCCAGCGCATGGAGCGTCGCCGGGCCGCGCACGACGACGGTGCCTGGGTTCGCGAGGCCGCTGCCGCCTACGCGGCCAAACAGGCGGCCGGACAAGATGCCGGAAAGGAGGCCGCGTAGCCATGTGCCCCGCTGAATATACAGACACTGAAAGTACGACGCCGGTCCCCGCCTCGGGTGCCCATGGTTGGCCCCTGTGGGAGGTCTTTGTCCGCTCAAACAGGGGCCTGAGCCATGTGCATGCCGGCTCACTCCATGCACCCGATGCCGCCATGGCGCTGCGCAACGCCCGTGATCTGTACACGCGACGCAATGAGGGGGTGTCCATCTGGGTGGTCCCGTCGGATGCCATTGCGGCCTCCGATCCAGATGCCAAGGGATCCTTCTTTGAGTCCCCTCAAGGCAAGGACTACCGGCATGCCACCTATTACACAAAGAGCGAGGGGGTGAAGCACCTGTGACACTCCCCACCGGCTCCCAACCCTCGCAAGCTCGGGCCGGATCCCTCGCCGGCGTGGGCCCAGCCTCCGCCACCCGCATTACACCGGGAAACGCGCTGCGGCCGGAGGACATTGCCATGGCAACCGCGGAGGGCAACGCCATACCGAGTCCGGAGGTTGCCGAATATGCGCTCCGGCTGGGGGACGACGCCCTCATCCTGGCTCAGCGGTTGTCGCATTGGATCTCCCGTGGACCGGAATTGGAGGAAGACGTGGCGCTGGGCAACATCGCCCTTGACCAATTGGGTCATGCCCGCTCCTTCCTGACGTACGCAGGAGCGGCCACGGGGAAATCGGAGGACGAGCTCGCGTACTTTCGTCGAGAATCCGAATTCCGTTCGGCGCATCTCTTTGAACAGCCCAACGGAGACTTCGCCGCAACCATTGCCCGCCAGTTCATTGCCGCCAGCTACCAACTTCTGCTGTACCGCTCGCTGAGCGATTCCACCGACCCAATGCTGGCCGCCATCGCCGCGAAGGCAGTCAAAGAAGTGGACTACCACCTGGACCACAGCACGCAGTGGCTGCTGCGCCTGGCCGGTGGAACGGATGAATCGCGCCGCCGCATGATTGCGGGTTTGGAGACGATGTGGACGTTTGTCGGCGAGCTCTTTGAGGACGATTCGCTGACGGCGCAGGTGGGGGACTCCGGCGTCGTGCCTTCAGGTTTGAAGGCAGACTTTGACCGGATCACCGGCACAGTTTTGGCGCAGGCGGGCATCGAGATGCCAGACCGAGCTATGGCCACCGGCGGCGGGCGGCACGGGCGGCATTCGGAACATTTGGGGTACCTGCTGGCCGAGATGCAGGTTTTGGCGCGCGAATTCCCAGGGGCAAGCTGGTGAGCGCCGTGCAGGAAATCAAAAAGACCTCCAGGCAGCAAGCGGCATGGGGCATTGCCGCGGCCGTGTGCGATCCGGAGCTGCCGGTGGTGACCATCGCCGAGCTCGGCATACTCCGCGCGGTTGAAGTGGCTGAACCGGGTGAAGCGGACAACAGCTGGCCCATCCGAGTCACGATCACGCCAACATATTCCGGCTGCCCGGCCATGGATGCCATCCGTGCCGACGTACGCGCGGCCTTCGCGCGTGTTGGCTGGCCGGACGTTGAGGTGGTGACCGTGCTGTCCCCGGCCTGGACCACCGATTGGATGAGCGCGGAGGGGCGAGCCAAGCTGGCGGCCTTCGGGATCGCGCCTCCCAATGGACGGTCGACGGCGGGAGGCCCGGTTCGGCTTGCCCTGCAGGTGATGTGCCCACAGTGCCACTCGTTGAACACAAGGGAACTAACGCGGTTTGGCTCCACGTCGTGCAAGGCGCTGTACGTGTGCGGCGACTGTCAGGAACCCTTCGACTACTTCAAGGTCCTCTGATGAGCATCCCGGAAACCGCCGCAGCCCGGCGCCGAATTTCGTTTCACTCCCTGACCGTCAAGGAGGTTCGGCGGCTTACCGAGGACGCCATCGAGGTCACCTTTGCCGTGCCCGCCCAGCTGGCGGGGCACTACGACTATGTGCCTGGCCAGTATGTGGCCCTTCGTGTCCATATGCCGGACGGTGGCGGCCGGGATCGTGAACTGCGCCGCAGCTATTCAATTTGCGCCGTTCCGGTGCAGTTTGCGGATGGCAGCTCAGAGCTGACGATCGCCATCAAACGGGATATTGGTGGTGAGTTTTCCACGTGGGCCAATGCGGAGCTGGCCGCCGGCGCAGTCATGGACGTCATGAGCCCCATGGGGGCATTTATCTCCCGCAACGGCGCGGCGTCCAATGTGCTCAACAGCATGAACCACCCCGGGGACCTAGTCAACAAGTCCGGAAACTACGTTGCGATTGCGGCCGGCTCCGGTATTACGCCCGTCATGGCGCTGGCCAGATCGCTTCTTGCTGCCAACTCCGGGACCCGTCTGGATCTGGTCTACGCCAACAAGGCCACCATGGACGTCATGTACCTGGAGGAACTGGCAGACCTCAAGGACAGATACCCCCAACGCCTTGCCCTTCATCACGTGCTGACTAGGGAACAGCGCATCGCCCCGATTCTTAGCGGACGCTTGGACGCGGAAAAACTTCAGGCTCTGTTGGGCACAGCCATCCACGCCGAGGGTATCGACGAATGGTTCCTCTGCGGGCCATTTGAGCTGGTCCAGCTATGCCGGGACGTGCTGGCCGCCAGGGGCGTGCCGCGGGACAACATCCGCTTCGAGTTGTTCACCACGGGCCGGCCCGACACCCCTGAGGGGCAGCGCGGCCGCCCGGTTTTGGTGGATGAGTCCGAGGAAACGTCCAAGATCACGTTCACCTTGGACGGCCTCACCACCGAGATCCTGAGTCCCGTCCATGCCCGTGAATCCGTCCTCAACGCGGCTCTGCGTGTGCGTCCCGATGTGCCCTTCGCCTGCGCCGGCGGCGTGTGCGGAACGTGCCGTGCCAAGCTCGTGGCTGGAAACGTGGCCATGGATGAAAACTATGCGCTGGAACCGGAAGAGATCGACGCTGGCTATGTGTTGACCTGCCAATCCCACCCCACAACGCCGGAGGTCACCGTTGACTATGACGGCTAAGGAGTCACCATGATTGAGCTGACCATCAGCGACGGCGTTGCCGAGATTGTCTTGAATGCTCCGTGGAAGCTGAACTCCCTCAACGAGGAGGGGCTCAGAGAGCTGAATGCCGCGTACGACGACGCTGCTGCCGCGACTGGTTCCGCCAGCTCGCCGGGCGCCGTCCGGGCCCTGCTCATCAGGGGTGAGGGGCGGGCGTTTTGCGCGGGCCGCGACATTGCCGGAGTTGACGGTGCCAACGATGACGCCCGCGGCTACCTTGAGGGATTGCTGGCCCCGTTGCTGCACAAGATGGCGGCCTTTCCTGCGCCAACGTTTGCCGCCGCCCAGGGCGCCTGCCTAGGTGTGGGTCTGGGGCTGCTAATCGCCACGGACGTGGTCTACGTGGCCGAGAACGCCAAGTTTGGTTCGCCGTTTGGCAACTTGGGTGCCACCTTGGATTCCGGAGGACATTGGCTTTTCACCGAGACGCTGGGCGCGCACCGCACCCTTGACCTGATTTACTCCTCGGATCTGATCAGCGGAACCGAAGCCGTGGCCTCCGGGCTGTTCAGCCGGGCCATGCCCGCCGAAGGGCTGCTGGATTTCACTCGCGCCGCGGCGGCCAAGGCTGCGGCCGGCCCTACCCAGGCGTTCTTGGCGAGCAAAACCCTCGTGGCGCAGATACGTCAGAAACGGCTGGGACTGTGGGACGCCGTCGTCCTTGAAAACGAGGCCCAGGTGGCCCTGTCAGCAACGGTCGATTACGCGGAGGGTTTTGCGGCGTTCACCGCCAAGCGGAAACCCGATTTCACCGGATCGTAGGCGCTACTTCCTGCCCGTGAAGTGTTCCATGGATTTGTAGACACCAAACACGCGCCCGGCCACCACATCCCAGGCCGCGATCGGCAGGACTCCGCGCAGGGCCGTGCTCAGTTTCACCGTCCACGGCATCATGAGCATCGGCGTGCCTTCCTTCATGGCCCGCCACACACGCTCCGTCACGGCGGCGGGTTCCATAAGCGGGGTCATGAGTGGCCCGCGGGCCCCTTCAAACATGCCCGTCTTGATGTAGGAAGGGCAGAAGGTTGTCACCTTGATGTGGTGGTGGCCCGCCTGTTTCAACTCCAGCCGCAGCGAATCACTCCACCCGATTGCCGCCCATTTCGAGGACGAATAAACGCTCATGCGTGGATTGGCGAGCAGCCCTGCGGCCGAGGCTACGTTGACGATCCGGGAGGTCCGGCCGCCGTCGATCATGGCCGGCAGGAATTCGCGGGTGATGTGCATAAGGGCCAGCGCGTTGATGGCCATGGTCACGGCGATGTCGCTGCGCTGATCGTGCTCCCAGAAGTACTTGCCACGCACGATGCCGGCGTTGTTGATGAGGATGTCGGGGGTGCCGACGTCGTTGCGCACCTTCTCTGCGGCCGCTTCGATGTCTTCGAGCTTGCTGACATCGACAACGTAGCTGTGGATCGTGGAACCCTTGCCGCTCAGTTCGGCGACGGCCAGCTCCAGCAGCTCGGCATTGATATCCCAAAGCACCACATGTGCGGCGTGGTCTTGCACGGCCAGGTTGGCGTACATCTTGCCCATTCCCATGGCTGCCCCGGTAATCAGGACGGTGGCGTTGGACAGGGACTCGATGGTGGCGGTCATTGGTGCTCCTTAGTGGCAGGAAGAGATGAGTTGGGATGTGAAGGTTGGGTCGGGATGAGCTTGCCCGGGTTCATGATGCCCTCGGGATCTAGCGTGTTCTTGATGGCCGCCAGCACCTTGACGCCGAGGTCTCCGATTTCGGCGCTCAGGTACGGCGCGTGATCCGTTCCCACGGAGTGGTGGTGGGTGATGGTTGCGCCAGCCGCGACGATGGCCCGTGAGGCGGCCGCCTTGACCCGGGCATTTTGCGCAAGCCCGTCCTCCTCCAGTCCCGAGAGGAACGTGAAGTACAGTGAGGCGCCGTCGGGGTACACATGGGAGATGTGTGTTTGCACGTAGGCTGCGGCGCCATGTTCCCCGAGAGCGTCGAGGATCGCCTGGCGAACATCCCGGTAGGTCTCCTCGATCCGGCCCCACGTGGCGGCCGTTTCAAGCGTTTCCACGTAGACGCCTCGGGTGAGTAATTCATCGCGCAGGTAAGGGCCGCTGAACCGCCCGTGCTCCCAAGATTTCCCCGGCAGGGACCCCAGCGGGACGCCGCCCGCCTTGCGCAGTATCCGTGCACTGCGCCTCCGCCGGGCCCGGATCTCACGACCGTCGCCCTCCCACACAAAGAGCGCAAGGGCCGGCGTCTTCTGGCCGCGGACCGAGAGATAGCGGGACAGTGCCCCGGTCTTCCAGCCGCCCAGCTTGAAGGTCGACGCCGTTTCATCCGTGTCGCTCAACCTGCACACATGCGGCATATCGCCGCGGACGCCGTGGTGCCTAAGCTGGCGCATGGCCTCCGCACCCGCCGCAAATGACGGGAAGGACCATGCCCCGTACACCTTGTCCGCCGGCGCGGCGGTGACTTTCAGTGTTGCGCTGGTGATGACACCCAGCGTGCCTTCGCTGCCGACGACGACGTCCAGCAGCTTTGGTCCTGCGGCCGTGCCGGGCGCGGGGGAACCGGCATCGAAGGGACCCATGGGGGTTTCGAGGTGGGCAGACTTGATGAGTTCGTCGGAGCGGCCGTAGCCGGTAGAAGCTT
>JBKKBD010000243.1:0-12228 GCA_046714315.1 Specibacter sp.
GGCCGCCGGTAGGGCGTCAAAACCAAGCGCAAGTCCCGGGGCGTGGATACCGGCACCGTAGCCAAGCAGGGTCAGGGCCGCGGGTTCATTGATGGTGATCCAGCGTGGGATTCTGTCGGCAAAATGCCGGCCAAGGATGGCGGCGTACTCGGCAAATCGTTCGGCTGTGTCGCGGTTGAGCCAGCCGCCGGCTTCTTCCAGTTCCAAGGGAGTGTCCCAGTGGAAAAGAGTGGGACTGGGTTGTAATCCGGCCTCGAGCAAGCCGTCAACCAATTTGTCGTAAAAGCCCAGCCCGGCCGCGTTCACCGCACCTTTGCCGCCGGGCTGAATGCGCGACCAAGAGAAGCTGAAACGGTACGCATCGACGCCCAGCTCCTTCATGAGGGCAATGTCTTCTGGGTACCGATGGTAGTGATCACACGCGGTGTCTCCGGTGTCCCCGTTGGTGACGCGGCCCGGTTCGGCTACGAACGCATCCCAACTGGAGCGCCCACGGCCGCCCGCCGTCGTGGCACCTTCAATTTGGTATGCGGCGGTGGACACACCCCACACAAAATCAAGTGGGAACAAATCAATTGTGTTCTGGTTCATGCCAAACCCCTCGATGGCCTCAGTTGGAGATGAGCTTCACGGATCTGGCCGTCAAAGTCAAGGAATCAGCGATGCCGAAGTTTGAACTACAGATTAAAACTGGCGCGAATGGCAAGGTGGTCGCTGTCACCAGCGGGCATCAGTGAATTTGATGTGGCTGACATGCCACGTTGCAGGATGTGGTCCAGCCGGGTGACCGGCAGGGGCGAGACCGGCCACGAGAATCCTGCCAGGGGGTTGTCCTGCAGCGGCTCGTTGAGGTGTTGGGTGAGGAGGGAAAAGTGCCTATCCGTTGAGGCCGCATTGAAGTCACCCACGGCAATGACCTTTCCGCTAGGGTCCTCGGAAATAGTCTGGGCGAGGTTCGCCAGCATCGTGTCCCTGTCGGAGTGCTGGAATGGCCGGGCCGATGCCGCATGCACCACGTAGATGCGCACCAGCCCCGCCGGGGTCTGAAGATCGGCCGATAGGGCCCGATTCCAGCCCAGTCCCAGGCCTTCCGGCCGGGCGTTGAGAATTGGGTAGTTGCTCCACAGCCCAACCGTGCCGATCCGATAGGAGAACTCATAGTGGGGGTTGAGCTCGGCATCGACAGCGCTCCGGGATGCGCCGTCGATCTCTTGCAGGGCAACCACCTCGGCGGCCGTGGCCGCGAGGACTCTCGCCGAGTCGGCCGCCGTGCCTGACCCGGCCTGCACGTTCTGGCTGGCAACCGTCAGGGACGTTGCTGACGTCGCGGGGGCCGACCAGGCCAGTGGAACCATGCCCGGAAGGAATATGAATGACCAAATAACTGCCGGAACCATCACGGCGATCGCCAAGCGCTTGCGGCGGGCCACGATGGCCAGCAGGCCCAGTACGGGAATCAGGGTGCCAAACCAGATGAGTCCTGAATCCACAATGAGCCCTAGACCGGCGATGTCGGGAAGTCGTGAATGAAAGGCCAGGACGAATGCAAGAGCAAGGGAGCCGCTTGCAACAAGTATGCCGAGGTGCGGGAGGGGCCGGGACTGCTGAGCAGCGTGGTGTTGTTTGCGGAGCAATGCCATCGCCATAACGTTGCCACTGTTTTGTGGGTGAAAGCTGGGAGGGGTTGACCGGCGTCAGATAAAAACAAAAATGGTGTCCGGCCAAGCGAACTTATTCGCAAAGCCGGACACCATCAAAATGTGCCCTCGGAGGGATTCGAACCCCCGACCTACGGTACCGGAAACCGACGCTCTATCCCCTGAGCTACGAAGGCGAGGCAACCGTGGTTGCCAAAGGGAACGAGAAAGAGCTTAGCAGGTGCAAGCCATTGGATGTAAAACGGACGTAAGACGGATGTAGAACAGGTGCGCCGGGCCAAGTGTGGAGGTGATGTATTTCAAACCACCCACTACGGATTGGAAGGGTCTTCTTCCTGAATCTGCAGGTAGCGTTGGGTCAATGGTGAACTCATGGGCGTGAAAATGCAGCACAAGGCGTGGCTCTTCGCGGCGGCCATCATCCTGACAGCCTTGACGCTTCGTTCGGCTGTGACGGTGGTTCCGCCGCTGATCTCCACTATCAACCACGATCTGCCCCTCAGTGCGGCCACGATCGGCGTCCTGGGTATGCTTCCCACCGCCGCATTTGGGGTTTTTGGCTTCCTGACTCCCTATGTGATCCGTTGGGCGTCGTTGGAGAAACTCATTGTCCTGTCCATTCTCGTGGGGATCGTGGGCCAAATCGCCCGGGTCCTTGCACCCAACACGCCGCTCTTCCTGGTCTTTTCTGTCGTGGCGTTTGGTGGTCTCGGTGCCGGAAACGTCCTGCTTCCGCCGCTGGTCAAGAAGTATTTCCCCAGCAAAATTGGCCTCATGACGGCCCTCTATGTCACAGCAATTTCCGTCGGCACAGCCCTGCCGGCCCAGTTGTCCGTTCCGGTTTCTGACGCCACAAACTGGCAATTCTCCCTCGCCTCGTGGGCAGGGATCAGCACCATAGCCCTGATTCCATGGCTTGTGGCGCTCTTTTCCCCACGCACGACGGCGGCTACCACCACCCCGAAAACCTCGCCTTCCGTTGGGGCCGGGGAAGCGGCTGCCGCGGAGCGAACGGAGTTGCAGGTGCACTCTGCCCCGGCTGAGGTTGCTCCGAAGATGAATCTCTGGCGCTCGCCCACTGCCTGGGGGCTGACGTTCATGTTCGGCTGCACGTCCCTGAACACGTATTCCTTATTTGCCTGGTTGCCGGAAATCCTGACCCAGGCCGGGTTGGATAGGGCCCACGCTGGGTCGATGCTGGCGCTTTTTGGTGCCCTCGGGCTGCCGCTGAGCCTCTGTATCCCCATCATCGCCGCCAAGATGCGTAATCCCTTCCCGGCTGTCCTGGGGATGCTGGTGTGCTTCGTCGTTGGTTATTTGGGCCTGCTCCTCTCGCCGGCCAATGGAACCTGGATATGGGTGGTGTTTGCCGGTCTGGGCCCGGGAACATTCCCGCTGGCACTGCTGTTGATCAACCACCGCACCCGGACGCAACAAGGTGCCGGAGCGCTGTCCGGGTTCGGTCAGGGGATGGGCTACACCATCGCCTGCATCGGACCGCTGTTCTTTGGTTTGTTGCGCCAATGGACAGGATCCTGGACCGCACCGTTCATATTCTTGTTTGTCACATTGTTTCTCTTGGGCGCCGGCGCGTGGATCATTTGCCGGCCCAAGATGCTCGAAGACGATTTCGCGCCCAGCACTGGGGCGCCGTAGCCACACACCTTCCGGCCCCGCGTTGGAATCTGTGTGGCAGTTGTTGGACCGGATGGCGCTTTCCTGGGTGAAATCGGTCCAATAGCTGCCACACAGATTTTCAAAGGGAGCCACATTTTGGCCGGAGCGGCCGCGGATTGGGGGAGGGTGCAGGGAGAACCGTACACTTAGAGGTGTGACTCCTGAAGAACTTTCTGCCGCCATTACCTCCTCCCTCAAAGAAGCCGTCAGCGCCGGTGAACTCAGCGTTCCTGCCGAGGCACTGCCCACGGAAGTGCGAGTGGAGCGGCCAAAGAGCCGCGAACACGGGGACTGGGCAACCAATATTGCGCTCCAGCTGGCCAAGCCGGCTGGCGTTCCGCCCCGCAAGATCGCCGAGATCCTGCAAACACGCCTCAGTGAAATTCCCGGCGTTTCCAAGGTTGACATTGCTGGCCCCGGCTTCCTGAACATCACCGTTGACGCCGCCGCAGCAGGCGAACTGGCCAAAGCGATCGTTGAAACCGGCGAGGCTTTCGGTACCAATACGGCCATGGCCGGCACCAAGATCAACCTTGAATTCGTCTCGGCCAATCCCACGGGCCCCATCCACTTGGGTGGCACCCGGTGGGCGGCCGTTGGCGATTCCCTGGCCCGCATTTTCCAGTCGCAGGGTGCCGACGTCACCCGTGAGTACTACTTCAACGACCACGGCAACCAGATCGATAAATTTGCCCGGTCACTCCTCGCCAGCGCCAAGGGCGAGCCCGCACCGGAAGATGGCTACGGCGGAGCCTACATTGTGGACATTGCCAACGAGGTCATGGGTAACAACCCCGGCATTCTCGAATCGGCAGATCCGCAGGAGGAGTTCCGCGCCCAGGGTGTTGAACTCATGTTCGCCGCCATCCGCGCGTCCCTGCATGAGTTTGGTGTGGACTTCGATGTCTACTTCCACGAGAACTCACTCTTTGAAGACGGCGCCGTGGAGAAGCTCCTTGACCAGCTCAAGGGTTCCGGCAACATGTACCTTAAGGACGGCGCCTGGTGGCTGAACTCCACCGATTACGGCGACGACAAGGACCGTGTGGTCATCAAGTCCGACGGCAACGCAGCCTACATTGCCGGCGACATTGCCTACTTCAAGAACAAGCGTGATCGCGGCTTTGACCTGTGCATCTACATGCTGGGCGCCGACCACCACGGCTACGTTGCCCGCCTGAAGGCCGCCGCTGCCGCCATGGGCGACGACGCCGATCGCGTTGAGGTCCTCATCGGCCAGATGGTGAACCTTGTTCAGGATGGCAAGCCGGTCCGCATGTCCAAGCGCGCAGGCACCGTTGTCACCATGGAAGATCTCGTTGAGGTTGTTGGCACCGACGCCGCCCGCTACTCGCTGGCGCGTTTCTCCAGCGATTCCAACATTGACGTGGATCTGAACGTGCTGACCAAGAAGTCCAACGAGAACCCCGTGTTCTACGTTCAGTACGCCCATGCCCGCACCAGTGCAGTGGGCCGCAACGCCGCTGCCGCCGGTGTGGAACGTACCGCCTTTGACGCATCGGCCCTGGATCATGCCACCGAATCTGAGCTGCTGGCAGTTCTGGGTCAGTACCCGGGCGTGCTCACCCAGGCCGCCACGTTCCGCGAACCGCACCGCGTGGCCCGCCACCTGGAAGTCATCGCCGGCGCCTACCACCGTTGGTATGACGCTTGCCGTGTCACCCCCATGGGCGAGGAAGCCATCACCGATGTCAACCGCACCCGTCTCTGGCTCAACGATGCCGTGGCTCAGGTCCTGGCCAACGGCCTTTCCCTGCTGGGCGTTTCCGCCCCGGATCGGATGTAAGTATGAATGAAGCGCACGTCGCCGGCTCCGAGCTGGCCCCCGAATGGCTGCCTGCCGCCGGTGATCTCAACGAGTTGGTGCCCGCAATGTGGGCGCACGACGTCGAACGCGGCCAAAGCGGTGAGGTCACCATCGGCGGCATTCCCGTCAGCGAGCTGAAAGCTCAGTTCGGTACGCCACTGTTCGTCATGAGCGAGGATGACTTCCGTGCCCGTGCCAGGACGTTCAAGGACGCTTTTGACGAAGCCTTCAAAGACATCTGCGGCGGCGTCGACGTGTACTACGCCGGCAAGGCGTTCCTTTCCACCGAGGTGGCCCGGTGGGTTGATGCCGAGGGCCTGCGCCTTGATACCTGCTCCGGCGGCGAATTGGCCGTTGCCAAGCGCGCCGGGCTGTCGGGCGCAAACCTGGGCCTGCATGGGAACAACAAGTCCAACGCGGAGATCAACCGTGCGCTGGACATGGAGCTGGGCCGCATCGTGGTTGACAGCTTGCACGAGCTCAAGCGCGTCGCAGAGCTGGCCGCAGCCAGGAACGTCAAGGCCAACGTCATGTTGCGCCTGACCCCTGGCGTGCACGCCCACACCCACGAATCCATTGCCACGGCGCACGAGGACCAGAAGTTCGGCCTGTCCTTTATCTCCGAGGATCCGGAAGCTCCTGGAATGAGCGCAGCGGAAGCAGCCTCAAAGCTGGCCGTGGAAGCGGAAAGCATCAATTTCCTCGGTTTCCACGCCCACATCGGTTCGCAGATTTTCGAGGCCGAAGGCTTTGAAATCGCGGCCCGGAAGCTACTGGCCTTCACCCACAAGATCCAGGAAGGCTACGGAATCACGCTGCCCGAGCTCGATCTTGGCGGCGGCTACGGAATCGCCTATACGGCCGTTGACGCGCCGCGCCCGGCGGCCGAGGTCGCCTTGGCGATGGCCGCCGTCGTTCGCGAAACCTGCGAGGAACTGGGCATGAGCGCTCCGCGGATCTCCATTGAGCCCGGCCGTGCAATCGTCGGCAGCACCACCTTCACCCTGTACGAGACCGGCACGCTGAAAACGGTGCAGGTAGAAGTTGACGGTCAAGAAGATGTGACGGCTCCTCGTCGCTATGTTTCGGTGGACGGCGGCATGAGCGACAACGCGCGTCCGGTGCTCTATGAGGCAGATTATTCGGCTGTTTTGGCAAATCGCACCTCCCAACAGGCACCCGCTTTGTCCCGAGTGGTGGGCAAACATTGCGAGAGTGGGGACATTGTTGTTAGAGATGTATATCTGCCCAATGACGTGGCGGCCGGGGATTTGCTTGCAGTTCCCGGAACGGGCGCGTATTGCTGGGCATTGGCCAGCAACTATAACTACGTGCCCCGTCCGCCCGTAGTTGCCGTTTCAAACGGCACCGCACGCTTGATTGTGCGGGGCGAAACAGAAGACGATTTGCTGGCACGCGATTTAGGGGCCTAGAACCTTTGACAGAGCGCAACACCGTGGACACCGATGTGTCCGCCACCATCAAGACCCTGAAAGTGGCGCTTCTTGGCGCCGGAAATGTGGGCTCGCAGGTTGCCCGCATTCTGCTCGAAGACACCGAGGTCCTTGCGGCCCGCACGGGTGCCCGCCTGGAGCTGGTTGGAATTGCGGTGCGCAACGTCAACGCGCCCCGCGAGTACGCGGCGCCGCAGGAGCTGTACACCACCGATGCCTCGGCGCTGGTGCGCGGTGCCGACATTGTCATTGAGCTCATGGGCGGCCTTGAGCCTGCACGCACGCTGATCTTGGAAGCCATTGAACACGGGGCAACCGTTGTTACGGGCAACAAGGCGCTGCTAGCCGTTGACGGTCCGGCCCTGTACGAGAAGGCTGATCAGGCGGGTGTGCAGCTCTCCTACGAGGCCGCCGTCGCCGGAGCTATCCCGATCCTGCGCCCCATCACCGATTCTCTGGCCGGGGACAAGATCACCCGGGTCATGGGCATTGTCAATGGCACCACGAACTTCATCCTTGACGCGATGGATTCCACGGGCGCGGAGTTCTCCGACGCTCTGGCCGAGGCCACTCGTCTGGGCTACGCGGAAGCGGATCCCACAGCCGATATCGAAGGTCACGACGCTGCGGCCAAGGGCGCCATCTTGGCCTCGCTGGCCTTCCACACTCGCTACGCACTTGAAGATGTCCACTGCGAAGGCATCACCGGCGTGACGGCAACTGACATCGCCGCAGCGAAGGATGCCGGTTACGTCATCAAGCTCTTGGCGATCGCTGAAAAGATTGATGCCAAGAACGACGCCGGTGAGCTCACCTCGGGTGTCAGCGTGCGTATTCACCCGACACTGCTGCCTCGCGAGCACCCTCTAGGCGCCGTGCGCGGTGCCTTCAATGCAGTGTTTGTTGAAGCAGAGTCCGCTGGCGAGCTCATGTTCTACGGCCGCGGTGCGGGCGGCTCACCGACAGCCTCGGCCGTCATGGGCGATGTTGTTTCCGCGGCTCGACGCCTCGTCTTGGGCGGCCCAGGCCGGACGGATTCCACCATAGAGGTGCTTCCGGTCCTGCCTATCGACGCCGTGTCAACGCGTTACTACATTCACTTGGACGCGGCAGACCAGCCGGGTGTCCTGTCCAAGATTTCAGCACTTTTTGCCGAGAACGGCGTCTCCATCGAGTCGATGCGGCAGACCGTTCACCGCGACCACAGTGAGAATGAGGGGCCCGGTTCCGCCGAGCTGCGCATTGTCACCCACCGCGCCGGTGAAGCTGCCTTGGCAGCAACCGTCGAGGCCATCAATGGCCTGGACGTCATAAATTCAGTTACGAGTGTCTTGAGGGTGGAGGGAGTCTAATGGCTCATCAGTGGCGCGGGGTTGTCCGCGAATATGCAGAGCGTTTGCCGGTAACGGCAGAAACGAAGATCATCACGCTGGGAGAAGGCGGCACACCCTTGGTGTACGCACAGCACCTCTCCGCGTTGACCGGGTCTAACGTGTACCTCAAGGTGGAGGGCATGAACCCCACCGGTTCCTTCAAGGACCGTGGCATGACCATGGCCATGACGGCCGCCGTGGCAGCAGGGGCCAAGGCCGTTGTGTGTGCCTCGACCGGCAATACCTCGGCATCGGCAGCTGCCTACGCCAAGGCGGCCGGCCTGACGTGTGCCGTGTTGGTTCCCGAGGGCAAGATCTCCATGGGCAAGCTCAGCCAGGCTGTTGCCCACGGCGCCACCATCTTGCAGGTCGACGGCAACTTCGACAACTGCCTCGATGTTGCCCGCAAGCTGGCCGATTCCTACCCGGTATTCCTGGTCAACTCGGTCAACCCGGCCCGCATCGAAGGGCAGAAGACCGGTGCTTTCGAAGTAGTGGACGCACTGGGCGATGCCCCCGATTACCATGTGTTGCCCGTCGGCAACGCTGGCAACATCAGCGCCTACTGGCGCGGCTACCGTGAATATGCGGCACCGTACGAGTCCGCAACTGCCGGCACGCTGCCTGCTGTTTCCACACACACGCCCATCATGTGGGGTTTCCAGGCCGCCGGCGCAGCACCATTCGTTGCCGGCCACCCCATCACGGAGCCGGACACTATTGCCACCGCAATTCGCATTGGCAACCCGGCATCCTGGGACATGGCCATCGCAGCACGCGATGAGTCGGGCGGACTCATCGAGGCCGTCACCGATGAGGAAATCCTTGCCGCCCACCGCTGGCTCTCAGCCAAGGAAGGTGTGTTTGTTGAGCCCGGTTCGGCAGCAGGCGTTGCCGGAATCATCAAGAAGCATGCCGCCGGCCAGGTCCCCTCGGGCAAGACCTTCGTCATCACCGTCACCGGTCACGGCCTGAAGGATCCCGACTGGGCCCTGAAGAACGCCGATGGCAGCGCGGCAGAGCCCAAGTCTGTGCCCTTTGACGTGGTTACAGTTGCCGAAGCTCTTGGTCTGACGGACTAGCAGCACATCTTCATGACAGGGTCCACCATGACTTCCCCGCTTTTGAAAACTCCCTCATCCGGGGCAACCGCAACTGTGCGAGTTCCGGGCACCAGCGCCAACTTAGGTCCAGGCTTTGATTCACTGGGCTTGGCCGTTTCGCTGTATGACACCCTGAGCATCACGGTTTTGGATGCCCCCGGGCTGGAGTTTGACCTGAGCGGGGAAGGGGTGGATGACCTGCCGCGCGATGCCACCCACCTCGTGGTGAAGACCATGGACATCGCCTGGGCCCGCCTCGGCTACTCCCGTGGGGGCCTGCGCGTCACCGCGGAAAACGTCCTCCCGCATGGACGCGGATTAGGGTCCTCGGCGTCGGCCATCGTTGCCGCCATCTTGGCTGCCAACGCGCTCGTTGCCCTAGAAGACCAGCAGGACAAGGGATGGGTTCTCCAGCTCGCCTCAGAGCTGGAAGGCCACCCGGACAATGTTGCTCCGGCGCTCTTTGGTGCCGTGGCAGTCTCCTGGGATGAAAGTGGTCAGCACGACGGCGCCGGCTACGCGAGTGCCAAGGTCACGCCGTCGGACTTGGTTATCCCCGTGGTGGCCATCCCCAACATTGAACTCAAGACCGAGCGGGCCCGCGGAATGCTGCCCGCATCCGTGCCGCACGCCGACGCCGCCGCAAACTCCGGCCGATCGGCCTTGTTGATGCACGCACTGACGGCGGATCCTTCCCTATTGCTGGCCGGTACCCGCGATTACCTGCACCAGGACTATCGCGCCGAGGCCATGCCCGGTAGTGCCGCGCTCGTTGGGCAATTGCGCGCCGAAGGCTTCGCAGCTTTCATTTCTGGTGCCGGCCCCACTGTCATGGTCCTCGCCAACGGAGCGGCGCAGGCGCAGGAGATAGAGCAGCGCATTGCCGAATTGGGCGGCGAGGCGAAGAAACAGGCCGAACACGGCGTGTCTTGGCGGGTTTTGCGGCTTCAAGTAGACCTCGAAGGTGCTAAGGTGGAAGTGCAAACTGGTTCATAAACACTTTCCCTCTTGATGGCTGATCTTTGCCAGCTAAGGAAATGAGCAATGTTTATTTGAGCCTCGATGCCGCTCTTACGGCCCGGACTATCTTGTGCGGTACCGCTGGACCAAAGCATGGCAGCCGCCTGATTGGTCCTAGGATCACTCCCATTTGAGACTTGATTTCAAGAGCGAATCACACCATTTCCTGCACCTTTTTACGTTTATTCGGTAAAGGAAAATGGAACCTCAGAATTTCCCATTGCCAGCCAGTGCGGCAGCACATGGGACTCTGACACTAATCATCGCGGCCCCAATAATTGGGCCCGCCATCGAGGGGGAAGGATCCTTCGTGACCGAAACCGTAACTTCAGCTGCTCCCCATGCCGCTGATTTGGACACCGCCGCTAAGTCAGCACCTGCAAAGTCCGCAGGACTGGCTGGCTTGAAATTGGCTCAGCTACAGATTTTGGCAGGCCAGCTGGGTATCACCGGTGGCTCGCGGATGCGCAAGGGTGATCTTGTTGACGCAATTTCGGCCCACCAGCGCGGCTCATCTGTAGCCGACCGCCCGGCCCGCACCACCACCGCTACCGAGGCAAAGGCTCCTGCCAAGCGTGGTTCGGCTGCCAAGAAGGACGCTGAGCCGGCTGTTGAAGCAGCTCCCAGCACTGAAGCGCCCGCCAGCGAATCAGCCTCCGCCAATGAGCGCCCGGCCCGTGGCCGTGGCCGCAGCCGCCGTGCTGCCAGCAGCGATGGCATCATCACCACCGGCTCCGCAGCAGCAGCCCAGGAAGCACCGGCAGCAGAGCCTGCCGCCGTCGAGCCTTCCGCAGCTGACAATGGCAGCCAGCAGCCAGCCGAGAACGACGGCGAAAACCGCCGCTCACGCACTCGCAACAACCGTCGTGCCCAGGGTGGCGGACGCCAGCAGGAATCCGCTTCCGAGGGTGCAGCGGCCACAGAATCGGCCCCGGCCGAGGCTACCGACGCCGCCCAGACCACGCAGGCTGCTGCCAGTGAGAACACCGCCGAGGGCGAGAACGCTGAGCGCGGCAACCGCAACCAGCGCAACACCCGCAATCAGCGCAACGCCGGTGATCGCAATGACCGCGGTCAGGGCAACGCCACCGCGAACGCCACGAACAATGCCAATAACGGCATCAGCGGCACTAACGTCACCAACGGCAACAACAGCAACAACAACGACGATGAGGACGGCTCGCGCAACAACCGCAACCGTCGCAACCGCCGTGACCGAAACGCCAACGATTCTTCCGATCGCAACGATCGCAACGATCGTAATGACCGTAATGATCGCAGTGGCAACAACAACAGCCGCAACGATCGCAACGACCGATTCCGCGACCGCAACGAGCGCCGCCGCGGTCGCACCCAGGGTCCTGATTTCGATGACACCGAGGTAACCGAGGACGATGTCCTGCTGCCTGTAGCCGGTATCTTGGACATCCTGGAGAACTACGCATTTGTGCGTACCTCCGGATACCTGCCCGGTTCGAACGACGTTTACGTCTCCCTTTCCCAGGTCAAGAAGTACAACCTGCGCAAGGGTGACGCCGTGGTTGGTGCCATCCGTGCACCGCGTGAAGGCGAAGACCGCAGCAACGCCCAGAGCGCCCGCCAGAAGTTCAACGCCCTGGTCCGCGTCACGAGCGTCAACGGCAAGAACCCTGACGAGCTCAAGGACCGTGTTGAGTTCGCCAAGCTGGTTCCGCTGTACCCGTCTGAGCGCCTGCGCCTGGAAACCGACCCCAAGAAGGTCGGGCCCCGTGTTATCGACCTGGTTGCCCCGATCGGCAAGGGTCAGCGTGGCCTGATCGTGTCCCCGCCCAAGGCCGGTAAGACACTGATCCTGCAGGCAATCGCCAACGCCATCACGATCAACAACCCTGAGGTTCACCTCATGATGGTTCTGGTTGACGAACGCCCTGAAGAAGTCACCGACATGCAGCGCACCGTCAAGGGTGAGGTTATTGCCTCAACCTTCGACCGCCCCGCCGATGATCACACGCAGGTAGCCGAACTCTCCATCGAGCGCGCCAAGCGCCTCGTGGAAATGGGCATGGACGTTGTTGTCCTGTTGGACTCCATGACCCGTCTGGGTCGTGCCTACAACAACTCGGCTCCGTCTTCCGG
>JBKKBD010000244.1:0-6240 GCA_046714315.1 Specibacter sp.
GACTCAATCGAGGGTGAATCGGAGGCGTCTGCCAACGAGTCGGCACCTATGTCGCGTCGCGAACGGCGACTCGCGGAGCAGAAGTCGGACGGGGAGCCGTCAATCGCTGCTCCTGCCACAGAAACCACCCCGGTGACGACCGACAAGGACGTTTCCGACGTCGTTTCCCCCACATTGACGTCCTCTGAATCGACCTCTGGTACCGCGCCAGCGGCAAGGAAGCGAAATCGACTTCCGGCCTTCTTGAAGGCTTTCCTCTTCATGGTTGTCATAGCGGCCATCGTGGTTGGCATGGGAACGGTCCTGTCCGGCAAAGACGATGCCGCCCTGGGGCAGTCACAGACCGAGCTGAACCGCCAAGCAGCCTGGGAAAAGACAAACACCCTGATGGGCCAGGCGTCCACTTTGGCCGGCTCAGCCACTACGCCAAAGGTAGCGGAAATACTGAATCAGACTGCAGCGTTCTTGACTGCCCAATCGGCCGCGCTGAGCGACGGGCTGCCGCTAAACACCTCAACTGCGACCACGACAGCGACCGACTCACCGGTCTCCTTGGGCGGTTTCATCGTTGCCCTTAACTCAAGCGGCGATGATCTCCTCAAGAGTGCTTTGTCGGCAGAGCAGGCTATGGGCAGGGTCTTTGCAGCCGCCGGAACCAGTCAGCTTGTACTGGCACAAAGCCTGAGTTCGGCAGCTGGCAGCACGCCCCCCTCCTCGGATTTCCTGCCAGCACGAGTTACTTTCACCGCGCCGGTGGGACCCGAGTGCAAGTCCGATCTGGATCCACGCCCCGGAGCCACCATCGATTCAGCACTACGGGCCGCTGCCTTGGGCGAACAAGAAGCCATTTACGCATACCAGGTGGCCACCACACGCCTGTCGGAGCCTCAATTCAGCAAGTCAGAAGCACTCCTGGCCCGCCACGAGAACAAACTCAAGGTCCTCAACGCGGAACTTCGTGTGCGCTGCCTTCCACCGGCTGCCCCTGTCGCCGGGTTCACCCTCAATGACCAGTTCACCACTGCGCCCGCGAACGCTCTTACCAAGCTGGAGTCGGAGCTGGCCCGCATCTATGCGGATCTGGCCGCACTGAGCACGGCGCCATCCGGCGAAACGGCAGGCACGGCGGCCCCACAGGCACCTGCCGACGGCAAGACGCCGTCGAACATCACCGAGCTTCGTGAGATCTCCGTCATCTGGCTGCTTGACTCGACCCAATCTCAGGTCTTCTGGGGCGGGTCAGTGAATGCCCTCGCAGGCATGCCAGACGCCTGATTTGTACGCTCTGACGTGAGGATAGCCAAGCCTTCGCGAGGAAATCCTTTCCTTTCTAGCGCAGAAAACCAGCTGGTGGTTTGCTGTAACTATGAAGCGAGCAGACCAGCTAAGACCTCCCCACGAGCTCTCGAAAACCGGGGAAATTGCCCAGCGCCTGAACTGGTTGCGGGCAGGCGTTTTGGGCGCGAATGACGGAATAGTTTCCGTCGCGGCCGTGGCCGTCGGCGTCGCCGGTGCCACAACAGAGTCCGGCCCCATCCTCACTGCTGGAATGGCCGCCCTTGTTGGCGGCGCCATCTCCATGGCCCTGGGCGAGTACGTTTCCGTCAGCAGCCAGCGGGATAGCCAGAAATCCATGATCGCCACCAAACGGACCGAACTGAGGCGTTCTCCAAGAGAGAACCTTGAAGGTCTGGCGCGCGCTTATGAACGAAAAGGGCTCTCCCCCGCCACAGCGGCGCTCGTGGCCGATGAGCTCACCGAGTATGACGCACTCGGTGCCCACCTGTCCGCCGAGCTCAACTTGGACGTCCGTGATGTGGTCAGCCCGTGGCACGCCGCCTTTGCTTCGGCCATCGCCTTCATTCTCGGCGCAATCCTTCCGCTGCTGGCCATTCTGCTGCCGCCCGAAGGCATCCGTGTGCCCATCACCTTCATCACCGTGCTTCTGGCGCTAGGCATCACAGGCTGGATCGGCGCCATCATCGGCGGCGGCTCCCGCATCCGGGCCGCCGCGCGTGTAGTGCTTGGCGGCGCGCTGGCCCTGGCCGCAACGTTCGCCATCGGCAGTTTGCTTGGCTCCAGCGGGCTGGTTGGTTAAGGTCCTGCCAGGACGACGGCGAACGGCCCGCGCGGGTGCCACCGGCTAAGCTCAAGGATGTGTCCATGAGAGTTGAAATTCCTGAACCGTTGCGAGTACGCCACCGCCGAACGCCCGAGGGGCAGATGTGGCTGGACCATCTGCCAACCCTGATCGACCAAGCCCTCAAGCAATGGCACCTACGTGTTGATCTACCGGCTGGCGCCATTCCTTGGCATGGCCACACGGGCATTGTGGTGCCAGTCCTCACCACGACCGGAACACCGGCCGCCTTGAAGGTTGCTTTCCCATTTGATGAGGCGATCCTGGAGCCCGTTGCCCTGCAATTATGGAACGGCCACGGAATTGTTCGGCTGATGGACGGTGATGAATCGATTGGAGCAACCCTCTTGGAGCGGCTCGATGCTGGCCGGTCCCTCTGGCAGCTCCCCATGGAGGAGGCCATCTCCATATGGGGCGGGCTTGTCCGGGCCCTGAGCATTCGTCCCGATGACCGTCAAGAATGGCACCAGATTCCACTGATCGCCGCTACAGCCGAACGCTACTGCGACGAACTGCCACAGCGTTGGAGCGATCTCTCCGAACCGTTTCCCCGATGGCTGCTCGAGGCCGCCTTAGAACTGTGCCAAACCCGCGGTGCCGTTGCCCGCCGCAGCAGCAATGACGTCTTAGTCCATACCGACCTCCACTACTTGAACATCCTGGCGAAGCCCGGTACAGACGCTTATCTGGCGATTGACCCGCAGGCGCAGCTTGGCGACGGTGAATTCGCAGTGGCACCCTGCCTCTGGAATCGACTTGGGGATCTCCCTCATCGAAACGTGGAAGCCGCGCTCCGCCGTCGTTCCTCACAATTGGCGCAGGCCGCGGGTCTCGACGAAGACCTAGCCGCTGCCTGGGCAGTTGTACGCGAGGTCGAAAACGCGTTGTGGTACTTGGAGAATTCGGGACACAGCGGTGACGCCCAGCGTTCGTTGTGGGTCGCCAGCACGATGGCCGGGAAGACGCTACCGGGTTTGCCGAGTGCGCACGAGCTCAGCGTGCTGTCCTAGCGATTGAGGATATTCTCGTTGACCACGTCGATGCCAAGCTTGACGATCAGGACGGCGACGACAATGAGAAATACGATCCGGATGAACTTGCTGCCCTGTGTCACGGCCGTGCGGGCGCCTAGGTAGCCGCCGGCCATGTTGGCCCCGCCCAAGACCAGGCCCACTCCCCACAGCAACGAACCGTGCGGCAGGAAGAACATGAGCGCGCCGGCGTTCGTTGCCAAGTTGACGATTTTCGCCTTCGCACTGGCTTCAAGAAACGCGTAGCCCATGAGGGTCACCATGGCGATGACCAGAAAAGAACCGGTTCCAGGCCCAATCAAACCATCATAAAAGCCGATAATTCCGCCAATGCAAGCGGCAACCACATAGTGTTTGCGGCCTGAATGGCGCAACGCCGTCAGCTCACCAATATTCGGTTTGAGCGCCGTGAACAACAACACCACAACCAGGGCAACGACGATGATCGGTTTGAAAACGGACCCGGGCAGGCTAGCTGCGACTACGGCACCACCCACGCTACCCACCAACGCAACAGCTGCCATGGGCAGGGCCGTGCGCATGTCAGGTTTCACGCGACGGTAGTAAGTCACCGAGCTCGTAGCCGTCCCAAAGATGGAGCCCATCTTGTTGGTTGCCAGCGCCTGCACCGGCGTAATGCCCGGGATCATCAACATCACGGGCAGTTGAATCAATCCACCACCACCCACCACGGCATCAATCCAACCAGCAGCAAAACCGGCCACGATAATGAGCAAAAGCGTGGCCATAGTGAGGTGTTCAAAGCCGGAGACCATAGCGTCCTATTCACTGTCTGAACGGTTCAGGACCGACATTTTCCGGCGACTATCCGACGCGTCGGCCGCGTGCGGCCTTTGGCGTCTCCTTTACGTCGCCTACAAAAAATGCCGGCTCCTGAACCTTGTGTGCATGGGCCGCGCAGCGGGCCAGCGGTTATTGCTGGTCGAGGATGTACTTGACGGCCTCGGTTACGGCGATGTTTTCGGCAACACCGGTAGCGCGGTTCTTGATTTCCACGACACCGTCTACCAGTCCGCGGCCTACGGCCAGGATGGTGGGGACACCGATGAGTTCAGCGTCGCCGAACTTCACGCCGGGGGAAACCTTGGGTCGGTCATCGTAAATGACCTCCAGGCCTGCGCCTTCGAGATCAGCGGTGAGCTGCTCGGCTGCGGCGAAGATTTCCTCGCCACGGCCAACAGCAACCACGTGGACATCGGCCGGTGCAACCTTGGCAGGCCAGATCAGGCCCTTGTCGTCGTGGTTGGATTCGGCCAGTGCGGCGACGGCGCGGGTAACGCCGATGCCGTAGGATCCCATGGTTACAACGGCGAGCTTGCCATTCTGATCCAGAACCTTCAGGTCCAGGGACTCGGCGTACTTGCGGCCCAGTGCGAAGATGTGGCCCATTTCGATGCCGCGGGCGGCCTCGAGGGGTCCTGATCCGTCGGGGGCCGGATCGCCTTCGCGAACCTGGGCAGCTTCAACGGTGCCGTCCCAGGTGAAGTCGCGCCCGGCCACGAGGCCAAAGACGTGCTTGCCTTCTTCGTTGGCGCCGGTGATCCACGTGGTTCCGGATACAACGCGGGGATCTACCAGGTACAGGAGCTTCGTGGATGCTTCTGCGCCGAGTACGGCTGCGTCAAGAGTCAGGCCAGGCCCGATGTAACCCTTGATCAGTCCTGCGTGCTTCTTCAGGTCGGCTTCGCCGGCTGCTTCAACGCCAACTTCTCCACCGACGGACAGGTGGGCGCCAATGTTGGCTTCGATGCGCTTGAGGTCTACATCGCGGTCTCCGGGCAGGCCCACAACCACGATCTGGCGTTCGCCGGTGGGCAGGTCAACGGCCAGGACAACGTTCTTCAACGTGTCTGCGGCACTCCACTCGCCTTCGGCGCGCGGTGCCAAGGAGTTGGCAGCAGCGACGAGGGAATCGATGGTGGGTGTGTCCGGGGTGTCCAGAACCTGGGCGGCAGGAGCATTGGAGAAATCGATCTCGGCCGGAACAACCGTAGTCACAGCTTCAACGTTGGCGGCATACCCTCCGGGTGAGCGCACAAAGGTATCTTCACCAACGGTCATGGGGTGAAGGAACTCTTCGCTCTTGGAGCCACCCATAGCACCAGCCGTTGCGGCGACAGGGATGATTTCCAAGCCAAGGCGTTCAAAGATACGCAAGTAGGCGCCGCGGTGAGCCATGTAGCTGGCTTCCAGTCCGGCGTCGTCAATGTCAAAGGAGTAGGAATCCTTCATGACGAATTCGCGGCCACGCAGTAGTCCTGCGCGGGGACGGGCCTCGTCGCGGTACTTGTTCTGGATTTGGTAAAGGCTCAGCGGCAGGTCCTTGTAGGAGGAGTACAGGTCCTTGACCAGCAGCGTGAACATTTCTTCGTGTGTGGGGGCCAGCAGGTAGTCTGCACCCTTGCGGTCCTGGAGGCGGAAGAGGTTGTCGCCGTATTCCTGCCAGCGGTTGGTGGCCTCGTACGGTTCGCGGGGAAGCAGCGCCGGGAAGTGCACTTCCTGGGCGCCGATTGCGTCCATCTCTTCACGCACAATAGCTTCAACCTTGCGCAGCACGCGCAGTCCCAGCGGGAGCCAGGTGTAGATGCCGGGGGCCGCGCGACGGATGTAGCCGGCGCGCAGGAGCAGCCGGTGGCTATCTACCTCGGCGTCGGCGGGATCTTCACGCAAGGTACGTAGAAAGAGTTTGGAAAGGCGAAGTGCCACGCGAAATGTTCCATTTCTTGAAGTGGGTGTGCGCCGCCCTCAATCAGGACGGACAGGTACTAATCTACCGGTTCAGTCCGTACCGTGGCACACGGGCTCCCTAGATCAAGGCAAATGGGGAGATAAAACGCCGCGGATGTTTATCACCAGCGGCTGCAACAACCGCAAACGTTGGGCCCACGCGCCCGAGGGGCCCCAAGTACAGACGCGCCAGCGGCTGCAACAACCGCTTATCTTGGGCCCCAGATCTCGAGGGGTCCCGGGGGGGGGGGGGGGGGGGGGGGCGGGCGGGCGGGGGGGGGGGGGGGGGGGGGGGGGGGGGGGGGGGGGGGGGGGCGGCGG
>JBKKBD010000245.1:0-25490 GCA_046714315.1 Specibacter sp.
CCCGACCCTTGGCATTTCCCCACAAACTTTAGAAAGGAGACGTCTTGGCAAGTCAGGACTGGGCAGAAAAAGACTTCTACAAGATTCTTGGAGTATCCAAGGATGCTTCCGAAGCCGATATCAAAAAGGCCTACCGAAAGCTGGCCCGCAAGTACCACCCGGATACAAACTCCGGTGACGCGCAGGCGGAAAAGACCTTCAAGGACGTCTCCGAAGCGTATTCCGTGCTCTCCAGCAAGGAAGACCGCGAACAGTATGACGCCATCCGGGCCATGGGCGGCGGTGCCCGCTTCAGCGCAGGAGGCGCCGGTCACAACGGCGGCGGCGGCTTTGAAGACGTCTTCGGCGACCTCTTCGGCGGTGGCCGCAGCGCGCCCCGCGGCAATCCCGGCTTTGGCGGTTCAGGCTTGCCCCCGGAATTTGCGGACCTGTTCGGCGGCGGCGGCGGTGGTGGCTTCGGCGGCTTCCAGCCCCAACCCACCAAAGGTGCCGATCGTAGCGCCAGCACCACCATTTCCTTCGGTGGATCCATCAACGGAACCAAGATTGCGCTGCGCGAACCCAACGGCGACGTCATCGATGTCCGCATTCCCGCAGGTATCAAGGACGGCCAGAAGGTCCGCGTCAAAGGAAAGGGCCAGTCCGGAGCGGCGGGCCCCGGCGATCTGATGGTCACGGTCAAGGTCAAGCCACACGACTTCTTTGTCCGCGACGGCGACAACATTCGCGTCCACGTACCTGTCTCGTTCCCCGAGGCCGCCCTCGGCGCGGATATCAGCGTCCCCACGCTGGCCGGCGATACTGTGCGCCTCCGCGTGCCTGCCGGAACGCCGTCGGGCCGTACCTTGCGCGTCAAGGGTGCCGGCGTGAAGACCAAGAAGGGTGACGGGGATCTGCTGGTCACGATCGACGTGGCTGTTCCGCAAAAGCTCAGTCAAGAAGCCGAAGAAGCCGTGCGTGCCTTCGCGGCAGCTACGGCCGACGGCAACCCCCGCGCGGCGCTGGCGGACAAAGCTAAGTTGTAGGCGCCATGATCGTCGATCCCTACTCACCGATCTTCGTGATCTCCGTGGCGGCGGAACTGGCCGACATGCATCCTCAAACCCTGCGCCAGTACGACAGGCTGGGGATTGTGAAACCCAGCCGGGCGCCCGGGCGATCGCGGCGGTACTCGCAGCATGACGTCAGCATGCTCCGAGAGGTGCAGCGCCTCTCGCAGGAAGGCGTTTCACTTGAAGGTATTCGGCGCATCATGGAGTTGCAGAACCAGGTCGATGCGTTGCGCTCGAAGGTTATGGAACTCAGTGAACAGCTCGAGATTGTCACGGCCGAGATGGAATCGAGGCCGCCACGCACCAATAGCCGAGTGTTCGCGGCAGGCCTGATGGGCGGGGACATCGTGGCCTTGGCCCGGGGCCAGCGCCCGCGCCCGCGCAGTCAGGCCATGGTGGTCTGGCGGCCAAAAGCGATAACGTCCAAAAAGCGCCTGCCGCCTCTTCCATAGCAAGTAACCCGCAGTAGTGGTCGAAAAAGTCACGATTTCCGTGAATTTTCAGCCACTATTGCGGGTCAGTTGTTTAAGGCGTTAGTCGCGGAAGAGGCCAGCCAGATCGGTCGCCGTCAATGCTCCGCTGGAGAGCGAGTCCCCGCTCATGACATCCGAGAACAGTCGGGACTTCTTCGCCTTCAGGGCCATGACCTTCTCCTCGATCGTGTCCTTGGCAACCAGACGGTAAACCATCACGTTCTTCTTCTGGCCAATGCGGTGCGTACGGTCCACGGCCTGGGCCTCGGATGCCGGGTTCCACCAAGGATCAAGGATGAACACGTAGTCCGCCTCGGTCAGGTTCAACCCGAAACCACCGGCCTTGAGGCTGATCAGGAACAGCGGCGAATCGCCATTCTTGAATTCATCCACGACGGCGGCCCTGTTCCGGGTGCCTCCGTCAAGGTACTGGAAGTCGATCCCTTCGGCGACGAGGCGATCACGCACCTTGCCCAAGAATCCCGTGAACTGGCTGAAAATCAGCGCACGGTGGCCTTCCTTGACCACATCCTCCAGCTGTTCAAACAGCACGTCCAACTTCGAAGAGCGCACACCGGCTTGGCTCTCGTCCACGAGGGACACGTCAAGGCTAAGCTGGCGCAGAAGTGTGAGCGACTGGAAGATCGTGAAACGGTTCTTGTTCACGTCCTCCAGCAGGCCCAAAATCTTGGCACGTTCACGCTGCAGGTGCGTCTGGTAGATCTTCTGGTGGCGCGGGTTCAGCTCCACTTCCAGGATTTGCTCCTGCTTGGCCGGTAGGTCCGCGATGACGGCTTCCTTGGTGCGGCGCAGCATGAGCGGCTTGACCCGGGCACGCAGCTTCGAAAGCAACTCGGAGTCCGCATTCTTTTCAATGGGGCGCTGGTAGAACTCGGCAAAACGCTTGGGGCTGGGGAACAGGCCGGGAGCCACAATGGAGAGCAATGCCCACAGTTCCATGAGGTTGTTCTCCATGGGGGTACCCGTGACGGCCAGTTTGAAGGGGGCCTTCAACTTCCGGGCGCACTGGTAAGCCTTCGACTGGTGGTTCTTGACGAACTGCGCTTCATCGAGGATCAAGCCGGCAAAGGGCTGCATCCCGTATTCAGCGAAATCGATGCGGAACAGGGCGTACGAGGTAATGACGATGTCCGCTCCGTCAAAGAACTTGGCGGAATTCAGACCACTCTTGGCGAAGGTCTCGGAAACCGTGACAACCCGCAACCCGGGAGCGAACTTGATGCTTTCACTGGCCCAGTTGCCAACTACGGAGGTCGGGGCAACTACAAGGAAGGGTTTGTTGCCCGAACCCGAGCCGGAGCCAACGCTGTCACCCGTGCCTGCTTCAGAATCGGCATTGGTTCCCACTCCTGCCGCCGCATCGGCCTTGACCTGACACATCAAGGCAAGGGTCTGGACGGTCTTACCCAGGCCCATGTCGTCGGCAAGGACGCCGCCAAGGCCAAGGCTGTACAAGAAGTGCAGCCAATTAAAACCATCCAACTGGTACGGGCGCAGGGTTGCATTCAACCCGACGGGCGCCGCCAGCGGAACGGGAGGTCCGCCGTCGAGCAGTCCGGAAATGGTGTTTCGCCAGGCCTGCGCCTGCTCGTCAACGATGCCCAACTGCGCCAGCTCGTCCCAGAGGCCGGCCTGGAAGCGGCTGATCCGCAGCTCGCCGTCCTTGTTGTCATTGAGGCTGCGGGCTTCATCGATCAAGGCACGCAGCTGGTGCAGTTCGGGGCGGTCCAAGGAGAAATAGGCGCCGCTGGGCAGCAACATGCGCGAATTGCCGGCGGCCAGCGCGGAAAACACGGCGGCGAAGGAGACGTACTGCCCCTCGAGCGTGATCACAATCCCAAGGTCAAACCAGTCACGCTCATCTGTGGCCTTGGTGGAAATGGTCACGATGGGAGCCTCGGTGACCTCGCGGTAGCTGGCAATATCACCGGTGGTGTCAACCTCCACACCGTGTAGCTCCTGCAGGCGCGGCAGGACCGTCTCGGTGAAGGTCAAGGTGTCGAGGCCGCTCAGCGCTGCGGTGCCAGCCAGCGACGGCTCGCCCCATGCATGATTCGCGGCGACACCCATGTCCGTGATGTCCTCCCAGGGCTGCCCGACGCTGGCGATCAGCCGCGCCTCAGCACCAGTGTCACGAACGGCGTGCTCGCCCAGCTCCGGCCACAGGGGAAGCGATGTCACACGGCTACCCACGGGGTAATGCCACTCCCAGTGCAACCTGACCGTGTGATCGGAGCCGTAGGCGGCCAGCAAGGAAAGCGTGGGTTCAACGTAGGCCGGCAATTCCACCGAATGATCCGCCGAAACCACCGAGGCGGCCTGCTTCAGCTGCGGATAAAACTGTGTCAGGAACTTCTCCCGGGCCGCCTCAGGAATGTGGACGGTCTCCTTACGAAGGGCAAAATCAAGCATCTGCGCCGAGGCATCTGCCGGCAGTGGTGCAAGGGTGATGTCTCCCCGCACGACGCCGCTGCGGGCCGGACCGGTATTCACACCTGACACGGTGGGCTCGGCGTGATCACTGAAAAACAGCCCGTTGACTGGATTGCCGACCCGGCCCACGATCTCCGCGGTGACGGGTACGTCGTCGATCTCGATCAGCGGACCAACGTCAAGGCCGCCCGATTCGCCCTGCGTGACATCGAGTTGCAGCGTGGCGTTATGGTCAACAACCCGGACCGGATCGCCGTTGCCCGACTGAATCAGGGCAACACCATTCTTATGGGCGCCGTGGAGCAGCTGCCACAGATTGCGGCCGGCAAAGTCGTTCAGCGACAGCCAGGAACCTGCATTTCCGTGGTTGAACTGTCGAGGGCTGTGTGAGGTCAGGAACTCGGTGAGCCATTCCAACTGGGTGCGGTCGTGGGCGCCGCCGTACGTCAGGTAGCCAAGGGTGGCCCAGCTGACGCCAGTCTTGACCCATTTTCCGCGCGTCCCCATGACGACGGGGCGGACGTTGAGAACCGGTTCCGAGGGGACCGTACTGCCCCGGCCGCGGTACGAAAAGCGGGGCGGGGGTACATGAAGTTCAAATTGCAGGCCCAACGCGGGCGTGTCTGCGCTAGGGGTGAAGGCGGCCGGTGGAAGCAGGGCTGACAGCGCAGCCTCCCAGGAATCCACGGGTTCAGCTGTGGGGGTTTTAGCCGGCGCGGCGGCTGCCGTCTTGCCGTCCTTGGCCTTGGCCAGCAGGGTTTCAAGGAATGTCGGTTCCCGCGGTGCCTCTTCGGGGACGAAAAAGTCGGTGAACGACTGGTCGCTTTCGGCGGCGGCGATCAGGGCAACTACGTGTTTGCAGTTCTGGCGGACCGGGCAATTGCAGATGCCAACCCGGCAGGCGATGACGCCGTCGTGCTCGCGGACCAGCTTCGCCGTGGTCCGATAGACCTGGGTGCCTTCCACCTTGCCGGAGAGCAGACCGGTGGCCGGTTCAAGCGTGATTTCGCTGACCCGGCCTTGGTCGGCGTACACGCGGCCGGCTGCGATGGAATTGTCGGTGAACTCGGCGATTCGCGTTAGCAAACGGGAACTCGCGGAGGAGTGCGTCACGGAACTTTTCCACCTGTCGGTTGGGGGTAGTCCAAGATTGCGAACCACATCTATCAATCTTAGGCGGCTTTGGGGACCACTTTCATCTTTTGGAGTCGTTGATGATCGGCAAAAGGCGAATATTGGTGCTATTGCTGGCGGAATTAGATGTTGGCAGCGTAGCTGCGCAGAAGAATTTCGGCCAGATTGGCGTCAACATCCGCTGCCTCGCGCAGGCGAACTTTGCGGGTGAACGGGTCGCCTACCCTGACGTTGACGGCTTCTAACCGGCCGGCCGGGGCTTCATCCAGCCGTAGGAAAATATCAACGGCGGATTTGCTGACAGGCGTGACCTGGGCGAACTTCCGCCGCGATGTGTTGAGCGAGAAATATGTCTTACGCAATTGAATTTCGGTGATTGCTGTGCCACTTTCTGCCCAAGCTTGGACCAAAGTAATGATGGCGTCGGCAATGGGGCGCAGCGCCGGGCGGTCGGCATACTGCCCGTCCAACAGCTGCCCGGCGTCCTTCAGGAAGAAATCGGGATAGCCGAACAACTCCCACATGATGGGGTTCTGGGCGTAACCGCTCGCTCCGTTCGCGGCCAACCAGCGGCGTGTGTCAGCTTCAGAAACTACGGCCTGAGCGCGTGCCTCGGCCAGCCACCACGCGACGTCATGGCCGGTCCGGCGCAGCAACAACGCCGTGTTGTGTTCCACCATTTCCTGCCACGTCTTGAACTGCGGCTGGCCGGGCATGGCGTTTAGTTCCGGCGTAAGGACAAATCGAAGATGACCCGGCCGGCCTTGTGCGCCTTGTTTTCGAAGCTGGTCAGTATGCGCCCGTCAAAGCGGGGGGCCCAGCCGCCCACCTCATCGGGTTCGTCGCTTTGTTCGCAGTCCACTCCGCTGAGCCGCGCCGCGGTGAGGGGGCTCTCGGAACCGGTGCGTTCGCCGTCGTGCATGTTGGTGAACTCCGCCGCCGCTGTGCCAACTTCGAGCATCTGCTCGGCATAGGAGGACCAGTCGGTGGCGAGGCGCCAGGTGCCGCCGGGGGCAAGGACGCGTGCCACGAGGGGAGCGAAGTTGTCGTTCACCATACGGCGCTTGTTGTGCTTGGTCTTGTGCCAGGGGTCCGGGAAGAATACCCAGACTTCGCTCACCGAACCGGTCGGCAGCATGGTCCTCAGGACCTCGGGTGCGTTGGCCTGGACCACACGGACGTTGCTGATCTTGTTGGCGACGAGCTTCTGGATGGTTTGGGCCAAGCCGGGCGTGTAAACCTCGACGGCAAGGAAGTCCTTGTCCGGGTTCTCCTTGGCCGCGTGCACAATGGCATCGCCCAGGCCGGAGCCGATTTCAACGACGAGCGGGGCCGTGCGGCCGAACTCCTCTGCGGCGTCAAAGGCGTACTCCGGGTGGACGGAGGTGTCGGCGATATGGCGGGGGATGTCCACGGCCAGGTATGCGGAGTGATCGTCCCAGGCCTTCTGGCGCTTGCCCTGCAGGCGCGTGCCGCGGCGCACGAATGACACCGTCTGCCTGCGGTACGTGCCCTCGGCGGCCTGGGTTCCCGGCGTGATCGGGCGGGCGGAGCCGTCCCCGGTGCGGGGGGCGCGCTGATCCGCCGTCGACTCGGCTGCGTCTGTGGCTGTTGCTGGGGATTCTGGGCCGGAAACTGGGTTTTCACTCATCGGTGTTAATGGTACCGGGGTTCGCGCACGCGGCGGGAACGGGGTGGAAAGACGGTTGGTAGGTAGTCAGCCGCAGGAATGGCGTTCTAAGTACCTACCGAGCGACTAGCTACCTACCCAACTTATTTTGGGCCGCAACAACTCCCCGATCGGCCCGGGAAGGTGAGTTGTGGCACTAACGGGAGGTTCGGCGTCGTGCCGCTGCTAGACTGGGACTACTTAATGTGCGTTTCGCGCATTCTGCGTCGATGAACGCATGCAACTTGTCCCGCACGGACTTGCCTCAAGGCAGTCGCGGTTGACACGCTCTGGCATTGAATCGGCGAACCCGCGGTCAAAACTGCTCGCGGGACGTTGAACCGCCTTACGAAAGATTCTCTCTTTACATGACAACTTTTGCTGCCCTTGGTGCGCCCAAGGAAATCGTTGCTTCACTCGCCGCTCAGGGCATTGAAGAAGCATTCCCCATCCAGATCAAGACCTTGCCTGACACCCTGGCAGGTCGCGATGTTCTGGGTCGCGGCCGCACCGGCTCCGGCAAGACCATCGCCTTCGCTATCCCGCTCGTGGCCCGCCTGGCCGAGCGCGAAGCTCCTTACTTCCGCAAGCCCGGCCGCCCCATGGGCCTGGTCCTTGCACCGACCCGCGAGCTGGCAACCCAGCTGAACAACACCATCGAGCCGTTGGCCAAGGCCATGGGCTTGAACACCACTGTCATCTACGGTGGCGTCTCACAGGCCCGTCAGGAAAAGGCACTGCGCGCCGGCGTTGACATCGTCATTGCCTGCCCGGGCCGTCTCGAAGACCTCATGAAGCAGCGCATCGTCTCGCTGGAAAGCGTTGAGATCACGGTTCTCGACGAGGCCGACCACATGGCTGACCTGGGCTTCCTGCCCGTCGTCAAGCGCCTCTTGGACACCACCCCCACGCAGGGTCAGCGCATGCTGTTCTCCGCAACCCTGGACAACGGCGTTGACAAGATTGTTCAGCGTTACCTCTCCAACCAGCTCACCCACTCGGTGGACGAGCCCAAGGCTGCCGTCTCCACCATGGAGCACCACGTCCTGGTCGTCAATGACCAGACGGTGAAGAAGCAGGTCATCGTTGAGCTCGCATCCGGCGCCGGCCGCCGCATCCTGTTCATGCGCACCAAGCACCATGCCCGCAAGCTGGCCAAGACCCTGACCGACGCTGGCATCCCCGCCGTCGACCTTCATGGAAACCTGTCACAGAATGCACGTGACCGGAACTTGGCTGAGTTCTCCACCGGCGGCGTCCGCGTCCTGGTTGCCACCGACGTTGCCGCCCGCGGCGTACACGTTGATGACATCGAACTGGTCATCCACGTTGACCCGCCCACGGAGCACAAGGCTTACCTGCACCGTTCAGGCCGTACGGCACGCGCCGGGTCCGACGGCGTTGTTGTCACCTTGACGCTTCCGGAGCAGCAGGGCGACGTCAAGAAGCTCATGCGTGCAGCCGGCGTTGACGTGAACTTTGAGCGCGTCACCACCAGCTCACCCCTGATCGCCACCTTGGTGGGCGACGTTGCTGACAAGATCGATCCTCGCACCCGCGCAGCTTTGCTCGCATCCAAGCAGCCTGCTCAGGGCGGTGGCACCTCAACCGGTGCAAACGCTCAGCGCAAGCGCGCAGTCCGCTCCGGCGCAGCCCCCACAGCCGGTGGCCGTGGCGGTCGCGGAGGACGTGGCCGCGTTGCCTCAGATTCCTCTGAGCGTCCGGCAGCCGCGGGTAACCGTGGCGAGCGTCGTGAAGGTCAGCCTCAGGGTGCCCGCTTCGGCGGTGGCGAAAACCGCCGTCCGGCACGTTCCGCCGAGGGCCGTCCGGCCCGCGACGGCGATGCGGCTCGCGGCAAGCGTGCCCCGCAGGGCGGTTCACGTGAAGGATCACGCGAGGGCTCACGTGAAGGCGCAGGCGCACGCACCAACTCAAGCGTTGCCTGGTCCTCCAACACTGGTGGTACTTCCGGCGGCAGCTACAACGCCAACGGTGGCGGCTCGGCCCGCTCCGGTGGCGGGGCCCGCCGCGCGTCGGCTCCGGCCTCCAACCAGCGTCGCAGCCGCTAAATAATCACACGAACGACCCGCAGCAGATGGCCACAATGTGCCGGTGCCGCGGGTCGTTTGTTGTTTAACCTCAAGAGGTACGACGCCGGCGCTCACCCCAGGTGGGCCGTGGCAGGAAGCCAGGTGTCCGGCGTCGAACGTTAGCGAACGAGCTTCCGTGAAGCAAGACGGTTGCCCACCAGCGTGGCGGCTGCCATCGTGATGAGTGCGCCCATCACCAGCGCCGCGGGTTCACCGGGTGCCAGCAGGTTTTGCTGGATGCCAATGGTTGCGGCGGCGATCGGCACGCCAAGCTGGGACGCCGAGAGCACTCCGAGCGGCAGCGGAAGGCCGAGAAAATGTGTCAGCGCGTGGACGCCGATGGCGCCGCAGCCCAGGGTCAGGCCGAGCAGCATCATGTGCGGTGCCATGGCTAATTCGCGCAAATCAAGGGAGGATCCGAGCCACAGGAAGAACAGTGGACCAAGGAAACCTTCGGTCAGGGCGAATAGTTGGTGGGCAAGGCGCCGCGGCTCACCCACCGCAGATACGGCCAGCCCAAAGGCGAAGCCAGCTAGCATGATGGACACGTGACTCCATACGGCAAGCCCGGCCAGCGCGAACAGGACGGCCAGTTGGAACCTGAGTTCCAGGGCGAACTTGCGTTGTTCGGAAACCCGGTGGATTTTTTGCTGTAGCCCGGTGTGGTCTGCCTTGCGCAGGATAAAGAATAATGCCGTTGCACTGGCCAATACCGCCAGTGAACCCAGCGCCGCCCGCCCCGCAGCGGCTGGGTTGAGAACTAGCGGCAGGGCCACGATGGCGAGGGTGTCAGCCATGGCCACCTGCGCCGTCATGGCCAAGATACTGGGGCCCTTGAGCTTGAGAGAGCCGACGATCGGCAGCACCAAGGCCGCGGACGACGACGCCAACAGGACAACATAGAGCGGCGCATGGCCCGTGCCGAACCAGGCCGCAACAGCAATACCGACGGCCGCAGCCGCTACGGCCACCACCGTCATTCGTACGGCACCGCTACCCAACGCGGAACGGATTTGCTGATCCCGAACGGGGACGTGGGAACCAGCCACAAACATGATCAAGGCAAAACCGAGATCGGCAAGAAAAGTGAACGTCGGTTCGGCCGGGTCTACTAGGCCTAATCCGCTGCGGCCAATGAGGATGCCTGCCACCAGTTCACCGATGACCACCGGAACGTGCCACTTGCGCGGAAGTGCCAATAAGGGGCCCAGCAGGGCGGCGGCGCAGATCAAGGCCAGAACCGGAAATGTCATGAGCAGGACCACGCGCGGCTGGCCAAACATTGCTGTTCCATGTGCTCATTGTGCACGGCGGACGCGTTTTGCCAAAGGGGGCAGGCCGTGATGCTAGAGCAGGACACTTCCCTCGATGCACTTGGTGACGTGTCCACCAACCCAGATCGCGTCACCTTCGACGTTGATGTGCACCCGGCCCTCCCGGCCAATGACGGTTCCCTGGGATGCCACATAGTTTGGGGGCGCCATATTGGTGTCCGTCATCCACCGGGCCAGGCCCGCATTGAGACTGCCGGTAACCGGATCCTCCCAGACAGCGTCACCGCCAAAGAATGCGCGCACCTCGAACTGAGTCTCGGATTCGGGGCCGTAGGGCCCGACGACGCCGATCTCCAAGTCATCCAACTGCAGGGGGTCGGGCCGGAGTGCCAGGACGTCCTGCGCAGATTGCAGCCTGATGCCAATCCATCGGGGTCCATTAACAAGCCATGAGGAATCGAGGATCTGCTCGCGCCCAATTCCCAGGACGCCGGCGATTCGCTGGAGGCGCGCTTCATCGACAGCTTCGTAACGGGTAAGGGGCGGCGCTTCGAAGGCCAATCGGTCCGCCGAAACACGGACCGGAACCAGGCCTGCCGCGCATTCCTGCAGGATCACGCCGCCAGCTCCAACCGTTCCGCCAGATTCCAACCACGCTTTCGCCGATCCGAGCGTAGGGTGGCCGGCGAAGGGCAGCTCCTCGCTGGCCGTGAAAATCCTGACGCGGTAGTCGGCCCGCGGATTCGTAGGAGCAAGCAGAAACGTGGTTTCGGCGAGGTTGGTCCAGTTGGCGAAGTGCTGCATGTCCGCCGTGCTCAGGCCATCGGCGTCGTGGACCACCGCCAAGGCATTTCCCCGGTAGGGCGTTTCCGCGAAAACATCGACCTCGCTGTACCGGCGCGATTCCATCAGGGGTTAGTGAACAGGGTCGATGCTGAGTACGGCGAGGAAGCCGCGGCCGGAAATTTCCGGGGCATCCTCTGAGCCCACCACGGTGTCGAACTTGCCCAACGCCTCGGCGGCGGGCGCGAGGGAGGAGGCTCCGGCGTCGTCCGTTGCCGGGGAGGCCGCAGGGGAAACTGTGGCCGAGCCCTGCAACAGGACGGCAAACTGGTCAGCGAACACCGGGTGCGGGCGCTTCTTGGACAGCTCGATAATGGCTGCGTAGCCCTTGAATGCCCCGCGGCGGGTCATCAGGTTCAGGTCCTTCAGGGTGCCTGTGGGCAGAGCCGCCGAGGTCTCGGAATCGCCGGAAAAGCGGAAGGGACGGAACGTCTCCAGAGCCTGCTCAAGACCGTCAACTGTCAGCGCAATTAGATCGCCCTCGACCACCGTGATGATGCGGTCAACGCCGGGCAGGGGCGAGAAGGGGCCAGCCTTGGAAACTTCGGCCAGGCTCACTCGCCAGTCCCAGTTCTTGGGGTCCGGGCCGGCCGCAATCTGCCGCGTGATGCCACCGCCGTTGGCCCAGGGGGTTGATTTGAGTGAGGCGTAACGAATGATTTCCACTATTTTTCGTCCTCATTCTTCACGCTGTACACGTGCAATCGTTTGGGATCTGACGGCCGACGGCGGATCTTGCGTTTGTAGTACGACCAGCCTCCCGTGATGGCCAGGGAGACGGCAAAGGCCAGCACGATCTTGATCGGCAGGTTGGTTTTGACAAAGGTGAGCACCAAAATCATGGCTGCGAAGCTGGCGAAGTTGACGATGATGTCCAGCCAGTCGGTCTTTTTGTGCATGGGACAAGCTTACGCGGCGCGGGGTCCGAATGTGGCGCCGGCCTCTTTAGCGGTAGCTGCGCACGAAGGGCTGGTTGGTAGGCACAATTTCCTTGCCCAGGGGCATGAGGGAAATAGGGATCATCTTCAGGTTGGCAATGGCCAGGGGGATGCCGACAATGGTGATCGCCATGGCAATGGCCGTGGTGACGTGGCCGATCACGATCCAGATGCCGGCCACCAGAAGCCAAATAACATTTCCCAGCGTGCTGGCGATGCCCGTGCCGCCGGGCTTGTCCACCACGGTCCGGCCAAAGGGCCACAGCGCGTACCCGGCGATGCGGAACGAGGCAATGCCCCAAGGGATCGTGATGACGAGAATGCAGCAGAGAATTCCGGCAAAAAAGTAACCCAGCGCCAGCCAGAAACCGCCGAACACGAGCCAAATGACGTTCAGAATTGTCTTCATCATTCCATTCTGCCCTGCCAAGATGCTCCGCGCCTCAGGGATGACCCTATAAAGACCCTGAATTGGAATTCCTCGCGGTTCCTAACCATTCGCCGGTGCTAGGCTGATTTGCACCACCACTACTTCCAAAACGGCAAGGAAACCGGCACTTCCATGGATCCCGGCACAGTCTTCTTGATTCTCATGTTGGTCATCATTGCCATCGTTTTGGGTGTGGCCATCACCCTCGGCGTGCTCATTTACCGCGGCGCCTTGAGCATTGCGAAAATCTCCAAGCCCAAAATTGAATCGGCCAAACGCAGCGTGCTAAAGGTCCGGGCCGAGTCCAGCACAGGCCCGGTTGCTGAGATCTTGAAGCAACGCGTTGCTTTGCAGGACGCGCTCGAGGCCACACGCCGCTCCCTCGGCGTGGCCCAGTCGACCGGGCAGTACACAGGCAATCTCGAGTCCATTTTCAACACCCTGCAGCAGACCGGCGCGGTCATGGATCATCAGCTGTTGGTGGCGCAACAGGAACCAGACCGTGCCGTGCAGTCTTTGTACGCGAAGACCCTTGGCGTTCAGGTTGAGCAGATCACCCAAACTGCGTTAGGGGTCCGCAACGCGCTGGCCAGCGCCGCCGCTCCCGCGGGCGATGTTGATATGAAGGACCTCACGCGCACGCTGGAAATTGAGGCCACCATGCTCAAGAACTGGTCCACAACGTATACGGATCTCGGCCAGGACTAGGCCATGAGCTTCCTAGCCCGGATGTTCGGTTCCAAGTCTTCCGCTGCTAGGCGTTCGCCTGCCCAGTACGACGCCGGAGCCTCCTCCCGCGAGCAGCTCAGCTTGAGTGATGCCCAGCTGAAGCAGCGGTCCGCCGTGCAAAAGATGCGCCGCGGAGTTGCCGATGTTTCGGTGAGTCGGCAGCGGCTGGACCTTCAGGCGGCCGATCTCCAGCAGGCCATGGGTGCGTTGGCCGAACAGGCGAAGAAGTCGGAGGCTTCCGGCGATTGGGCGGCGGCCCAAACTGCCATGAACCGCCACCTGATCATGGGGGAGCAGTTGGGGGATTTGATCTCGCAACGCGACGCCCTTGCGGAGCAGGAGACCATGCTGATCGCCGCGCTAACCCAGCTGCAGGCAAGGGTCAGCGGATTTAATGTCACGGTGGAAACTCTCAAGGCCGCGCATACTGCGGCGGGAGCCGATCACGCTATCGCCAAGGCGCTTAATGATCTGGACGGCAACAAAGGCCAAGCCAAATAACCTCCCCCAACTACCGATCCTCGCTCACATACGGGGCATTTTCTGCCAACGCTCGATCGGAAGATGGGGTCACTTCGTCAACGCTCGCGCGGATGGCGAGAGAACGTTGCCGGCGAGCCCCCGTATGTGAGCGAGGGTCATGGGAAACAGCCCCGTATGTGAGCGAGGGATGAGCTTGGGGGATGGGGGTTCGGGGCGCGGCTGTGTCAGGCTTCCGAGATATCGCCCGAGACAACGTCAAAGGTGAACGTCCGCTGGGCACGGATCGTCCCTGCGGCCAAGTTGAACGCCACAGTTACCTTGCCGGCGGCGATATCGGCGGCCGTCATTGTGTACGCGGCGTTGAAACCGCGGACCACTCCGCTGTCCAGCGGTTCCTCGTCCAAAACAACGTCCCACTCCGAACCGGCCACCATCGAGACCGCCGCAGCCGGAGAAGGTGTTGCACCAACGTTCTCCACCCGCCCGGCGAAGGCCAGCACATCCCCAGCCTTGTAACCGGCAATGACGGGCCCGTAATTCAGGTCCTGGGATTCCCTGTTGGATAACACCTGCGGGGCATCCTCTGAGTAGCCCTGGCCAACTTCCTTCCATGCGGATGGATCCCAGTCGCCAGCCGTCTGGCTCAGCACGAAACTCTCGCCCACGCTCTCCCAAACGGCGGGCCGCCCGGGCGTGACGGAACGCAACACCACGCACAAGCCAACGTTGCCCGCGTAGTCCGTTCCGGCGTCGTGCGTCAGGGCTGCGGTGGGAGAATCCAGCAACTCCTTCGGATCCAGCGCCACAAACACGATCTCTTGGTATCCCTGGCGCTCGTACAGTACGCCGATCCGACCATCGGGCAACCGGGTGGCGGTGGAATACTGGGAACTTCCCGCGCACAGTACGACGGCGTGATGCCACGTTGCGCCGTTGTCTTGCGAGAGCTTCAGAAGGGTGTTGCGGCGCAGGAGGGAATCGTGGTTGTGGGTGGCGATGAGCCAGTTGTCCGTCTCCGGCGTGGCCAGGGTGGTGACATTGGGAAGGCCGTCGAAGCGGGCAACGGAGCCGTTGTCGCTGGGATCCGGCAGCTCGAGGTGGGGCTGCGCGGCGGTGTAGCTATGGCCACCGTCGGAGGAGACGGCCGTGAGCCGGTGCGGGGTGGCGCGCGAGTGCATCAGCAGCGTGCCATCGGCGAGGCAGACCACCTTGTTCTCGTTGGCTCCCACGATGAATTTACCGAGCGTCCAGGTTTCGCCGTGATCGTCGCTGTAGGCGCTGGCGGCCTTGATCTCACCGTGGTTCAGGAGCACAAATTGCTGCACCAGGCGCCCCTTGAAGGCACCTGCATGGATCTGGATGCCCGCGCCTGCCGCGGCAAAAAGACCCGTCGTGCCCTCATCTTTGAGCATGGCGGTGAGGCGGCGGTGTTGCCAGGTGGCGCCGTCGTCGTCGGAAAAGCTGAGGTCCGCGTGCTGGATGGCGTCCTCGTTATTCAGCCCCTCGGCGGCCTCGAAGAATCCGGCGTGAGTTCCGGCCGCATGGAACATGAATATGCGGTGCGTTTCCGTGTCGATCAACAGGCTCGGATCACCGTAGCCGTCGAGTCCGGTGCCGGTGCGCACAGTTTGCTGAGGCCCCCAGGTGACGCCGTTGTCGGTGCTGCGGCGCAGGAGCAGATCGATCGGATTGGGCAGATCGTCAAGGTTGGGGCGGCCGTCGTAGGCAGCAAGGAGCGTTCCGTGGGCGGACACGGCTAGCGCCGGAATGCGGTACTGGCGGTGGCCGGCAATGCCTCGGCGGGCAAGAACCTGTTCAGAGGAGGTAGGACGTTTGATCACACGATGAGTTTAGCGCCCATTCCTGTCCTGGGAGGGTCCTAGCGGACACTTCGTGCCCTGCCAATCTGTGTTTGCAAGAAGTGCACTCTGTTGTAGACATCAACACGCTGAAAGTCATTGCTGACCGGTACCTGCTCCGTATAGGTGTAATTGCCGGACTGAATATGGACCAAGATAAATCCTCCGGTCCGGGATTCCTTGGCCAACAAGAAAAGGAGGCTGAGCAGGAAGAACCAGATGAAGATGACGACCATGGCAATCGCCCAACCCGGCGTGTAAGTGGTCAGCCTGGTTTGATCCATGGTCGTGACGTTGACCTCGGCAAGGGGCCATGTGCCTGAAGGCGTCATGACGTACTGGTCGGTGACCTGGATATGTCCGATCGAAAGCAGTATGGGCGGGTTAGCTGGCAGGCCTGCGCTGTCAATCGTCATGGTTCATGAACCTACCATTATTTGGCTAGATCCAGCCCTGCTGCCATGCTTTCTCGGCGGCCTCGTGCCGCGAAACGGCATCGAGTTTCATCATGGCCGAGGACAGGTAGTTACGTACCGTTCCCGGGGCCAGATGCAATTGCTGCGCAATCTGCGCCACACTGGTCGTTGACCGGCTATACCGTAGCGCGTCCAGTTCCCGGTCCGTGAGCGGGCAACGTTCGGCGGTCAGGGCCGTCGCAGCAATTTCCGGGTCGATGTAGCGCTTGCCGGCCGCTACATCCCGGATCACATGGGCAAGATCCTCCGCCGGTGTGGACTTGGGGACGAACCCTGACACCTTCGATGCCAGCGCTCGGCGGAGCACGCCGGGGCGGGCGTGGCGGGTCACGATGATGACGCGGGTACTAACAGCGGCGAGAATGCGCGCGGCGGCCTCCAAACCATCGGCCTGCGGCATCTCAAGATCCAGCAGGCAGATATCCGGCTGGGTGGATATGGCCAGCTCGGCCGCCGTGATGCCGTTATCCGCGCTCGCAACCACCTCAATATCCGGTTCCAGCCCCAGGAGTGCCTCGAGGGCGCCCCGGATGAGATGCTCGTCGTCGGCTATTAAGAGGCGAATGCGCCGTAGTTCGCTCACGCGAGACTCCCTTTTGCTGGGATGGAGGCCTGAAGCTCAAAGCGTTCGGCGTCCAGAGTTACGTTAAGTTTTCCATTCAGGGCTTCGACGCGCTCGCGCAGCCCGGCGAGTCCATTGCCGGAGCTCGGCCTGCTTGCGGCCGGGCTAGACACACCGTTATTGCTGATGGTGAGCGTGCAGCCATCCAGATCTGTTGCCAAGGTAATGGCGGCATGCGTGGCGTCGCTATGCCGGAGGATATTGGTGGTGGCTTCACGCACGGTCATGGCCAGCGCTTTGCGGACTGCCGGGTTGCTGGGCAGCGGGTCAAGTCTGAGTTCACAGTGTGCCCCGGCGGCGGAAAGAACCTCGCGCGCATTTTCCAGTTCGTTCTCGAGCACAGTTTCACGGTATCCCGAGACCAGTGAGCGGGTCTCTTCGAGGGCCTGCTTGGCTATGAGTCGGGTCTCGTGAATGTGCTCGCGTGCGGTCTCGGGATTCACCGCAAGCAGCCGTTCGGCGAGCTCAGATTTCAGTGCGATGACCTGCAGATGGTGACCCTGGATGTCGTGGAGATCTGCGGCAAAGCGCAGTCGTTCCTGCGCGACGGCGAGTTCACCAGCCATGAGCCGATGCTTGTCCAACTCCACAACGATCCGCCACCACCACAGGCTGCTCAGTATCACCAAGGGCATGCCTGCCGCATAAACAAACAGCATGCGCATTCCAGGATTATCCGAAAAGCCATACGGCACACCGTTGATCAAAGAGTAAATAAATGGATGCAGCAGGGACGCAACTAGCCCTGCACCCAGGATCGACATGCGTCGCCGTAGAGGCAGCAGGCAAGCGATGAGGGTGAGCGCCAGCCACAAGGGGAGGACCCACATCAGGGCGTCAACTGATGCAAATAGGCCCAATAGCCAGACCAAAAGTGAGGGAACAAGAAGCGCTGTCGTCCATATTGCGGGAGGAAGCCCACCGCCGAGCCCGGCTCGAAGGAACCAGCAGTAGCGAATTTGAGTGGCCACGGACGCAAGGAGACTGAGCATGAGAAGGCTGGAAACGCCGACGTACGTGGCTTTGAACGCCTCGACGCCCACGCCCAGAAGCATGGCGTCGAGGACTACAAGAACAAAGACGATGGAGCCCAGCGTATAAGTCCAGGTGGTGCTTACGCTTCGTCCTGGGGCTGCGGACGGGCGCGGAATTTCGGGGGCGGTAGCGGGCATGACGCCCAGTCTAGAGTAATGACATTTGTCATGGATGCGCATGCGAAAGTGCCCGGGAAGCCGTGACAGCTGGACACTACGCGGAGTCCGGGCGGGACGGCAGGATTGAATTATCAACGTTTTCCACCCATGAAAGTAGACCTCATGATTGAATCCCTGCAGACCTTCGCCTCCTCCCTCCCCGCAATGTTGCAGTGGGTGGGCGTGCTGCTAGTCGCGGGAATTCCTTTTGTGGATTCCTACTTTGGTGCGGTGATCGGTGTGGTCATCGGCCTGAACCCTGCGCTCGCCATCGGCGTTGCCGTGGTGGGCAATGTGATCTCGATGTTGATCTTTGTGTTGGGCACACACAAGGTGCGGAGCAAGGCGTCCGCCGGTAAGGCCGTGAAGGAGCTTTCTCCACGTCGGCAAAAACTACGTACGGCGTTCGATAAATATGGAGTGGCGGGCGTGAGCCTGGTCGGCCCGGTCATCTTGCCGAGCCAATTCACCTCGGTTGCGATGATTTCCTTTGGGGCTCCGAAGAATGCCGTCATCCTGTGGCAGGTTATCGCCATCATCATCTGGGGCACCGCGTTCGGTGTAGCCGCTTCGCTGGGCGTCTCACTGGCCCTGTAGCTGCTGGCCCGGTAGCGCGGTTACTCGACGGTGATCCCCAGATGCGCGGCCAGGATCGGGGCCAGCAGGCCCAGCTGGTAGTCGTCAAGTACCACGCCGGACATGGAACCCACGCCGTTGAGCGTACGGAATTCGGTGGTGCGCAGATCGAGATCCTTCAGCGTCGCCTGCTGGAGGTCCAGGGTTCCGATGCGGCAGTTCTTTAGAGCCATTCGGGTGATGTTCGTGCCTCCGAGGTCCAGCTCGCCGATGATGCAATCGCTGATCTGAAGGTCGATGATCTTGGACGAGCGCAGATTGAGGAAGTCGATTTTCCCGCCGTCGATCCGTACAGACTGCCAGCTGCTGTCATAAAGTTCCGCCGATCCCCAGCGCGGTGAGGTGATCTCGGTGTCGCGCCAGCTGGTGCGGGCACCCTTCATGATCGGGGCAAAGCTGTCATTCAGGGCTGTGCCGCGGAACCGCACGCCACGCAGCTCTGTGTCGTTGAGTGTTGGTCCGTTAAGTTCGCATTCAAGAAAATCAGTCGAGGTCAGGTTGGCGTCGTCGAAGGAAGTTCGGTCAAACTGCTGACCGTCATAGGTTTCACCCGGACCAAAGAACACGTCGTCATTCTCCACCAGGTCGTGAAGGTCAAGCCGAGTGAGACGGGGTGCGCGGGGTTCATTCTTCGAAGCCATGAACCCAGAGTATCGGGCTGCGGTGACATCAAAACTCTGATAACCGTCAGCTAACCGTCAGCGGCGTTAGCTAGGTACGTGGGTCAATGGTGGTTTGCAGACCGGCTAGGCCACGCGCTCCACAACCCGGAAGCGTTGCAGGACCACCAGGGTGTCATCATCCACACTAAATTCCGGGTCCCCCATGGCCTCGCGCATCTCAGCGGAGTGCCAAAATTCCTCATGTCCGGCCCGCCATTGCGCCAGCGAGGTGTGGCCTTCGCCCTCGTCGATGACGTGCTGCAGATCCACATCGGCCAGCCGGGCTGTGCGGACCTCGGTCACTTCGATGACAGCAACACCTCTTCCTTCGGAGTCAATCACCAGCTCCCAGCCGCCAACATATGGCAAGTCTTCCCCCTCGATCGAATACTCAATAAGGGTTGCGGTGGTGGACGTCTTGGAACCATCGAGGATCGCGCCGACCAACTGATCACGCAATGGTCCTGGGAATGCAAACTCGGAAACCGGCAGTGCGCTGTAGTCAGTCATGGAATCAGCCTACTATTCGTCTTTTTGGCACAATTGGTCTAATTCAGTGCTGAGGTTTTGCTGTGCCCGCACAGCCCAAAGTTCCCGCCCTTTGGGTGTGTGAAACATTGGCTCCAAGGCAAGTAGCTGACGCACGACGGCGGCGCGCCCCTTGGTAAAGTCGCTCTCCGACACGTGGGCGTAGTCCTGGCGAACACCAGCAATGTAGCGGGAATACTCGCTGGGTGCTGAGCCGAGGATGGCGAGATCCGCATCGCACAGGAGGTGCCCGGCGCTGTCCATGGGGTCGGGGGAGTGGGTGGCCGTGAGGCGGACCAGCCGGGCCACCTCACTGGCTTCCGTGGCGGGAACCAACCCTTTAAGGCTCAGTTGTGCTAAAACTGCCGACTCCACTTCATCGTTGGGTCCGCCGTTGTAGACGGCATCGTGAAACCATGCCGCCAGCGCCACGGCGCGGGGTACCGAGCGGCTGGTCAGCAGCTCAAGTGCCTCCAGTACCGCCAGAAGATGGGTGGCCGAGTGGTAATTCCTATGGGGCTCGTTCCAGCGGCCCAGCAGTGAAGCGCCCAGTACCATGTGGCCAGGAAGAAGCGCCTCCCAGCGCAGCTCCAAAACGGAACCGACGGACTTGACCCGGTATTTCGCTTTTATCCGCAGGCCGGACGCAACAAGTGTGCGGGCCAGTTCCTTGCCTGAAAGGGGCACCGCCCCCGCAGCCACGAGGTCCCCGTAAGCGCGCTCCGGAACGTCGTAGTGGTCAAGGTCGAAGGCCCGCTCGGCAACCCCATTGGCCGCAGCGAAAGCATGCAATTCGGCCACCGATGTGTCTGAAATCAGGTGGGAAAAGACGGTTCCGTGCGCCGGCCAAAAGGGCGGATCGATGAAGATCATGGCCTTAGTGTAGGCGGATGTGCCCCGGGAGGCCGTCCTGCGAATATGACCAGCCGGTCCAGCGCGCATAGACTCGTTTGAGTTCAACACATCAAGCGAAAGCCAGTGGCAGTGCGAAACGAAGACTCCTCAGTTCAGGCAACGTTCAATGGGATCGCCAGGCGCTATGACCTGATGAACAGGCTCATGACGCTCAATTCGCACGCGCGCTGGTGCAAGGAAGTCGCCACCTTCGCCACCTCCGGCCATGGGCGTAGTTACCTTGATCTGGCGACGGGTACGGGCGTCATTGCAAGGGCAATCCGGGGGCTGAGCCCCGAGAGCACCATCATTGGTGCCGACTTTTCCGAGTCCATGCTTGCGATGGCTCGCACGATCGAGGGTAACGAAAGCATTGACTGGCAGTTTGCTGACGCCCATGAATTGCCTTTCGAGGACAACGCGTTCGACGGCGTGACGCACGGCTACCTGCTTCGGAACGTTAGCGATCTTGGCCAGGTTTTGAACGAACAATTCCGGGTCCTCAAGGCCGGCGGTGTTGTCTCCGCACTTGAATCATCTCCTCCGAGCGGAGTCCTCGCCCCGTTTATTCGTCTTGGCATGAAGGTTGTGATTCCCACGCTTGGGACACTCATTGGCCGCGACCGCCCCGCTTACCAATACCTGGTCGATTCCACGCTCGGATTCCTGAGCCCGGAGGACTTGCGGCTCAGATTCGAACAGGCTGGCTTCCAGGACGTTCAGGTGACGCCCAAATTCATGGGCACCAACATGATCTGGACGGCCCGGAAGCCGGGCTAAGCGAACGCTAGAGTTGCCGCTCCGTATAAACGATGAGGGCATCGCGGACAAAAGTGGCACCCTCGGTGCCGCCGTAGTTGGCCCCGAAGCGGGGATCGGCCACGTACATTTCCGCCAAACCGAGCACGTAGCCTCGCGTGTCACCCTCAGGCGTCGAGGCGGGAGTGCCGGGAACTGAGCTCAACCACGCAACATGGCGACGGGCCAGGTCCTGGGCTGCCGTGGAATCCGGTGAAACGCCGCTGGTGAATGCCGCAATCCAATCGCGGCCGAGAGACGCTGCGCGATCCTTCCAAGCTGCCTGTTCCGAGGTGTCCATGGCGCGCCACCATGCATCACTTCGTGCGTAAGCCTCCTTGCCCCACCGCTGCTCAACCTCGTCCTTGTGTTGAGTGTGGTCAAAGCCGTCAAACATCTCCTGTGCCATGATCTTTTCACCTTCCATTTCTGCGTCAATAGTCTTTTCCACCGACGCAATCAACCGGGAAATCCGGTTCTGCTCACCGCGGAGCCAAGCGACATGTGCCTGCAGCGCGGCAGTAGGGGAATTTTCCCTGTCCAAAATCGATGCGATCTCAAGCAGTCCCAACCCGAGTTCCCGTAACAAGAGAATCCGTTGCAACCTCACGAGCGCAGACTGGTTGTAGTGCCTATATCCATTGTTCGCAATGCGGCTCGGCACTAACAGGCCAATCTCGTCGTAGTGCCGCAGAGTCCGGCTCGTGGTGCCGGTTAGTGCAGCGACCTGCTGGATGGACCAGTCCGTTCCGGGCTCGAAAGTGTTCATGGAATCAACGGTAAAGGTTGACGCGGCGTCAATGTCAAGCGTCATCCCGCGATAAAACGTATGGTTGGAATAACATCCCGTCATGCAAAGTTGAGCGTAGTAGACTCAACTTATGAGGGAGCGAGTCTTCGCCCTCCCAGACAGCCAACGAAAGGACCTCTCTTGGACGCCAAATTCACCACGAAGAGCCAGGAGGCTCTTTCCGCCGCCGCCATGAACGCCTCGACCGCCGGCAACCCCACCGTTGAACCCGCACACTTGCTCAAGGCGCTCATGGACCAGCGGCAGGGCGTGGCCGTTGCCCTGCTGAAGGCCGCCGGAGTCGACCCGGATGAGGTGAGCGTCGGTGCCAGTGCCGCCATCCGCAACCTCCCGTCGTCGTCCGGCACCTCCGTGGCGCAGGCCCAGCTCAGCCGAAACACGCTGATGGTGGTGCAGGCCGCGCAGCAGGCCGCCGAGCGTATGGGGGACAGCTACGTTTCCACCGAACACCTGCTTTTGGGCCTTGCGGTCGACGCCGGAGCAACAGGAGGTGCCCTGCGCCAAACAGGTGCCACTCGGCAGGCGCTCGATGCCGCGCTGCCGTCCGTGCGCGGCGACGGCAAGGTCACCACGCCCGATCCCGAGAACACCTTTGAGGCGCTGGCAAAGTTTGGCGTGGACATGACGGCCATCGCCCGCACCGGCAAGCTTGATCCGGTGATCGGGCGTGACTCGGAGATTCGCCGGGTCATCCAGGTGCTCAGCCGTCGCACCAAAAACAACCCGGTGCTGATCGGTGAGCCTGGTGTGGGCAAGACAGCCGTGGTTGAGGGCCTGGCCCAGCGCATGGTGGCTGGAGATGTGCCGGAATCGCTGCGCGGAAAGACGCTCATCAGCCTCGACCTCGCCTCGATGGTGGCGGGCGCAAAGTACCGCGGCGAGTTCGAGGAACGCCTGAAGGCAGTGCTGGAGGAAATCAAGGCTTCGGATGGCCAAATTGTCACGTTCATCGACGAGATCCACACGGTGGTGGGTGCCGGCGCCGCTGAGGGCTCCATGGACGCGGGCAATATGCTCAAGCCCATGCTGGCCCGTGGCGAGCTGCGCCTGATCGGGGCCACCACGCTGGATGAGTATCGTGAAAACGTTGAAAAGGATCCGGCTCTTGAGCGCCGCTTCCAGCAGGTCTTCGTGGGGGAGCCCAGTGTTGATGACACGATCGGCATCCTGCGTGGCCTCAAGGAGCGTTACGAGGCCCACCACAAGGTTGCCATTGCGGACTCCGCGCTCGTAGCGGCCGCAACGCTATCCAACCGCTACATCAGTGGCCGCCAGCTGCCGGACAAGGCCATCGACCTGATGGATGAGGCGGCCTCGCGCCTGCGCATGGAGATTGACTCCGCCCCGGAGGAGATCGACCAGCTGCGCCGCGCCGTGGACCGTCTGACCATGGAGGAACTGGCCCTCACTGGCGAAAGCGATGCGGCATCGGTGGAGCGTCTGGACGCCTTGCGTGCCGACATGGCTGATAAGAAGGAAGAGCTGGCCGGTCTCAATGCGCGCTGGGAAGCGGAAAAGGCCGGGCTGAACCGGGTGGGCGATCTGAAGGCCAAGCTCGATGAGCTACGTTCCATCGCGGACAAGGCTCAGCGCGACGGCGATCTGGAGCTGGCCTCCCGGGTGCTGTACGGGGACATCCCGGGGCTGCAGCGCGAGCTGGAGGCCGCGGCCGCAGAGGAGGAATCCGCGGACAAGCCTGAGTTGATGGTGGCCGAGGAAGTCACGGCGGACGACATTGCCGAGGTCATCTCTGCCTGGACCGGCATTCCGGCCGGGCGCATGCTGCAAGGTGAAAGTCAGAAGCTGTTGCAGATGGAGCAGGTTCTGGGTTCGCGCCTGATCGGCCAGTCCAAGGCTGTTACTGCCGTGTCCGACGCCGTTCGCCGCGCCCGTGCGGGGATCAGCGACCCCGACCGGCCCACCGGTTCGTTCCTGTTCCTTGGCCCCACCGGCGTGGGTAAGACGGAGTTGGCCAAGGCGCTCGCCGATTTCCTCTTTGACGATGAACGCGCCATGATCCGCATCGACATGAGCGAGTACTCCGAGAAACACTCCGTCTCGCGGCTTGTCGGTGCCCCTCCGGGATACGTGGGTTATGACGAAGGCGGGCAGCTCACCGAGGCGGTGCGCCGTCGGCCATATTCGGTGGTGCTCCTCGATGAGGTGGAAAAGGCTCACCCGGAAGTCTTTGACATCCTGTTGCAGGTGTTCGATGACGGCCGTCTCACCGACGGCCAGGGCCGCACTGTTGACTTCCGTAACGTCATCATCGTGCTGACCAGCAACCTTGGCTCTCAGTTCTTGGTGGATCCATCTCTGTCCGAGGACCAGAAGCACAAGGCCGTCATGAACATCGTTGAGGCGTCATTCAAGCCCGAGTTCCTGAACCGCCTCGATGAGATCGTCATGTTTGATGCGCTCAATGTGGAAGAGCTGTCGCGGATCGTTGACCTGCAGGTGCAGTCGCTGGCCGCCCGCCTGTACGAACGGCGCCTGACGCTTGAGGTGAGCGATGGGGCGAAGGCCTGGCTGGCACTGACCGGTTACGATCCTGCCTACGGTGCCCGACCGCTGCGCCGGCTGGTGCAGCGCCAAATCGGCGACCGTCTGGCCAAGGAGATCCTGGCTGGCACCATCACCGACGGCGATACGGTCCTGGTGGATACCGCTGCCGATTTTGACGAGCTCGACATGGGCTCGACTGCCAGCGCGGGATTGACCGTGCTCCGGAAGTAATAAAAAAATAGCGATGGCCTGGCCGCTGAAGACGTGAGTCTCGAGCGGCCAGGCCATCGCTATTTTCCTACTGAATCAGATCTGATTCCAAAGGGTTGCCGTCGCGGGTGTCGTGGACCATGCAGTCGACCCTGCGATCATCCTTCTCGCTCCACGTGGTGTCTGACGGGTACGCCGTAGTTTGCTTCAGGGTGCTGATGTCTGAAGCTTCGGACGTGAACGTGACGCCGTCACACACCTCCACGGCCTTGGCCTTGAGTGCTTCGAGGCCAGGGTATTCATCAGCGTCTTCGTAGTAAAAGGTGCCCACCAGCTGGGCGTTGTGCGGCGAACTGCACAAGACGACGTCGGCTGGGTTGGACTGATCCTTGTAGTCTCTCAGGCAGTCGCCGTCGAGCCAATCCAAGGGCGACAGTGCTGCCAGGATCAACCCGTCGTCGGGATCTCCCCCGGCCGCCTCGCTGGCTTCCGGATCTTGACCCGCGCTGGGTTCTGCGGCCTGGGATTCCGAAGCCTGAGACTGCGATGAAACGACCGGAGCGGGATTGGGATCCAAATTCTTCATATTGCCCAGGATGAAACCAACCAACAGCCAGATGAAAAACACGAGGAGGCCAAGTCCGAGGACAGCGGCGCCGAGGATGATAAACAGCTTCTTCTTTGCTGAGGCGGACATGCCTCCGCCACCCTGGCCACCGGGGCCACC
>JBKKBD010000246.1:0-14380 GCA_046714315.1 Specibacter sp.
GGCCCGCCCATGGTGGGCGGGCCGCCGTCGGCCTTTTGCTTGGGGGCTACTTGAAGTAGCGCATGTTCCAGGAGTAGCGGTGCGGCTGGCCGCGGTTGACGCGGATGGCGGCGATGACCGAGAACACCGTCAGGAAAATCCAGACGAGCAGTGCCAGCATGGCGAAGATCGAACCAAGTGCCGGAATGAAGAAGGAAAAGATCAGTGCCAGCACGTTGAGGAATATGGCGATGATGGTCGGCGGCAACGTGAAATTGAGCGCCTCCAGGGATTCCTGAGCCGTGAAGCGGCCGCGCGGGCCAAGCAGCTTGTAGATCAAAAGTGACGGGACGCAGCCAAGGATTCCGCCGCAATGGGACATGAACGCCCACTGCTTGTCCTCGGAGGGTGAGAGGGGCTGTTGGGGTGCACCGCTGATTCGGTTTACAGGATGACTCACAATGACTGGCCTTTCAACAAGCGAAAACTTCGTGCCGGAACAAAACCGACCTCTGACTCTAGGATACGGGTGCCGTGAGGAAGTCGATGACCTCTTCCACCCGTCCCAGGAGCGATGGTTCCAGATCCGAGTATGAATTGACGCGTGAGAGCAGCCGTTGCCAGCCAAGCCCGATGTCCTCCGCGGTGGTGTGCGGCCACCCGAACGCCTTGAGGATTCCCAGCTTCCACTCCATGGATCTCGGCACAACGGGCCATGCCGGGATGCCAAGAGTGCCGGGCTTGATGGCCTGCCAGACGTCAACATAGGGGTGGCCAACCACCAGCACATTCTTGCGAATGCCGGGCGTGTTCATGAGATTGGCCACAATGCGGGTTTCCTTGGATCCGGGCACCAGATGGTCGACCAAAATTCCCAGCCTGCGGGTGGGGCCGGGGGAGAAATCGGCCACGGCGGCAGCCAGGTCATCGATGCCACGCAGAGGCTCAACGACAATGCCTTCCACCCGGAGGTCGTCTCCCCAGACTTTCTCGACCAATTCGGCGTCGTGCTTTCCCTCGACCCAGATGCGGCTGGCCTTGGCTACCTTGGCCCGAACATCAGCGACCTTCACCGAGCCGGATGCCGTGCGCAGGGTCTTCTTGGGTGCGGCTAGGACGGGGGCGATGAGTTCAACCGGCTCGCCTTCAAGCAGGAAACCAAAGCCAAGCGGAAAGGCACGCACCTTGTTTCTGCGATCGGCCAACTCCACGATGTGCATGCCGCCGGACTTCTCCAGGCGCACCACGGCACCTACCCAGCCGGTCTGCACCTCTTCAACAACTAGCCCACCGCGGGCCTCAACCTTGCGCAGCGTCCGCTGGGCGGGGGCACTGAGATCTTGTGGTCCCCATTGTTCGTAGTGCACGAAAAAACCTTAACTATCCGAACTCGTGGCAACGCTCATGGCGAACACTACCGGGTGAAAACCCATGCTAACCGGTCAATGTGTCCAGTCCCGTGCATTGGCGCGGCTTGCACCCACGGAAGGGTGCTCAAAAAAGTATTAGACTTAGCACTTGATTGGGTAGAGTGCTAGTGGCCATTGACAGGAGGTGCCGGGCATGAGTGAACCGCGGAAGTTGGAAGTCCTTAGGGCCATAGTCGAAGACTATGTACACACACGTGAGCCCGTCGGCTCCAAAGCTCTGGTTGAACGGCACCATTTGGGTGTTTCAAGCGCCACGATTCGTAACGACATGGCCGCATTGGAGGAGGAGGGGCTGATCACAGCACCCCACACCAGCTCCGGACGCATTCCCACCGACAAGGGTTACAGAATCTTTGTTGACCAAATTTCCTCCGTCAAGCCGCTTTCGGCCGCCGAGCGTCGGGCTATTTCGGTGCTCCTTGAGGGATCGACAGATCTTGACGACGTCCTTGAGCGGACGGTCCGTGCACTGGCCCACCTGACCAACCAGGTTGCCGTGGTGCAGTACCCCCGTTCTGCTGCGGCAACAGTGCGGCACATTGAGTTTGTATCATTGGCCGCCCGCCAGGTCCTGATCGTTTTGATCTTGGCTTCGGGAAAGGTTGAACAAAACGTCATTGACGTTGGTGCAACGCTCGATGATGCGGCGTTGGCCGGACTCCGCAAGGTGTTCCTAGCCGGTTTGAGTGGTCTGGCGGTCTCCTTGCTTCCCGAAGCTGTCGTCAGGATCCCCCTTTCGGTGCCGCACGCCGAACAAGGACCCGCCGCCAGGCTGGCCCAAGGGTTGGCCTTGTTGGCCCGCAACGCCAGGGAAGACCGGATTGTCATGGCCGGAACGGCAAACCTTGCCCGTTCCAACAATGATTTCCCGCTGAGTATCGGTCCGGTCCTTGATGCCTTGGAAGAACAAGTGGTGCTGCTGCGCCTTCTTGAAGCCATGGCCCAGGACTCGCTTGGCATGGCGGTGGTGATCGGCCGGGAAAACCCCCATGATTCGCTGTCAGAAGCGTCAGTTGTGGCGGCTGGCTACGGTCCAGGGGAAACCGCCAAGCTAGGCGTAGTGGGCCCCACCCGGATGGACTACCCCAACACCATGTCCAGTGTGCGCGCCGTGGCGCAGTACCTTTCTAGAATTTTGGCCGGCTAGACGGCCACCGTTTCCACGTAAAGAGAGCAATATTTTGAGCAATCACTACGACGCATTGGGCGTCACCCGCGACGCAACAGCCGAGGAAATCAAGAAGGCGTACCGCAAGCTCGCGCGTAAGCTGCACCCGGATGTCAACGACGAACCAGATGCACAGGACCGTTTCAAGGTGGTCACCCACGCTTATGAGGTCCTTTCGGATCCGCAGAAGCGCCGCGTCTATGACACCACCGGTAATGAAAATGGCAACGACAACGGTGGCGGTGGCGGCAATTACGGTGGCGGAGACGGTTTCGCCTTCCAGGACATCTTCGAGACCTTCTTTGGTGGCAGCGGTGGCGGTGGCGGCCGTGGTCCGGCATCGCGGACACGTCGCGGCCAGGACGCGCTCATCACGGTCCGAGTTGAACTGCGTGAGGCCGTCTTCGGCGTCAACAAGAAACTTGAAATCGATACCGCGGTCATCTGCCCCACCTGCGATGGCAGTTGCTGCCGCCCGGGCACCTCGCCCACTACCTGTGATATTTGCCATGGCAGCGGCCAGGTCCAGCGCCCCATGCGCTCCATCCTTGGCAACGTCATGACGGTGGCTACGTGCAACTCCTGCCAAGGCTTCGGCACCATGATCATTGATCCGTGTAACGAATGCATGGGTGACGGCCGGGTGCGCAATCGCCGGTCCTTCACTATCAAGGTTCCCGCAGGTGTCAGCACCGGAACGCGCATCCAACTCGGCGGCCAGGGCGAAGTCGGACCCGCCGGTGGACCCGCCGGTGATCTCTATGTGGAGATGAAGGTCAACAACGATCCGGCTTTCCTGCGTGAGGGCGACGATCTGCACGCCACGCTCAGCGTTCCCATGACCGCAGCGGCACTGGGCACCGAGCTCACGTTCGAAACCTTCGACGGCGAGCAGCCCATCAGCATCAAGCCCGGCACCCAAGCCGGGGAAACCATCAATCTGCGCAACCTGGGCGTGACCCACTTGCGTGGATTCGGCCGCGGTGATTTGAAGGTGCACATCCACGTCGAGACGCCCACCAAGCCGGACGCGGCGCAGGAAGAGCTCATTAAGCAGCTCGCCGCCCTGCGCGGTGAAAGCTACACCGAGGGCAAGCTGGTCACTAGCGGCGGCATGTTCGCCAAGCTCCGCGACAAGCTCGGCAACTTCTAAAGACCATGAGCAACCCGGTCTTTTACGCCACCCCGGAACAACTCGCCGGTCTGCTACCCGGTGCGCACTTCACCCTGGACGGCGCCGAGGGGCGCCATGCCACGACCGTCAAACGCCTGAGCGCCGGGGAGCCTGTTGACGTGTGCGACGGCGCCGGAGTGCGGTTGGTCTGTACGGTCACCAGCGCTGACAAGGGCACCCTGACGGTACTGGTTGAAACAGTGGTCCCGGAAGATGCACCTGCCATCGGGTTCACCCTGGTCCAGGCACTGGCGAAGGGTGACCGTGACGAGTTGGCCATCGAGATGGCCACCGAGCTGGGCATAGATGCCGTGGTGCCGTGGCAGGCGGAGCGTTCCATTGTCCGCTGGAAGATGGACAAGGCACTCAAAGGCCCGGAGAAGTGGCGCCAGGTGGTTGCCGCGGCTGCCAAGCAGGCCAGAAGGTCAACAGTTCCCCAGGTTGGTCCGCTGGTGGGAACCGCGGGCGTCTGTGAGTTGATAGCCGACGCCGGGCTGGCATTGATCCTGCATGAGGATGCCGTCGATTCGGTTGCACACGTTGCCCGTGACTGGCTGGCTGGCAACGCCGGCGAGTCTGTGCGGCTGCGCGGTGTCCTGATGATCGTGGGACCCGAAGGTGGCATGAGTTCAGCCGAGGTAGAGGCCTTCACGGCCGCCGGGGCGCGGACAGCGCTCTTGGGTCGGCACGTTCTGCGCTCCTCAACGGCCGGGCCCGCCGCCGTCGTTCTTCTCAGCCAAGAACTGGGCCGCTGGGAGTAAGACTGCTGGCATTAAGACTGCGCGGGGACTGCTCAGGGCCTACTTGAGGCTGGGTTCTGAGATCGTGACAAGCTTCGTGTCCAGTCCGAGCTTCTTGCCGGGGACTGTGGAGTCCTCAACGTAAACCGAGAGCTGGTACTTGCCGGGCGGCGGGACAAGGTTGAAGCTGAATTCGCCCAATTCGTTGGGTCCCTGCGGGATGGTGACCGTTCCGCTGAGATACTGCTCGCCAACGGCATCGCCGACAACGTGGGCCAGAGACCAGGCCAAGTTCCCGGTGGGGGAGACGGCCTGACCGCCAACCTTTAAGGGGAGCGTGTTAAAGCTGCTGTCATTGGCCGGGTCGATGATCCACACGGGAGCGATAAAATCTGCGCCTCGGGTCAGCGGTTTGTCGAGGACTACATGGCCAAAGGCGTTATAGCCCGTGTGCCCGTCGACCAGCACGGACACCTGGATGGACGTGGTGGTGTCAACGAGTCCGGACATGGCTGCGGCCGCCGTTGCCGTGTAGACCAATTGGGCGATGGAACGCGAGGCGATGCCCTCATCGACCTTGCTGCCAAAAGCATCGGCCGAGATGTCGATGGTAATGACATTCTTGGCGGAAATGGAGGCGCCGAGCCTTGACGGGTTCTTCCAGATGGAGAAATAGTCAGGGTCGAGTGCATCGCCTCCCATCATGACGCGCAGTGCGGCCACGATGGGATCGTCAGCCGATTGTGCAGGGAAAAATTCCCGATAGAGAAAAACATCATCATTGCTGGTGCCGAGCCAATAGACGGGGAGGGTCTGCGATGAGGTTGCAGTTTCCAAGGGTGCGTTGGTGACCAAGCCCGAAGCCAGCGAAGAATTACTCGTGGGCATGGACACACTTGGTTGGTTCAAACCCTGTGACGCGCAGCCGATGAGGGTCAATGAGACGGAGAGTCCCAGAATGGCAAACTTGTCGACCATACGCATTCGGGTGACGGCGCGATTTTGCCGAAATGACGCATCAGCAGCGGCGCCGGGGCGTCGCGTTGCTGCGGATTTGACGGCAAACATGGGGCAGATCACTCGCTAATCTTGGCTGTTGGAAGGCGACCGGCGTCAACCGACGCCGCGCTTTGGCGGTAGTTCTAAGCATCCCCACAAGACTTTGAACTCAACCAGCTTGGCATAGAACATGATGGCTATGCCGCGGAAACGGGTGTCCGGCAACGAACTGAAACCGTATCGAAACACTTCTGCCGTGATGTGACTAAAAGATGCGCTCACGGCAGAAGAGCTATTTGATTGCTGCCACGGAGCTGTGCATTAGAATTGGCAAAGGCTTACATATCGACAAACCGGTGGAAGCCACCGGAAAACCCAAGGAGAGATTTCAGGCCAGTAAGGTCGACGCTATGGCAGACACAACAGGTAATCGGCATGATCCGTATGCTGCTCAGGGACCCGGGCAGCACTTTCCATATTCAGTGGATGGAATACGCACAGAGGTTGTGCACTTTCTTTCCACTGAGCAAATGGTTGCGGCACTCGGCGCAGAAGATGAAGGCCTGCGAATTATCGAAAGCCTCTACCCGGACGTGAGCTTTCTGGCCCGCGGCAATGTGTTGACCATCTCCGGCCCGGTCGCAGTGGTGCCCCGCATCATGCACCTGATCGAAGAAGCCCGCGGCATGGTGGCCCGCAACAATCCCATGAGCGCAAGCGTGTGGGAGCAGTTGGTGGCCATGCTGCACACCCGCCCCGAAACCTCCGTTGTTGACATTCTTAGCTATGACATCCTTTCCAGCCGGGGCCGGACCATTCGTCCGAAGACGGCGAACCAGAAGGACTACGTCGATTCCATAGACCGCAACACAGTGGTTTTCGGGATTGGCCCGGCGGGAACAGGCAAAACGTATCTGGCCATGGCCAAGGCCGTCCAGGCACTCCAGCGCAAAGACGTCAGCCGAATTATTCTGACCCGCCCTGCCGTCGAGGCGGGGGAACGCCTTGGCTTCCTGCCGGGCACGCTGAACGACAAGATCGATCCGTATCTACGCCCGCTCTATGATGCCCTGCACGACATGATGGATCCGGAAACCATTCCGCGCCTCATGGCGGCCGGAACCATTGAAGTTGCCCCGTTGGCCTATATGCGCGGACGCACACTCAACGATGCCTTTATCATTCTTGACGAGGCGCAAAACACCACGCCTGAACAAATGAAAATGTTCTTGACCCGTTTGGGTTTTGGCTCGAAGATCGTCGTCACCGGTGACGTCACCCAAATTGACCTGCCTTCCGGAACAAAGTCCGGTCTACGTGTCGTCAGGGAAATTCTTGAAGATGTCGACGATATCCACTTTGCCCTCCTGGACGCCACGGATGTGGTCCGGCACCGTCTGGTGGGCGCCATAGTCAGCGCCTACAACAATTGGGATGACGCACATCCCAGTCCCACAACACCCAAGGAAAGCACCTCGCGATGAGCATCGAAATCAATAATGAATCAGGCGTGGAGGTGCGCCAAGAAGAGCTTGTCAGGCTCATCAAGCATGTTCTAAACGCCATGTTCCTTCACCCCCAGACCGAGGTCTCGGTAATCTTGGCCGACTTGGAAACCATGGAGAAGCTCCACATCGAGTGGATGGATGAGCCGGGCCCCACCGATGTTCTGTCCTTCCCCATGGATGAACTACGTCCCGGAACCGCATCCATGCCCACCCCGGCAGGACTGCTGGGTGACATTGTGTTGTGCCCGGTGGTGGCTCAAGAGCAAGCAGTTGCCGCTGGCCACTCCATGGAAGAGGAACTGCTCCTGCTCTCCACTCACGGCATGCTCCACCTCATGGGTTACGATCACCGCGAACCCGAGGAAAAGGAAGAGATGTTCGGGATTCAGAGGGAACTCCTCTCCAGCTTCCTCGGCAGGGAAGCTCCCCGGGAGACAATGAAGTGACGCTTGTCGCCTTACCGGTCATGGGGGTTCTCTTCACGGCCATCGCGGCTTTCCTTGCCGCCGTTGAATCAGCTTTGAATTTCTTTCCGCGCCACGATTCTGAAACAGTTGCGGCGCACGGCCGCGGGGCATCCCTGGAAAAAGTTTTGGCCGAACCGCTTGCCCATTTGAATGCCATACGTTTTTGGCGGGTTTGGTCCGAAATGGCCGCCGCCGTGGCCGTGGCCATATTCCTCGTTGGCCTCTTGGGCAACGAATGGATCGCGGCGCTCATCGCAACAGTCGTTATGGCTGTGCTGGGCTTCATGATGGTGGGCGTATCGCCGCGCCGGCTAGGGCGCCTCTATTCAGCAGCGCTCGTTGGCCGCTCGGCGTGGGTCATTCACCTGTTGCGCCAGGTCTTAGGGCCAATCCCGGAATGGCTTAATCTCCTAGGCGCATCATTCACCAAGAACGTTCCGACCGGTGACGACAGCTTCGTCACCGAAGAGGAATTCCGCGAGTTTGTTGACCGTGCCAGCGAATCAGAAATGATCGAGGACAACGAAGCCGAACTCATTCAGAGCGTGTTTGATCTGGGTGAAACCATGGTGCGCGCCGTCATGGTGCCTCGAACCGACATTGTCGGCATTGATCACGAGGACACCCTGGAAGAGGCCCTTGAAGTCTTCCTTAGTTCCGGATTCTCACGAATTCCGGTCATGGGGGAGAGCTCCGACCACATACTGGGCATCCTGTACCTCAAGGACGTCGTGGCTACGTTGCACCGCCTGGCCGACGGCGAAACCAGCCCCCAGGTGGAGCACCTCGCGCGCAGCGTAAGGTATGTGCCCGAATCCAAGCCAGTCGATGACCTGCTTAAAGAACTTCAGCTTGAATCCACCCATGTGGCCATTGTGGTTGATGAATATGGTGGCACGGCCGGGCTCGTGACGCTGGAGGACTTGATCGAGGAGATCGTGGGTGAAATTGCCGATGAGTATGACTCGGTTTCCCCCGATGTCCAGGGCTTGGGCGAGGGCCGGTACCGGATCCGTGCCGGTATGGCGATTGATGAACTTGGCGAGCTCTTTGGCAAGGACCTTGACGACGACGAGGTTGACACCGTAGGTGGCTTCTTGGCCAAGCATCTGGGCAAGATCCCATCCGTGGGCAATAGCGTCGAGGTCAATGGCATCCTGCTGGTCGCCGAGCGGATGGAACCCTCGCGCAACAGAGTCAGCTACGTCATTGCCAGCACCACAGAAGCAGTCGAGAATGACAGTACGTCCGGGAACGGCAGTATTGAAGGCACCACCCCCACCGAACAGCACCACAGGAGCGATCATGAGTAAGTCAAAAGCCAAGTTAGGCCTCGTAACGGCCAAGGGTGAGGGGTTCCGCGCCGGATTTGCTGTACTTGCCGGGCGCCCTAATGCCGGAAAGTCAACACTGACGAACGCCTTGGTGGGCCAAAAAGTGGCCATCACCTCGGCTAAACCGCAGACAACCCGCCACACGATTCGTGGCATTGTCCACAAGGAGACCTATCAGCTGGTCTTGGTGGATACACCCGGGCTGCACCGTCCCCGCACCTTGCTGGGCAAGCGCCTGAACGATTTGGTGGCGGACACCCTTTCCGAGGTTGATGTGATTGGCTTCTGCCTTCCGGCCAATGAAAAGATCGGCCCCGGCGACCGCTACATTGCCACGCAGCTGGGACAGGTTGGCAACAAGCCCGTCGTTGCCATCGTGACAAAGACCGACACAGTGGACCGACAAGCGGTCACCGATCAATTGATTGCCGTTGAAAAGCTGGGACGCGAGGTCATCGGCGAACGCGGATTTGCCGCCGTCGTTCCCGTCTCTGCCGTGGAGGATTTCCAGGTGGAAACCTTGGGTAAAGTCTTCGCAGACTTCCTGCCGCTTTCACCGGCCCTGTATCCAGACGGTGAATTGACCGACGAGCCCGAGGCCGTCATGGTTGCGGAACTGATCCGCGAGGCCGCTCTTGAGGGCGTTCGCGATGAACTTCCCCACTCCCTTGCCGTGGTGGTTGAAGAGATCCTGCCGCGTGAGGGCCGTACGGAGGACAACCCTTTGCTGGATGTCCGCGTGAACCTTTACGTCGAGCGTCCTTCGCAGAAGGCCATCATCATCGGCAAGGGTGGCGCCCGGTTGCGTGAAGTTGGCACGAATGCCCGCAAGGGCATCGAGGCGCTGCTCGGCACCAAGATCTACCTTGACCTGCACGTGAAGGTCGCCAAGGACTGGCAGCGGGACCCGAAGCAGCTCGTCAAGCTCGGCTTCTAACCAGCTCGGATGAGCGCAAAATGGCGGCCCCTGTGGGCCGCCATTTTGCGTCGCACAAGAATATACATTCAAGGTACTTATCCGTTGCCGTGTGGCTTGGGGGTTGTTCCCAGCCTTCACGACTAAACTCTTGAGAGTTAATATTCGCAGTGAAAGGTTGGAACATGGGGCGACGCCGTGCCGAAACGGGGGCAGTTGAAGCTGCCAGCACCCCACGCAGTGGCGCGCACAGTGACAACGAGCCTGTGGGGCGGCACTTTCGGCCTCGTGCCAAGGCCCCCCTGTGGCTTCGCATCACCGCGCTCAGTGTTGCAGCGGTGCTTGTTCTTGGCGTAGGCGCCGCGGGACTGTTGGTTTTCAAGCTGCAGAACAACGTCACCACGTCGCCCTTGAACGCGGGCGTAGGGAACAAATCTTCCGGGCAGTCCCAGATTGAGGACACTGGATCCTTGCAGGTCCTCATCTTGGGCACCGACACGCGGGACGGGGCCAATAGCCAATACGGAACCGAAGAAGACTCCGTGGGTGAGGGCAATTCCGATGTCATGCTGTTGATGGATATCTCGGCCGACAACAGCCACGTTTCAGTGACAAGTTTTCCGCGTGATTTAGTCGTGCCCATTCCCGATTGCAAGCCCGCCAACGGCGGAGACACCGTTGCAGGCTCTTCTGCGGGGCAGCTCAACGCGGCTCTGCAAGTGGGGCCCGGTTGCACGGTTGCCGCCATCAACGACCTGACCGGTCTGACGATTGATCACTTCATGTTGGCTGACTTCACGGCCGTCAAGGAGCTCTCCAACGCTCTGGGTGGCGTTGAGGTTTGTGTTGACCATGCCTTGTACGACACCGACGGGTCCGGCCTCAAGTTGGCTGCAGGCAAGAGCCTGGTTCAGGGTGAACAAGCACTGGCTTTCGTACGCACCCGCCATGCCTTTGGCGATGCCAGCGACCTTGCGCGCATCAAGGCACAGCAGTACTTCCTTGGCTCCATGGTTCGCAAGGTCAAGAGCGAAGGAACACTGACTAACCTGCCCAAGCTCTACAACCTGGCGGATGTGGTCACGAAGAACTTGACCATCGATGAGGGCCTGGCCAACATCCCCTCCATGATCACCATCGCCAACCGCTTGGCGAAGATTGATTTGGCCAACGTTGCCTTTGTCACCGTCCCTTATGAAGCCTATGTGGCGGATAACAATCGTGTGCAGTTGAAGGAACCGGAAGCCGGTCAGTACTTTGCTGCATTGCGCAAGGGGACGGCATTGACGGGAAAGTCCACCGCCGCTCCAACGAGCAGCGCAGGAACGGCAACCAGCGGCACGGCCGCCACCGGGACGCCGTCGAACACGGCTCCGGTGGTCCCCACCACTCAGGCGCCGGTCTATGACAAGGCAATCCAATCGGTCAGCGTCTCCAATGCCTCAGCCGTCGTGGGGCGCTCCATCGAATTGCTGCAGGCACTGTCAACGGCCGGGTTCACAGGTGCGTGGCAGGCGGGGGATGTGCCAGCCGTGAACGAAACCCAGGTGCTCTACGGTGCCGACATGGCTGATGTTGCGGCCGATGTTGCCGCCGTATTCAAGATCCCTGCGAGTGCAGTGAAGGCCGATCCCTCGATCACCGGCGTGAGCCTTGTGGTTGGCACCGACTGGGTGTCAGGAACCGCGTTCGGCACAGTCGTGGTGCCACCAGACATTGTCGCCAGCACCGCGGATGACAGCGGTGGATGCCTGACGGTGAACCCGCTCAAATACTTCCCGACGCCGTTCGTTGAATAGGCGCTTCTTAAACTAATGGCGGGAGCCGGCGCGGGGTTTCCCCCGTCCCGGCGCCCGCCATTTGCTTAAGGCGTGGCTACCAGATGCTCACGCGCTCGGCAGGATCACGCCACATCTCGTCCCCGGCTGCCGTGGCGAAGGCTGCATGGAAGGCGTCGAGGTTGCTGGCCACGGCGTTGCAGCGAAGCTCCGACGGGGAATGCGGGTCAATGGTCAAGCGCCGGATAGCTTCCTCGGGGCGGATCTTCGCACGCCAGCACTCGGCCCAGGAGAAGAAGAAGCGTTGTGCGCCGCTCAATCCGTCAATGACAGGGGACTGCCCGTCAGCGAGGCTGAGCTGGTAGGCCTTGAATCCGATGGCCAGCCCGCCAAGGTCACCGATGTTTTCTCCGAGGGTCAGTTCCCCATTGACAAACTCATCAGGTGCGGCGGTGGGGGACAACACGTTGTACTGGTCCACCAACTTGGCGGTGAGCTTCACAAATGCCTCACGGTCCCCGTCTGTCCACCAGTTCCGCAAGGCGCCGCTGCCATCAAATTGTGAGCCCTGGTCATCGAAACCGTGCCCAATTTCATGCCCAATCACGGCACCGATACCGCCATAGTTGGCCGCGTCGTCGGCGTCGGCATCAAAGAACGGTGGCTGCAGGATGGCTGCTGGGAAAACCACTTCATTCATGGTGGGATTGTAATAGGCGTTGACGGTCTGGGGGGTCATGAGCCACTCGTCGCGGTCAATGGGAGCGCCAATCTTGGCCAGTTGCCGGGCCAATTCAAAGGCATTGCTCCGCTCCATGTTGCCCAACAGGTCCCCGGCAACTATGTCCAAGGAGGAGTAGTCGCGCCACTTGGCCGGATAACCGATTTTTGGCGTAAAGGCAGCAAGCTTCTCCAGCGCACGGACCTTGGTCTCCTCGCTCATCCACCCCAAATCCACAATGCTGATCCGGTAGGCCTCAATGAGGTTGGCCACGAGCTTTTCCATATGGATCTTATGGGTTTCAGGGAAGTGCTCGGCTACGTAGAGCTGCCCCACTGCCTCGCCCAAAACACCCTCGACCAATCCAACGCCGCGCTTCCAGCGTTCCCGGATGACGGGCGTGCCACTGAGCGTTGTGCCATAGAAAGCAAAGTTCGCGTCGACAAAGTCCTTGGACAGATAGGACGCCAGGCTTGAGATGGTGCGCATTGCCAGCCAGGCCTGCCAATCGGCGCAACGGTCCTGGGTGAGCAGTGCCTGTTGGCCGGTGAAGAACTCGGGAGTGGCAACAACCATTTCGGAGCTCTGCTCAGCCGAGACCCCCAGAGCATCCAGCCATGTATCCAATTCCGGAAGCAGCAGCAAAATGTCGCCACGGCTCATCAGGTTGTAGGTTTTCTGGGGGTCCCGCAGGGAGACTTTATCCAGATGGGTTGCGGCAATTTCGATTTCCAAAGCCATGATGCGCGGGGCCTTGGCTGCGGCGTCGGCAACGCCGGCCAATTCCAACATTTTCTGGACGTGGGCCACGTAGGCGGTACGGATGGACGCGAACTTTTCGTCCCGGTAGTAGGACTCGTCCGGGAGCCCAAGACCGGCCTGAAAGAGGTGCAGGAGGGCGCGGTCCGGATTTCCGGCGTCGTTATTGACATAGGCGCCAAACAAGGTGCTGCCGCCAGTGCGGTCCAGATCGCCCATGAGACGAACCAGTGCCTCGATCGAGTCCGCGGCGTCGATCGCCGCCAGTTTCTCGGTCAACGGAGCTGCCCCGGCGTCCTCGATGGCTTCTTCATCCATGAAGTCTGCGTACAGGGCGCCGATCTTCGCGGAAAGCTCCGGATTCGCGGCGTCAGGATTGGCGTGCTCTGTCCCCGCGTGCTCAATGATGGCCTTGACCGCCGACTCGGAGTCGTCGCGCAGGGTGATGAAGGAACCGGTGAGTGCACGGTCCTCGGGAATCACCTCCGCCTCCAGCCAGGCGCCATTGACATGGTTGAACAGGTCATCCTGGGGCCGTACGCTCGGGTCAATGTTGCTGAGATTGATGCCGGAATGTCGCAAGTGGATCGGTACCCCTTCGTTAGGTGAGTTGGTTCACTATCATCCTACGTGCCGTGCTACTGTAAAAAAGTGCGCACTGGAATGCTTCTTCTTAGCTGCCGCGGCGAGGCCTCGAACCCGTTGAATTGATCAACGTGGAAGATGGCCACCCTCGCTGCGGTGTTTGTGTTGCCCGGCCGGCCCACTCGTTGAACAAGATTGAAGGTCACCTCCAATGCGAAATGCGCAAAAAACCTCTGGAATGCCTGTACACCGGTACATCCCGTTTCAGGATCAGATTTCGGTAAATCTGCCTGACCGTACCTGGCCTGACAAGGTCATCACGAAGGCCCCGCGCTGGTGCGCCGTGGATTTGCGCGATGGCAACCAGGCTCTCATTGACCCCATGAGCCCCGGCCGCAAGCTGAAGATGTTCCAGCTGTTGGTCAAGATGGGCTTCAAGGAAATTGAAGTTGGTTTTCCCTCAGCCTCCCAAACAGATTTTGACTTTGTGCGCCAGCTGATTGAGGGCGGGCATATCCCCGAGGATGTCACGATCCAGGTCCTGACCCAGGCCCGCGAGCACTTGATCGAGCGGACCTACGAGTCCCTGATCGGAGCCAAACAAGCCATCGTTCACCTGTACAACTCCACGTCGGTGCTGCAGCGTCGAGTGGTCTTCAACCAGGATGAAGACGGGATCTTGGACATTGCCTTGCAGGGTGCCCGCTTGTGCAAGAAGTACGAAGAGACCCTGACCGACACGGTGATCACCTACGAGTACTCGCCCGAGTCCTTCACCGGCACGGAACCGGAGTATGCGCTGCGCGTATGCAACGCAATCGC
>JBKKBD010000247.1:0-17632 GCA_046714315.1 Specibacter sp.
CCGGGCTGCTCGGATTTGACCGTGCGGCAGTACACGACAACGTGGTGGCCCATAGCCGCCAATCGTTGTCCAACCTCCTCAACGCATGTTTCGAATCCGCCGTACCTTGCCGGGACGCCGCGCGTCCCTACCAATGCAATACTCATGGAGCCCGTGCGGCTCTTGGAACTGGTGTTCATGTGAGACCTCCCCCGGAGGATGGTTCTGCCCTACCGGTTTCTAGTGTGGTTTTTATTGAAACGAGCCGTGGGCGCTCCCCGATTCCAAGAGTTCGTTGTCGATGAGTTCCAGCGTCCGCCGGAGCACGGTACTTGAGGTGTGTACGGTGTAGGGGAAGTAAACAACTTGAACTCCAACCGCAGAAAAATCTCGCTCTAGGGCGGCGCCACGAGGAGTTCCTTTCCAGTCGTCTCCCTTGAAGAAAATATCGAAGGGGGTCTGGTTCCACGTCTGAATCCGATCCGGCAAAACTTCAGCCACGGCTTCATCCACGAAAGATATATTGGAGACGATTTCTAGCCGTTCGGTCAGGGGAATGACGGGTGGGCGGCCCTTGTTGGCGATCAAGAGTTCGTCAGAGACCACACCGGCAATCAAGTAATCGCAGCGTGAACGCGCCTGCCGCAAGAGGTTGAGGTGGCCAACATGAAAAAGATCGTAAGCACCGGCTGCATAACCAATCTTCATACTCATCGCATCCCCTAGTAGGCACCGTTTGGTTTGAGGACTGCATTTAGCGTCCTCCACAAGATGATGAAATCCCCCGTCAAGGACCAGTTCTCCACGTAGTAGAGGTCCAATCTCACCGCCTCATCCCAGGCGAGATTTGAGCGGCCACTGACCTGCCACAGGCCTGTAATTCCGGGTTTAATGAGAAGTCTGCGATGCGCAGGCTTCTCATAACTAGCCACTTCCGATTTCAAGGGTGGCCGTGGACCCACAAGACTCATATCCCCCACTAAGACGTTCCAGAATTGGGGCAACTCATCCATTGAATATTTGCGCATCCATCGCCCGCAGCGTGTAATCCGAGGATCTTTGCTTATCTTGAACAGGACACCGTCGGCCTCATTGTGGGCATTGAGGCCCGCGAGGCGCCCCTCTGCATCTGCAACCATCGAGCGGAACTTGGCCATTTTAAAGGTCTCGCCATTGCGTCCGACCCGATCCTGAAAGAAAAATACTGGGCCCTCGCTGTCGGTTTTAATAACGACGGCGAGCAACAACCCCACCGGAAGTAGGACAATGAGGGCAAGGGCAGACAGCACAATATCCATGGCTCGTTTAATGACATGTTTTCCGCCGGAATACTGCGGAAGTTCCACGTGAACCAGGGGCAGGCCTTCAACAGGACGAAAATGGATGCGTGGCCCCGCGACGTTTGTCAGGTTTGATGCCAGGACCAACTCAGTGTTCATGTCTTCCAGCCGCCAGCCCAATTCACGGATGGCTTCTGGTCCACCTGGAAGTGGACCGGCAACGATAACCGTCTGGGCTCCTGTCACCCCGACCACTCTGCCAATATCTGCAAGACTGGATAACACCGGAATCTTGTGCCACGGCGGTCGCAACTCCATTTTTTCGTGCAAGGCTGTCAGCGCGACACCTACGACCACATACCCGGCGGACAGATTGCTCTTCAACTGTCCGATCACGTAGCTGACATCGTCAGACTGGCCCAGAACTACGGCATGGGTCAGGCACTGCCCTGACTGGCGTTGCCTCGACAACCAACGTCTCCACGCCCACCTAGTTGCGAGGAGTGAGACGGCCCCAAGCGGAAAAGCCAAAGCAAAAAATCCCCTCACTATCTCCACATGCAGGGCGATCATCGTGATGGCAATGGCTCCAAATACACGCAACGTGGACTCCAGGACCCGTTTGTATTCAGTGGCTCCCACGCCAATAACGCTCAAAGTCCGGGTCCGGTGCAGCTCCAAGTCCGCGGTCCAACAGACCAACAAAATCATCCCGGAAATCAGGTAGCTTCCTTGAGGTTCGGTGCTGCCCATCGCGTTGTTGCCACCCACAAACCACAACAGGTATGAACTGGTGATAACCGCGGCGATGGTAATCGAATCCGAGATCCTGATCTTCCAGCTATAGGCCTCCGACCACGTGGTGGCACCCGTCTTGGTTCCTGCATCCATCCGGTCTTTGTGCGTGGCATCCCAGACAGCATGTTTAGGTCCGCCCGTAAGTGAATTCTGAGACCTTTCATCCACAAATTTGGCAAACCGCCGAGGAAATGTGATTTGGGCTTTTGACACAGTCATGAACTACTCCTTCACTGTCCTGGAGTTGCGCAGGGTGGGGAGCCGACGACGGCTGGGGGAAGCCTTGGTCTCAGAAGGCTTTCCGTCGCCGGCTCCGAATGTGGAGTCCAAGTGACAATGATGGACAGGGGTGATTGCGGCAACTGGCACTGAGGGAATCAAGCGATTAGAACAAAACATTGTGAGACCTTGTCGTGTTGCTCTCCGTAATGTTCCAAGTAAAGTGTGTGCCCGGCACAAGGGCATCAGTGTCAGCTACTCGATTCGATGGCGGAATGGCACGGTTTCACTACGTGCAGTACTCACTATGGGCGCAGACTTACCTACATCAGAGAACAAGTAGCGTGGTCCGCAACCCGATTCATGCCTTGCATCGCGGCAGCACTGAACACCATTGGGCAGTTATCGGCCAGCGGTCACAGGTTGAGGCTGGCCGGCAGATCCTCACGGCCAGCGATGCCGAGTTTGGCATAGCACCTGTACAGATGGCCTTCCACTGTCCTGGTGGAGAGAGACAACTTCTCAGCGATTAGGCGATCGGATAGGCCTTGGACCGCAAGGGTTGCAATCTCTCGTTCCCGTGGAGTCAGTTGCAACTCCGGATCCTTGTGGGCAGCGTTTGTGTGGGCCGGTTTCGGAATGGACTCACCAGGCAAGGCCAGTTTGGCGTCAACCTCGACAGAAACAGAGCTAAAAACCGGCGCCGTGAACCACGGTACTTGGTTCACTTGGGGTGCTTCTCCATATGGCTGAAGGGCTGCTTGTTTGGTTGTATTTCCCTTGATTCTTTGTTCCAATTGCTGACCAAAATGGGCTATCGCTTCAGCCCATCGTCCTTCAACACGAGGCGCCAGCTGCATCAGCCGGCCCAACTGTGAGTGTTCCCCCAGTTCCACAGCGATCGCCAGCGCATTAAGCTCCAGCAGGGGCGCCTGCTGTGACCGGAAGTCGTTAGCCAAGCTGACAAGATCCGCCAGGCCTGTCCCGTCACGTTTGTCGTATTCACGTGCCCCAGCCATGAAGGCCCGCTCATGCGCAGTGACAATGAACATGGCCGGCTTTTCACGATGTTCAGAAATCAGGCGCCGGGCCAGTGTCTGTCGGCCCACCTTGGCTGCGGCGTAGGCCGTCATGGAAATACAGAAGCCCAGCAGCTGTTGTGGATCGTTGACTCTCAGTGATTCAATGGTCGGCAGAAGAACGTCCACTGCCTCTTCGAGCAGCCCCTGTCGCATGAGCCCCATGCCACGGGCCACGTTGGCCCCGCCACCAAACGTCAAAATGACCGGTCCGGCGTCGACAAAAAACTGATCCAGCAGCTCCGCAACGAATGGCAAGTCACCGGTGCATAGCGCAGTGGTCAGTTGACGAAACACAATGGTCTCCGGGATGAAGAAGACATCGTAGTCTTCCGTGTGTTTTATGGCAAACGCTTCAGCAGAACGTTGTTGGCTCTTTGTGGCCTGACCCAGTGCGCACAACCGCTCGGCCTCCATCGCCAAGGCAAAGGATGCGTTCAGCTTGCGCTCCTCCTCGGAAACATTGGATTCGTCGGCAAGTACTGACTCAATGAGGGGTGCCATGCTGCCATACTCGCCGTTGCGTGAAAGCACCATAAGTCTCATGAGCTTTGTCTTTTGGGCAATTTGTTCCAAAATGGCCGCGGCCTGACCGGGAACCGATTCCGCCAACCGTTCACCTGCCAGGACCAACTTATTGATGTCGTCCTCCATGGCAGTGGTTGGCATCCCCAACGCCACCCTTGTCGTGGCGCGCAGAAGAGCCCCAAACAAGAGATCGGTTAATGACGCACCCTGTTCAAATCCTCCGTCGAGCAGCTCCGCCGCCCTTTCATAGTCGCCCACCATGTAGTGGGCCCTTGCTTGAATTGCTCTAGCGCGCAATGTCGCATCAGGCGCCGAGATGTATGCGATCAGTTCCAAAGCCGAGTTGGGTTGCGACAACTTGCAGGCGATCAGCGCCGCGCTCAGGATCCGTTCGGTGGCAACATTCAAGCCGACGTCCAGCTCCCAACTGACCCTGCGGAGAAGGGCCTCCGTGCCCGGCGGTTCGGCTTCAAGTCGTTCCAATAAATTGTCGTGAAGTATTCTGCTGTGCGCTGGGGGCACCAATTGCCTGATGACGTCACCGTAAATGGGGTTCGCAAGTCGCAGGACCTCTTCTTCCAAGAATTGTCGCTGAACGAGCTGTCGTGCCGCCAGTTCCTTTACGGCAGCCTTGCCGCTAACTTGTTCAACCATGGACAGCGAGACGGGTTCGGCCAACGCGACGATATCCAGGGCATCCCTCGCGGCTGCACTCAACCCACGAATCTGTTGTCGGACTGCATCGCGAAGACTATGGCCTGCCTGATGCCGACCGTCCCGGTAGAGCCACACTCCCCCGCGCCGGTAGAGAAGCCCGTCTTCAAGTGCTTCAGCCACAAGCATCCGCATCAGCATGGGATTACCTCCCGAGAGGGTCCAAAAATACCAGCTCGTTTGGAGGGCAAAGGGGGCATCCAACATGGTCTGGCATAACGAGTGTCCTTGTTTCTGCGTCAAGGGAAAGAGTTCAATGGTCTCTGCGTTGCCTGTTTGCCACAGCCTCGGCAACGGATCCGGTAGGGTCTTATTGCGCAAATGTGAAGCTACAAGTTGGACAGTACCGGAGAGGACCAACGTGACTAGAAGTTCTGCCGTGGACGGGTCAACGGCGTGTGCGTCATCGACAACTATGAGCGATTTCCCGGCCTTCTTGCTATCTCCGATCGCGTTTTCAGCCAGGGTTGCCAGGAAGGCACGAAGCACATTTGTGCGAATACCGACCCCGTCACTTTTCACCGTGCGGAGGATGGGCGCCAAAACCCCGTACGGGAAGGACCCAAGTGACGGTGTTCCGTGGATTGTCAGTACCGGGCGGACCGGGCTTTCGACTTGCACCAAATGACGCAGAATCGTGGAAGCGCCGAGACCCGTGTCGAAGCGAATTATGACAGCGGGGCAATCCCCATTGGCGATGGCATTCCTAATGTCCTCCAGTTCGCGTGAGCGAACAAAAGGTGCTGAAATTGACGTGCCCGGTGAGGCTCCATCGCTCTCTGGCTCAATAGGTCCATGAACGTTGGACAAGCTATATCAACTCACTACGTGAGCTGATTCCCAGCTTGGAGAAAACTTGATAAAGGTGTCCCTCAATGGTCCGAATGGAAACGCCCATTAGTTCGGCTATGGCCCGGTTGCCCAGGCCACGCCCAGCCAGCTTTGCAACTTGCCGTTCACGTTGTGTCAATTTTTCCCCCTCATTCTGGGGCACTAGAGGGAAGGCTGGGATGGATTTCAGCAAGCGATCTATCCTTGTTTGGGCTTCCCGAGCCAAACGCTGTTGGCCAGCCAAGTGAGCAAAATCCAGGGCTGTGACGGCGCACCGTGACTCGACGGCGGCGAGATCCAGGTGTTCGGCCATCCGCGCTGCCACCAAGGCTTGGCCAGCATCTTTTTCCAGACACGCGTTGGCCAACGCAATCGTCAAATCAGCCATGGGGCCCTGCCTTTTGGCCGCTAATGAGGCCAATTGGCGAATGTGCTTCTCTTGGCCGTCCAAGGTGGCTCCAAAAAGGCTCATGGAAGCCATAGTGTAACGGCCGGCAGATTCGTCCTCAGCTGCTGAATTGATCAGCTCGTCCACGGCACTTGGATTGTCCATCCAGCGTTGTGCCATCAGAGTAAAGAACCTTGTCATGGCCGAATTTATCCACGTTGTGCTGGGATGAAGCTGGCCTGCTTTGGCCAAGTACCGTTCAGCTTCCGCCGTGTCCTCAACCTGAGCAAAAGCAAAGGCCAGGGCGGCATACGCCAGTTGGACACTGTTGTACCTGTCACGAATTTCCAGTTGAGCAATCGCCACGACAAGAATATCTGCGGCTTCCATCCCCTTGCCCGCATAGGTGTAGGCAATCCCCAACCCAAGTTCGACGACGCCACCATGGAACTCCGATGACCTTCTCATATGCGCCAAATACTCGTTCATAGCCGTGGCGCTTTCCCGCCACTGCCCTGTCCACGTCAGGGCCAGGACGAGTCCTTGCCTATAGAGATCGGGCTGACGCAGGCTCAACCCTGCAGATCGGGTCTCTTTGTCTATGTCATTTGCCAGGGCTATGGCATCAAGTTCCCTGCCAGTAACAGCCCACACCATAACCAGAAGACTTCCGCAATTGAGCCGGTAATCAATCTCGACACTGTTCTTGTACCCTGATTCCAATCCGCTGGCCGCCTCAGCGAACAGCCCAGTGTGCACTTGATACTCGAACATGGCCAAATCTAGGAGTTTTTCTGCCTGCTCACGCGAGCTGGCATCAGTTGCCATGGTGCCAAGCCTCAATCGTGCCGCGCCAAGCAATTCAGGTACCTGTTCAGCGCCACCATCCACCCATAAAAGTGCACCGCAAAGGGCAATGACCCAGGACGCATAGTCGGCGGCTCCCACACTCGACTCGGCGATTACCTCGACTTCTTCAAGCTCCGAAACAGCTTTGGGGTAGTCCGCGAGGATCGAGTAAGCGGAACTGCGCACGATTGCCGCTTGAGGTCGTAGAACCGTATTTCTGACGATGGATGCTGTGCATTTCAGCGCCAGCAAAGGATCAAAGTACAAGATGGCCGCCTTGGCGGCCGCCAAGGCAACCTCCGGTTCCAACGGCATTCCTGCGTCGTTGGCCCACGCAGCGAAGACCAAGAGTTCCTGGTCGGAGAGCGATCCTGGCTCGACCGAACTGACCGCCTCAATCTCCTTGAATATTCTTGCCTTTACCTCTCTGCTCATCATGGAACGAACGGTGGCACCGATATAGGATTCCGCCAGTGAAGTGTAGCTTCTGTCTTTCTCACTAATGAACAAATATTGACGTTCTTCCATTTCTGCGACAACGGTGGGCCCCAATACGTTTAGAACGATTGGCAGCGGCGCACGTTGGATCAGAGCCATCTTCTCAATCCCCCGTCGCACTTCAGGGCTCTCGCGGGCAAGACGGGCCTCGACCAACTCTTCAAGCAGAACCGACGGTGTCGCCGGGAGTTGCTTGTTCAAAACCCATATCGAGTTTTGTTGCTTTATATGGCCTCGTCGGATCTCCTCATATACCAAAGTGTGGAGGACGAGTGGATTCCCGCCACTGGACGAGTGCAGGAAGTCCACCACGGAAGCCGCAACAGAATTGCCCAAGCCTTTTGAAAGCAAGGAGTGGACCTCAGCCTTGGTGAAGTTTTTCAACGTCAGGTGAGACAGGGTGTTGTCTTTCAGTAGCCAGACGAGATCTTCGGGTAATTCATCTTCAACCCGCGCCATGACCATCACCTTGGCCACTCTGCTGAATACGAGGTGCATGAGAACGGCGACACTCGAGGTATCAATTTTGCCCACATCGTCCAACATGACAATGATTTCTCGCCCGTTGGCATCGGCCTGCACCAACTCTGCAATTCCTTGGATGATCGAAATGGGGGATTCCGTGGCGACATTCTCCAACCGGGCAATATGAAGCCCCCAGACGCCGAAAGAGACGGAGGTTTCCAGTCCAGTTCCGTATAGTCTGACTATATGAATGTTGTCTTGGACAGTGGATTCAACAGACTTTGAAAGTGTGGACTTCCCGACACCATTTGGGCCGAATATAGCAACCCCGTATGTGTCCGGAACCCTCAACAACGAAATTGTTTCCGCAATCAGGTCCTGCCGTACGAACGATGACCAGCGCCGTCTTTCTTGCGCTCCCATGGCACGGCGTGTCGACCGATGGTCGCTCTTGCCGTCCTGAGACTCTGGTAAGTAGTCCCAAACGCCTGACATTTCACACTCCACCCCCCCTATCGACAAGGCGGCTGCATTTCACTCCCCCACTTCATACAGTCTCAACAACACCAACCATACCAGCGCTTGTGAGTTGGCTCACTGTAAATTTCTGCCCGCCATGTGCAAGCCGAGCTCCAGCGGGAACGGCAGTGGGCTCCTAGTGGAACTTGCCCTGCGCTTCCAGGAGGCCATCGGTGACAAGAAGTTCGACGGCGTCGGCCGAGTTGTCGATCAGGAATGGAAGGTTCTTGTTTTCGACGGTTGAGAAGTCGCGCAACACGTGGCTGGCCGCATCGGCCCGGCCCGGCGGGCGCCCGACCCCTGCACGGACCCGGAAATAGTCCTTGGTCCCGAGGGTCCTTGAGATGTCACGCAGGCCATTGTGCCCACCTTCACCGCCACCCTGTTTTAACTTGACCGTGTCAAATGGGATGTCAATCTCGTCATGGACGGCGATTATGTTCTCTGGCTGGAGGTTGTAGAACTTGGCGAGTGCCGCCGTCGGACCTCCACTGAGGTTCATGAAGACGGAAGGCTTGGCCAGAATAAGTTTGTGCCCACCAATAGGCAGCCTGAGCGTTGCAACCAGCGCCTTGGCTTTATGGGTCTTGAAAGTGGCCCCATGGCGGGAGGCTAATTCCTCAACCACCATGTAACCAATATTGTGCCTGTTACGGCTGTAGCCGGGCCCGGTGTTCCCGAGCCCGACTACAAGCCATGTATCACTCATAAGAGGTGAAGACTACTCTGCAGCTGCTACTTCAGCTTCAACAGCCTGCTCAGCCAAGTGAGCGATCAGCATGATGTCTTCGTTGCCCAGCTCAGCGTCGGCCGGCAGAACCAGGTCCGAAGCGTAGATGTGCTGACCGGCGGTGCGGCCGGTGATGTCAACGTCGATGCGAACCGGAACGTTGGTTGCATCTGCGGACAGGCTAACGGTCATTTCTTCCTGGTTGACAACAACCGAGGGAGCAGGATCGCCAACGAGGTGAACGGGAACGTCAACGAGGACCTTCTCGCCCTTCTGAACGGTCAACAGGTCGATGTGCTCAACGATCTGCAGTACGGGGTCCTTCTGGACGTCCTTGACGAGGGCGAGGTGAGCAACGCCGTCGACCGTAACGGTCAACAGAGCGTTGGAGGCGCGGATGGCGCGAACCGTCTCGCGCTCCGGGAGAACGATGTGCAAGGGAGCAACGCCGTGGCCGTAGATCACTGCGGGGATCTGGGCTGCGCGGCGGATGCGGCGAGCCGCGCCCTTGCCGAACTCGTTGCGTGCTTCACCGGTGAGGTTCAAATCAGTCATGAAAAAAGCTCCTTCATTTCTTTGGGTGGGCGTGGACTAAACAGGTCAACACAATCCATCAAAGATTCAGGAGCTGTGGGACCCAGTCGATCACGGACACGTTTTACGGTGTCCCTCGCCAAGGTTTACTGATCCAGCTTACCAGAGCTGCCCGGTTCGCCTGACATGGTTGCTGCCCGCTTTTGCTATACGCCGAACCCATGCCCGGTTGGGCGCAGGGGACACCATGTCCTGAACTCACTTGCAGAGTGGAGCATGCCGGAAGTTTAGTGAGCTTATGCGCCGGACTCGGTACTCAGTGTGGCGCAGAACTGATCATCGCTAGCGCTTCGCGGACCCAGTTAAGCATGATATCTGGACTCTCCAGCACCACCTTCGCAGGAATGCGCAAGCACCACAGACCTTTGATCACCAGCAGATTGTCGCGCCGCAGATCCTCTGCCCATCCATTTTCGGTGTTGTGGTAAGTCTCTCCATCTGTTTCCACGCCCAGAACGCCCTCCACCAAGAGGTCTAAATGACCAACGCCCTTGACGTAAAACTGGCCTTGGACGTTGAGCCCGGCCGTGCGCAGGTGGTATCTGGCCACGGTTTCTGCGATGGACATGGCTTGTGGATCAATCATGTCAATGATCGCCCTAGCACCCGTGTCTTCGCGCTTGACGAATTCTTCCCGAAGGTCGGCGATGGTGCACTTCTTGAGTACCACTGCCGATTCCAGGGCGGCCAGACCATCCACCTCGGAGCCACATTTGACGCATTGGCGCAGAATGTCCATCAAGGTCTGCGGTCCGCTCACTTTGTGAACCACACAACCAGAAATCGGCCTGCCATGTGCCACGGCAACGTGCGGAAGAAGTGGGGGTTTAATGATCCACAGCCCCAGCTGCTCGGCCTTCGTGAAACATGTCCGCCGCGCCTGATGTAGGGCTAGATGTATATCCAACGGATCAGCATCCGGCAGCGCATAGTAGCCACGGCAAATCTGGCTGATAGTTCCGGCTCCCACGGCCTGCTTCAGGCGCCAGGCCGTGCATCCCCTCAACAGCAGGTCTTTCCTTCTCGCGACCTTGCCGTACCAGGCAACTTCATCCGCTACAGAGCGGTTCTTTTCTGCTTCTGAAAGTGTCATGCACCCTAGCGTGGCCACGCAACGGCGGCCGCGACAGCACCGACGTCGTGATTGTGAATATGTCAGCTTGGTCGGCAGCTGTGGAGGAACAACGGCTTACTTTATGCATCGGACTGTGCACGGAATCCGCCGCATGCCGTAAGTGAGGTTCTCTTTTGCGCCGAGTCCGTGCCCAGTTCGGCGCCCGGGAGACCATGCGCCGAACTCAGCGGCAGTCGGGCGCATAAGGAATTGGCAGCGGCGGGCAGGGCGCGAGTACGGGTGCGCGGTGAATCACATATCCGGCGAACGTCATCCGCCAAACAACAAACGGCCGCCTCCCCAAAAGGAAGCGGCCGTCGGCGTTGCTACAGAAATCGTTATGCGTTGCCGTCGAACAGGCTCGTCACGGAGCCGTCCTCGAAGACTTCCTTGATGGCGCGTGCCAGCAGGGGTGCGATGGAGAGCACGGTCAGCGTGGGGAAGCGCTTGTCTTCCGGGATGGGCAGCGTGTTGGTGACAACAACTTCACGCGCGCCACTGTTGGCGAGGCGCTCGGCAGCCGGATCGGAGAACACGGCGTGTGTGGCGGCAATGATGACATCCTTGGCACCGGCATCCTTGAGCACGCGAACGGCGCCGGCAATGGTGCCACCGGTGTCGATCATGTCGTCAATCAAAACGCAGGTGCGTCCCTCAACCTGTCCCACCACGGTCTTGGACACAGCCTGGTTCGGCACCGTCAAGTCGCGCGACTTGTGAACGAAGGCCAGCGGCGCCCCACCCAAGCGCTCTGCCCACTGCTCAGCCACGCGCACGCGGCCGGTGTCCGGCGATACCACTGTAACGGCGTCGTCCCCCACAATGTTGCGGATGTGATCAGCCAGCAGCGGGATCGCGAAAAGGTGATCCACGGGGCCGTCGAAGAAGCCCTGGATCTGGGCGGTGTGCAGATCCACGCTCATGATGCGGTCAGCGCCAGCCGTCTTGTACAGGTCAGCAACCAGACGGGCCGAGATCGGCTCGCGGCCGCGGCCCTTCTTGTCCTGGCGCGAGTACGGGTAGAACGGAGCGACCACCGTGATGGAGGCTGCGGAAGCGCGCTTCATGGAATCGACCATGATGAGCTGTTCCATGAGCCAGTTGTTCAACGGTGCCGGGTGCGCCTGGATGATGAACACTTCCTTGCCACGTACGCTCTCCCCCGAGCGGACGTAGATCTCACCGTTGGCGAAATCGTAAGCCGACATCGGAAGCAGTTCCGTGTTCAAGCAGCGCGCCACTTCCTCGGCCAGCTCTGGGTGTGCTCGGCCCGAAGCCAAAACCAGTTTTCTGTCGACGTTATGACTTAATTCGCTCATGATTTTCTTTCTCGCGGTGGTGGGGTAGGTGAGAAGTCTTAGTTGCTGGCGTGATCGGCAGCATTTTGTGCAGCCTGCGCCGGGATGCTGCCGGGCCGGTTCGCCGTGGTCCAGCCCTCAGCGTTGCGCTGCGGAGCAACGGTCAGCGTGAGCGCACCGGCGGGCACGTCCTTGCGGACAATGGCACCTGCTCCGGTAAAGGCGCCGTCGCCAACGGTCACGGGGGCGACGAACACGGTGTTGGATCCCGTACGAACGCCCGAGCCGATCACGGTGCGGTGCTTGTTCACGCCGTCGAAGTTGGCCGTGATGTTGCCGCAGCCGATGTTGGTGTCCTCGCCAATTTCGGCGTCGCCAGCGTAACCGAGGTGGGAAAGCTTGGAGCCGCGGCCGATCGTGACGTTCTTGGTTTCATAGAACGCGCCGATCTTGCCGTCGGCACCCAGAACCGTGCCGGGGCGCAGGTAGGTGAAGGGGCCAACGTGGGCACCCTCGCCGATGATGGCGCCGGAGCCGTGGGTGCGCGTAACTTCCGCGCCCTCGGCGATCTGCACGTCCGTGAGCGTTGAATCGGGACCAACGACGGCGTCGCGCGCCACTGTTGTTTTTCCGTGCAGCTGGGTGCCGGGCAGGATGGTGACGTCCTCAGCCAGTTCCACTGTGGAGTCAATCCAGGTGGTGGCGGGGTCGATGATGCTGACACCGGCACGCATCCAGCCTTCAACGATGCGGCGGTTGTGCTCGGTGCCAAGGGCTGCGAGCTGCACGCGATCGTTGGCGCCTTCAACCTGCCAGCGGTCGGTGGTGGAGACTGCGGCGACGCGGCCGCCGCTATTCCGGGCCAGGGACAAGACATCGGTCAGGTACATCTCGCCCTGGTTGTTGTCCGTGGTGACGCTAAGCAGCGCGGTGCGAAGGACTGCGGCGTCAAAGGCGTAGATGCCGGAGTTGATCTCGCGGATTTCACGCTCCGCATCAGTGGCGTCTTTGTGCTCGCGAATGCCCAGTACGGTGCCATCTTCATGGCGCATGATGCGACCATAGCCGGTGGCGTCGTCGAGAACTGCAGTCAAGACCGTGACGGCGTTCCCGTCAGCAGTGTGGGTTCCGACCAATTCAGCCAGGAGCTCTGAGGTCAGCAGCGGGACATCACCATAGGTGACTACTACCGTGCCGGTGACAGTTTCCTGGGCGTCCAAGGCATCCAAGGCCTGCTGGACGGCGCGTCCGGTGCCGGGAATCTCGTCCTGATCCACGATGTACGCGCTGTCATCAAGTTCGTTGATGTGTGCTGCGACGAGATCGCGTTCGTGGCGGACAACCACAGCAAGCTTGGCCGGGTTCAAACCCTGCGCTGCTGCGATGGCGTGGCCAACCATGGAGATGCCACCAATGGTGTGCAGGATTTTCGGTGTGCGTGACTTCATCCGGGTGCCTGCGCCGGCAGCCAAGACGATGACTGCTGCGGGGTTGTCGGTGGGGATTTCTTGGGGGCTCACTAAGGGGCACTCCTGCCCGGACCGTAGTCCGTTTTCAAACGTACGCAATGGGAAACATCTCCATGCTACCCGCTTGAGCCACTTGACAGATGCGTCAATCGTGGTTCCGCCCATAGGATTCGAACCTATACTCCACAGCTCCAAAGGCTGGGGTGCTGCCATTACACCAGGGCGGACCATGCACTTCCCGCTCTCGCCGGAAGGTCACGAGAATATAGTGTGCCACGGCGAGGGCATATTTCGCGAGTTGAGACTCAAAGATAGCGCCGAATACTTCAGCCCCGGTGGCGAAGCTCACAGGAAAGTTTCGGCTCCCCTGCGCCTGCGCTCCGTTAACGCCGAATGGCGCGCAGCCCAGAAGCTGCGCACCATTCAGACGTAACGGCGCGCGCGTGGCGACGCCGGGCCGGAAATTTACTCTAGGACAGCCGAAGCGTCCAGCCACTCCAGCTCCAAGCCTTCACGCTCAGTGGCAAGCTTGGCCAGCTTGGCGTTGAGATCGGCAAGGACGTCGTATTCACCAACGTGCGCCGCCATCTTCTCGTGCAGCTTGGCCTCGGCAGCGGAGTTCTTGCCCAGCTGGCGCTCCAGCCGGTTCAGCACCTTGCGGGCATCGCGCTTCTGGCCCTCGGTGGGGCCGGAGGGCGCGGCAACGGCGGTCGGAGCGGACGCCGAGGGCGTCAGGCCCGCGGCCTCGCGCAGTTCCAGGTACTGGTCCACGCCGCCGGGCAGCCCGCGCAGCTGGCCGTCGCCCAACAGGGCCATCTGGTGATCCGTGACGCGCTCCAGCAGGTACCTATCGTGCGAAACCACAACCAGCGTGCCCGGCCAGCCGTCCAGCACATCTTCCACGGCCGCGAGCGTGTCAGTGTCAAGATCGTTCGTGGGCTCATCGAGCATGAGTACGTTTGGCTCGCCTACCAGCAGGCGCAGCAGCTGCAGGCGCCGACGCTCACCACCGGAAAGGTCCTTCACCATGGTCCACTGCTTGTCCTTGGTGAAACCGAGCTGCTCCACGAGCTGGCCGGCCGTCATGTCTTTGCCGCCCACCTCGAAGGAGCGCTTCTCCCGCTCGATGACCTCGATGACGCGCATGTTCAGCACATCATCGAGCTCCTTGACTTCCTGGGTCAGCACGGCGGTCTTCACGGTGCTTCCGGTCTTGACCTTGCCGGACGACGGCGCGACCTCACCATTGAGCAGCTGCAGCAGGGTGGTCTTGCCCGCACCATTGACGCCAACCAGGCCCAACCGCTCCCCCGGAGCCAGACGCAGCGTGATCTTGTTGAACAGTTCCTTTTCGCCGTAGCTCAGGGAGATGTCCTCAAGGTCAATGACGTCCTTGCCCAGGCGCGCGGTGGCCATCTTGGACAGCGCCACCGTATCGCGGGGCTCGGGCACGTCAGCGATCAGCTCATTGGCGGCCTCAATGCGGAACTTCGGCTTGGCCGTCCGGGCGGGAGCGCCGCGACGCAGCCAAGCCAGTTCCTTCTTGACCAGCTGGACGCGCTTGGACTCCATCACTGATGCTGACCGGTCACGCTCCGCGCGGGCCAGAACATAAGCGGCGTAACCGCCGTCGAACGGGTCAATGATGCCGTCGTGGACTTCCCACGTGCGGGTGCACACTTCGTCCAGGAACCAGCGATCGTGGGTGACCACAACGAAGGCGCCTTCATTGGCACGCCAGCGCTGCTTGAGGTGCTTGGCCAGCCAGGCCACGCCCTCAACGTCAAGGTGGTTGGTGGGCTCATCGAGCATGATGACATCGTCATCGCCAATGAGCAGCTTGGCCAGGGCAACACGACGCTTCTGCCCGCCCGAGAGCGAGTGGATGTTGGCGTGCCAATCGACCTCGCCCACCAGGGCGCCCATGATTTCGCGGATCTTGGGGTTGGAGGCCCATTCGTGATCGGCGGCCTCTCCCACGATCGCGAAGCCAACGGTGTCGTCGCCGTCGAGCACGTCAGTCTGGTCAAGGTAGCTGACCTGGACGCCGCCGCGCACGGTGACGCGGCCGGAATCGGCAGTCTGCCGCCCGGCCAGCAGGCGCATCAGCGTGGACTTGCCATCACCGTTGCGCCCCACAATGCCAATGCGGTCCCCTTCTTCAATGCCGACGCTGATGCCGTCAAGGACGGTTCGGGTGGCGAAGGCAACGCTAAGATTTTCGCCGCCAAGCAGATGAGCCACGTGGTACCACTTTCCTTACAGGTATTTAGAACAAAAATTTACAAAACTATGTGTGCGCCGTGCACGGGGCCTTCAACGGCCCACGCCTCGTGCCCGTGGGCGGCCAGTGCCGCCACCAAATCTGTTGCATGCGCGGCATCCGCGGCGAGGAACGCCACGGTAGGACCGGATCCGGATACCAGAGAAGCCAGCGCACCGGCCCCCTCCCCCTGGGTCAGGACATCGGCCAGCGACGGCGCGAGTGACACCGCCGCAGCCTGCAAATCATTGTGCAGCCAGGGCGCCAACGCGTGCGCATCCCCGGCCCGCAATGCCGCCAAAACCCCGGCATCAACTTCTCCGGGCTCTGCCACCTCTGCACCGACACGGGCACGCAGCGTATCCAGCGTGCCGTAGACCACCGGCGTTGACAGCCCGTAATCGGCCGGCACCAACACCCAGTGCAGCGGCGTGGGGGCCAGGGCCGCCGTGAGCCGGTCCCCAATGCCAAGTCCGACGGCGGCGCCCCCCAGGAGCGCGAACGGCACGTCCGCGCCCAGTTCGGAACCAAGCTGGGACAGTTCTTCCCGGGACAGCCCCGTGTGCCACAGAGAATCGCAGGCCACCAAGGCGGCGGCGGCGTCGGCGGATCCCCCTCCCATGCCACCGGCGATCGGCACGTGCTTGGTGATCTCGATATGCACGCCACAGGGATTCTCGGAAATATCGGCAACCAGGAGTGCTGCCCGCACGGCCAGGTTTCGGGCATCGAGCGGAATTCCGGCCAACAACTCGGCGTCCAGCGAGCTCTCCGGACTGACGCTCACGGTGATGTCGGTGGCCGACGTACCGGGCTTGGAAGTGACGGCCACCTCCTCGTAGAGCGAGACGGCCAGATAAGTGCTGGCGACGCCGTGGTAGCCATCCTCACGCAATGGGCCGACCCTGAAGAAGGCGTTGATCTTTCCGGGTGCACGTACTTTGACGCGGCGCGGCGCGGGCGCCCACGCAGGGTCGCCTGCAAAAGGATCAAGAGGGCCCGTGGCAGTGCGCCGCGTCCCGGCCTTCTTCGATGAGTCCATGGGCTACGCCGTGAAGGGAAGCTTGGCTTCGGCGATGCGGGCGTACGCTGCCACGTCGATGACCTCGCCGCGAGCGCTGGGGTCCACACCGGCTGCGCGAAGGTACTTTTCTGCCTCGGCGGCGCCACCGGCCCAGCCGGCCAGGGCCGCACGGAGCGTCTTGCGGCGTTGGGCGAAAGCGGCATCGATGACCGCAAACACTTCCTCGCGCGATGCCCTTGTCACGGGCGGTTCGTGACGGACAAAGCCCACCAGCCCGGAGGAAATCTTCGGCGCCGGCCAGAAAACGTTCATGCCAATGACCCCGGCCTTGCGCATCTGCGAATACCAGGCGCCCTTGACGGACGGCACGCCGTACGTCTTGGACCCGGGGCCGGCAACCATGCGGTCCGCCACCTCGTCCTGGACCATGACCAGGCCATGCTGCAGCGAGGGGAAATGTTCCAACAGGTGCAGCACCACGGGCACAGCCACGTTGTACGGCAGGTTAGCCACGAGGGCCGTGGGCTCGGCGGGCAGCTCGGTGACCCTCATGGCGTCGGAAAGGACGACGTCGAGATTGCCCACCAGGGCGGGGCGGAACGCGGCAATGGTGGAGGGCAACTTTGCTGCCAGCACGGGATCGATCTCCACGGCAACAACTCGGGCGGCGACGTCGAGCAGTCCCAGCGTCAAGGAGCCAAGGCCGGGGCCCACTTCCAGCACTGTTTCACCGGGGTCAACATTGGCCGCGGCAACGATGCGACGGATGGTGTTGCCGTCAATGACAAAGTTTTGTCCCAGCGTTTTGGTGGGGCGCACACCGATTTCTTCCGCGAGTCGGCGGATTTCGGTGGCACCTAGCAGTGGCTGGGTTGTGGGGCTGGGATCTGGGGAGGTCACGGATCAATGGTATCTGCTATTAACGCGCACACTCCCCTGACTGTGCCGAAGCTATCAGGGGAGTGTGCGCTGTGCTCTGTATTTATGTGCAGG
>JBKKBD010000248.1:0-13594 GCA_046714315.1 Specibacter sp.
CCATGGCGTGGCCGAGTTCGCCGGCGTAGCCGCCGCCGGCCACGCGGTTGCCGTCGCACAGCACGGCGCCGGCAATGCCGGTGCCGATGACCAGGATCAGCACGTCCTTCTTGCCCGCAGCGGCGCCAAGGCGGAATTCCGCCTCGCCAGCCATGCTGACGTCGTGCCCAAAACCAACGGGCAAACCCAGAGCCTCGGTCAGCGTTGCCGTGAAGGGGAAGTCACGCCAGCCCAGGTTGGCGGAGTAGATGCCGATGCCGGCGTCCTCGTCCACAATCCCCGGCACGGTCACCCCCACGGCGGCGATGAGCAGTTCAGGGTGCGCTGCGCGGTATTCGCCAGTGAGCTCCACAATCCTTTCGCAGACGCTCTCGCCCGTGCGGCCAGCCTCCAGGGGTGTGGGGTGGCGCTGCACGTCCACCACCTCGACGCCGTCGCCGTCGGGCCCGCCGCGCACAATGCCGACCTTCATGTCCGTGCCGCCAATATCGAAGGCCAGAACCACGCCGCTCCCGGCGGAATCAGCGGTCTGGTCACCGGTTTCGCCGGCGTGGTTTGTCAAGGTGTTCATGGGCTCTGTTTCTTTTAGAGACGGCGCACTGGGCAAAGAGGGACAGCTTGCGATTAGGCAAAAAGCAGGCGCCCCACGTATTCAAAGAATGTGGGGCGCCTGACATTTTAGCCGGTTCCCGCCGGGACTAAGCGTCCAGAATGACCGAACGTGTCAGGTTGCGCGGCAGATCCGGGTTCATGCCGCGGGCGCGGGCACGCTCCAGAGTCACACGGTGGACGCGGGCCAGCTCTGCCAGCGGGTGCACCGTGGTGTTGATGTAGAGCGCACCGGTCTTGGCAACATCGCGGTCCAGGCCCTCGGGCTGCTCGCCGAACATCCAGGTGACCCGGTTCGGGGCGGCGATGGAGATGGGGCCATGGCGATATTCCTTGGCGGGGTAGGACTCGGTCCAGCCCTGCACGGCTTCACGCATCTTCAGGCCGGCCTCGTGCGCCAGACCCACGGTCCAGCCGGTGCCCAGGAACGTGAACTGCTCTGCGTCTATGAGTTCCTGCTCGACGGGGGCAGTCACGGCCAACTTGGCGTCTTCAACGGCGTCGCGGAGGTCCACGCCGATGCTCGTCAACAGGTACGTCAGTGCCGTGGGGGCTAAGCGGGTCTGGACCACGGACTGCTCATCGGCATCGGGAAGCTCGACGACGGCGTCGGCCAGCGTCATGATCGGCGAGGAGGTGTCGCCCACCAGGGCAACGGTGCGCACGGTGCCCTGGATGGCCGTGAGGATTTCCAAAACCTCGGTGGTGGTGCCCGAGCGGGTGATGGCGATGACGGCGTCGTAGCCGCGGTCTGCGCCCAGGAATGCCTCGGAGGCGGCGAAGGCGTCGGTGACGCCCTTGCCGGCAGCTTCGCGGGCGGTGGCGTAGCTCTGGGCCATGAACCATGAGGTTCCGCAGCCAATCACGGCGACACGAGCGCCGTCGGCGGGCAACAGGTTTTCACTCTTGGCTTGGGAAATGGCCTGCGCCCAAACGTCCGGCTGGCTGGTGAGTTCGGCGTCCATGAAGGGGCCAAGCTGGTTGTTCTCGCTCATGCTGCGCGATCTCCTTTTAATAGGGCGAAATTTGGGGCTTCTTGAGGCCTCACCGCCACCGATTCCCAGCAGCTTGAAGCGTTTTCGTTAACCAAATCGTAACACATGATGATCATAAACTGATCTAAAACGTCACTTTCAATCACTCAAACCATCGAGTGAAATCACAACACTCCTCAGGAAAACTTCTCGTAAAGATTCCTAAAACACTCGTCACGCCGCCGGCGCACTGCTACGGTGTTATGGATAACAGTGATGCATGCCACGTTGCGGACTGCTTCCCTTGGCCGGCCTCACCACCATCAGCCTCATCCACTCAAGTGCGCAAAATGCCGCTTGAACCCGCACCAAAGTTCTTCAAGGAGTTCTTGATGTCATTCACTCGACACCACCGCACGTGGTTGGGGATGGGGATCGCCGGAGCCGTCATGGCCGGCACCATCATCCCCATCGCTGCGGCCATCCCGGCTTTGGCCGCAGAGGGTACGGCGGTGATCACCTCCGGCCAACTCTCCGTGGAGGTCTCCACAGCGTTCCCCCAAGCGTTGAAATACACCCTGGCCGATGCCGGGACACCCAAGACCATGACGGGTGCCACCGCTGTTGCGACGAAGATGCGCATCAACGGCGTCGACCAGGCCGTCAGCGTGACCTCCTCCGTCAATGCCGACGGCGCCTCGATTAATTACACGATCGCCGTCCCGGGCATGGATGGCATCAGCCTCAAGGCCAAGCTCTCTGTTGAGAAGAACGTGCTGACGTTCAACATCACCGAGATCACGGAAACTGGCGCGGACAAGGTCAATCGGATCCAGATCATGGATCAGGACCTGGTGACCGTCTCCTCCACTGAAGCCGGCGCGTCGGTGGCAACGGCCGTTGTTTCCACCGACCGGGCCATTTCCGGAGACAAGATCACTCCGATCACGGCAGGGACAGCAGTTGACGCCGCGGCCCAGACGTCCATGGTTGCCATCGCCAACAATGCCGGCCTTGCCGCTGGTTTTGAGAGCAATTCGCTGTACGACGGAGCATGGTCCTCGGCGGACAACGCACTCGCCGCCTCCGAGCGCGGGCGTTTCTGGCGCCAGATCAAGGCCGACGGCGCGAACAAGAAGGTGGGCATCTCATCAGGTGCGTGGTTGTACCGCGCCAAGGATTCCACCGAGACCGAGCCACTGCCCGAGGCCAAGGTCATCATCACCGGTGATGCAAATGCGGACGGCACCATCAACTGGCAAGACGGCGCCATCGCCTCTCGCGACATTCAATACAAGCCCAAGGGCTGGGAAGATGTGAAGAACCGTGTGGTTCAGAACATCCCCTTCAACTTCGCCAGCCAGGCGACCAATCCCTTCCTGCGGACCCTTGACGACGTCAAGCACACGGCACTGGCCACCGACGGCTTGGGCCAGTACTCGCTCCTGAAGGGCTTCACCTCTGAAGGCCACGATTCTGCCAACACTGACTTCAGCGGCAACTGGAACGAACGTGCCGGCGGCATCAAGGACATGAACACTCTTCTGTCCCAGGCCAAGGAGTACGGTGCCACGTTCACCGTCCACATGAACAACACCGAGGCGTACCCCGAGTCCAAGGCGTTTAGCGACACTTTCATCAAGCAGCCGCCGGGCAAGGGCTGGAACTGGCTGGAGCAGTCCTACTACATTGACCAGCGCCGCGACGTTCTCTCCGGGGACCAGAACCAGCGAATCAAGGGTCTGGACGACGCCGCCGATGACAATCTGACGGCGAATTACATTGACGTGTACTACGAGTCCGGCTGGGTCGGCGAGCGCCTGCAGCGCAACATCATGGACAACGGTTTCTCCGTTTCCTCCGAATTTGCCAACTCCATGGTCCGCAACAACACCTGGTCACACTGGGCCGTTGATGAAAAATACGGTGGAAGCACGCTCAAGGGGTGGAACTCGGAGATCATCCGCTTCGCCCAGAACACCCAACGAGATATCTGGAACCCGGACCCGCGCCTTGGCACCCAGCACATCATTGAATGGCAGGGTTGGACAGGACAGAACAACTACAACGCGTTCCTGAAAAACGTGTGGGACAACAACGTCCCCGTGAAATTCCTCCAGCAGCAGGAAATCAAGACGTGGACCCCCGAGGCGATTACGCTCGAGAACAACCTGCGCGTCACGGGCACCTCTTTGGAGGACCGCATCATCACCCAGAAGGGCGTCGAGGTTCTCAAGGGCCACAACTATCTCCTGCCGTGGTCAAGCGAAGCCGTGGAGTTCGGTGAAACCGCAAGCAATGACACGGACAAGCAAACCAAGCTGTACAACTACAGCCTCAAGGGCGGCGCCCAAACTTGGACACTACTGCCCGAATTCGCCAACCAGACAACCCTGAAGCTGTATGAGCTCACGGATCAGGGGCGTTCATTTGTCAGCGATGTTGCCGTCACCGGTGGCAAGATCAACCTGACCCCCAAGGAAAACACCGCCTACATCCTGGTGCCCACCACGGCGCTGGCCACGGTCCCTGCCGTCACGGCCGTTGACACCGTCATTCCCAATGCAGATACCGATTGGGGCAATGGCACGGGCATCAAGGACCCCGGATTCAATGCCGGGAACCTGTCTGTCTGGAATGCCGCCGGCAATGTGACCTTGGCCCGTTCGGCCAAGGGACTCACCTCGGCTCGCCTCGGCGATGGTGCCGCAAGCATCACGCAAACTCTGGGCGCATTGGACAAGGGAACTTACTCCGTCAGCGCATGGATTGAGATTGATCCAACGCTGGCCAGTGTTGAGGCGTTCCCTCGCGGCAAGCGAGAGACAACGCTCAGCGCTGCGGTCTCCGGCTCCCCTGCCGTGACCAACACCGTGAACTCATCCGCCCTGTTCAACACGGTGGCGGCAGACCAGAAGAACCGCACCTTCGCCCAGCGTGTGAGCGTTTTGGTGGATGTGAAGGCCGACGGCGACAAGCCGGTCCTCACGATCTCTGCCGGGGCAGGCACCACTGCTGTTCTGGTCGATGACATCCGCGTGGTCAAGACTGCACGCGTCACGGCCGACCAGGTTGGCCAGGCAGGAGCCACAGGCGTGGTGGTTGCCGAGGACTTTGAAAACGTCGACCAAGGTTGGGGTCCGTTCGTCAAGGGCAATGCCGGCGGCAACACCGATCCGCGCACCCACCTCGCCCCGATCCACGCCCCATACACGCAAAAGGGCTGGAACGGCAAGGTCATGGATGATGTTCTTGACGGAACATTCTCCCTGCACGCCCATGAGGAAAACGGCGGCCTGGCCTACCGGACCACACCGGCAACCGTGAAGTTCACCCCCGGGCACGACTACGAGATCTCCTTCAACTACCAGTCCACCAAGGCTAATGAGTACTCGTGGGTTGGCGGCTACGACGGCGCTGCCGGAGCGGTCCAGACGCAGTCGACCCCGTTCCCTGCTATGCACGAAACGACCCGCTGGAAGCAGAACTTCACGGCATCGGCCTGTGGCGACAGCTACGTTGGCCTGCTGCGCACCGGCTCCACGGCCGCCGATCTGTCCCTGGACAATCTCTTGATCCGTGATCTTGGCGAATCCACAACAACCCCGGCCTGCGCCCAGCTTTCGCTGGCACAATCCGGACCCATCATTGAGCAGGGCACCGGCAATGAGTTCACCACCACCCTGGTGTCGAATGAACCGGCCCCGGTGAGCAACGCTGCCGTCTCGCTGAAGCTGCCCGAGGGCTGGACAGCCACGGCCAAGACTCCGGCAACCGCCGCAACACTGGCACCGGGCGCCAAGCTCATCACTACGTGGAATGTTGTGGCCCCGGCCTCGGCCGATGGCAACTACAACATCACGGCCAATTCGGTGTACACCACCACGGTTGACCCGATCGGAGTACGCAAGGCGGAATCCACGCTAGGCGTCTACACCATGCCGCACCCACCCGTGAAGGACACCTACGCGTCCGACATGCAGTGGATCGGTACCCCGGCCAACGGTTGGGGCCCCGCCGAGAAGGACCTGACGAACGGTGAGCAAGGCGAGAAGGACGGCCCTGCCATCATGCTGGACGGCAAGGCCTACGCCAAGGGCCTTGGCGTGCACGCAGCCTCCAACGTCAAGTACTTTGTTGGCGCACAATGCACCGCCTTCACGGCTGTCATCGGCATTGACGATTTCCAAGCCACGCGCGGCTCGGTCATCTTCAAGGTGCTCGGCGACGGCGTGGAATTGTTCAACTCCGGCGTGCTAACCGGTTCCTCAGCGGCGATGCCGATCAATGTCGACCTGAAGGATGCCAAGTACGTTGAACTCGTGGTTGACCCCAACGGCAGCAACGGCAACGACTGGGCAGACTGGGCGGACGCCATGTTCCGCTGCTCAGATGAGTCCCCCGCGCTGGCACTGACCCCCGTGGTCAACCCGGGCGGGCCGCTGGAACGCGGCACGGACTTCAGCGTCACTGTTGGCGAGCTGACGGCCGGCACGGAAGCCACCTTCTCACTCGGCACCGCCGAGCTCGGAACAGCCACGGCCTCCGCTGAAGGCGTGGCCACCTTCTCCTCGACGGTTGCGGCCGACGCCGCCATTGGCGCTGCAACCATCACGGTTGCCGGCACCGATGTGAACGGAAAGGCGGCCACCGGCTCCGTCGCCGTCAGCATTGTCGGGCCTCCCCCGGCCGCTCCCGCCGCTGACACCTTTGCCAGCGACATGGAGTTTGTGGGCACACCCACCAACGAGTGGGGTCCCGTGGAGCGCGACCAAAACAACGGGGAGGACGCCGAGGGCGATGGCGCACCCATCACCATCGATACAAAGGTCTACGAGAAGGGGCTCGGTGTCCACGCCGATTCCAGCATCCGCTTCTACCTGGGCGGACAGTGCACCAACTTCAGCGCCGTCGTCGGTATTGACGATGCGAAGCTACCCAAGGCACATCGCGGCAACGTGGTGTTCACCGTTGTGGGCGACGGCAAGACCCTTGCCACCTCTCCTCAGCTGACGGTCGACGACGCGGGCTACGCGCTTACCGCTGATGTCACAGGCGTCCGCTACATCGACCTGGACGTGGCCAAGGTCAAGGTTGGCGGCCTGAATGGCGACGAGTGGGCCGACTGGGCCGATGCCAAGTTCAGCTGCGCCGACGAGACGCCTGCCTTGGTGCTGGCACCGGCAGTTGAGGGCGGCAACGCCGTCGAGCAGGGGTCAAGCTACACAGTGACCGTTGCGGACTTGCAGGCCGGTTCCTCGGCTACATTGCAACTGGCCGACGGCGGGGAACTCACCGCTGTTGCCAACGCAGAAGGCGTGGCAATGTTCACTCTGGTGGTCCCGGAGAACGCAGAGGTGGGTGCAGCAACACTGACCGCCACCGGCACCGACAAGTTCGGCAAGGCTGCCACCGGCACCACCATCATCTCGGTGACGGCCAAGCCTGATGCACCTTCCGAGCCGAGCTTTACCCCTGAAGCGGCGAACCTGAAGTCACTGAAGGAGGAGACCCAGATCGATCTTGGCCTAGGCTCCAAGAAGTTCCAGCGCGGACCCTCCGAGGTGACGCTGGCCAACCTTGCCGCCGGCGAGTGGTTCTTCGTCTATCTCAACGGCGACGGACTCGGCTGGCACCAGGCCCTGCCGGACGGCACCATCGAAGTCAACACGCCGGAAAGCACCCGCCCCGGCGACAACAAGGTTGTCGTGTTCAACGAGGCCGGCAGCCTCCACGGATGGGCGGCCCTCAAGGTCACCGGCCCGCCCGTGAAGTAACACCCGCAGTTCCAAACAAGCGCCCCCAGCATCGGCGGCGTGCCAAACAGGTGAGGGCCCATGAAACTTCATGGGCCCTCACCTGTTTGGCACGCCCTCGTCGCGAAGACTACGCCTCGCGCACACCGGCCCGCCACACGGCCGCGGTCAACGGAATCCCCGGACGGTACGCCAAGTGGGTTGCGGACGGCGCCTTGAGCATATGCAAGTCTGCCCGGTGCCCAACAGCGATGGAGCCAACGGCCCGCTGGCCATCTTCGTCCAACCCTGATTCGCGTCCCAAAGCCAGCGCTCCCCCGAAGGTTGCTGCCCGCACGGCTTCATGAATGCTCAGCCCCATCTGCAGGACGGCCGTCGTCACACAGAACGCCATCGAGGAGGTGTACGACGTTCCAGGGTTGCAGTTCGACGCCATGGCCAGCTGCACCCCGGCGTCCAAAAGCCGGCGTGCAGGTGCCAACGGCGCACGGGTGGATAAATCACAGGCTGGCAGCACCGTGGCAACCGTCCCGCGCGCACCAGCCCCGCGCCCCGCATTAGCAGCCGCATCCCAACCAGACCATGACTGCGCAAGGCTCGCAACGTCGTCGTCCGTCAGGAAATTGACGTGGTCAACACTGGCTGCGCCAAACTCCACAGCCATCGCCACACCCTCGCCGTGGCCCAGCTGATTGCCATGGACGCGCAGGCCCAGCCCGGCCTCCCGGCAGGCCGTCAGCACGGCCCGGCTTTGCTCGGCCGTGAACGCGCCGCGCTCGCAGAAGACGTCGGCCCAGCTCACGTAGGGGCGGACCGCCTCGAGCATCTCGGTGCAGACGAGCTCGGTGTAGGCGTCGGCATCCATCCCCGCCGGCACCAGGTGCGCGCCAAGGTAGGTGACCTCGTCGGCGACAGTGGAGGCGATCCGGGCGCTGCGGCGTTCATGTTCCACGTCCAACCCATACCCGGTTTTCGTTTCCAGGTAGGTGGTCCCCTGCGAGACCGCCTCGGCCACGCGGCCAAGTCCCAGCCGGGTGAGGTCATAGTCGCTGGCGGCGCGGGTGGCATTGACGGAGACGGCGATTCCGCCGGCGCTGTAGCTCTCCCCAGCCATGCGCGCCTCAAATTCGGCCGTACGGTCCCCTGCGAAGATCAGGTGCGTGTGGGAATCCACCCACCCCGGCAGCACGGCCCGGCCCTGCGCGTCGGTGACGGTGTCGGCGGCTGGCGCGTGGACGGCGTCGCCAATCCAAGCGATCCGCTCCCCCTCCAGCACCACGGCCGCATTACGCCGGGTGCCATGCTCGCGGTCCTGGGTCATTAATTCACCAATGTTGGTGATCAGTTCACTCATGTCCTTAGCGTACGACGCCGGATGGCTGGCCTGGGTGCCACGTCGACGGGTTGAGTCTGGGATGGCGGACACCGGAGGCCACCCCAGCTTGCGGCGGTGGAGCGGTTGCCCGGACAATTGACTTCATGACTTTAGTTTCCCTGCTGGCCTTTGCCGGACTGTGCCTCATGTTGGCTCTCATCCCGGGGCCGGACACCTTCATGGTGCTGCGCATTTCCCTCAACCGAGTTGGTGCAGGCATTTCTGCAGCAGCCGGATCCGGAACTGGTGCATTGGTGTGGGCAGCCCTAGTGGGGCTGGGTCTGGCGGCCATTCTGGAGCAGTCGGCCGAGGTGTTCCGGTGGATCAAGATTGCCGGTGGCCTGTACCTCCTGTATTTGGGCGTCTCATCGTTCCTGAAGGCCCGCAAAGCTGCGAAAGCCGGGATCGCTGCCGGCGGTGACGGGAATCAACCGCTGGTGTACAGCAAGCGCGCCGGATACGCCGCCGGACTGGTCTCGACCCTCTTGAACCCCAAGGTTGGACTCTTTTACCTGGCTGTGGTGCCGCAGTTCATTCCCCACGGCGTCAATACGCTGGCCGTGGCGATGGTGCTGGGCCTGACGCTGGCTGTTATTGGCTTCTTGTACCTGACAACCATCGCCTTCGTCGCCTACAAGGCCATGAAGTGGCTGCGCAAGCCCAAGGTCAACACCCTGATCGAACGAATCAGCAGCGGCATTTTGGCCGTTCTGGGCGTGGGCGTCATGGCCTCCGGAGCAACGAGCTAGGCCCAAGCCGCTAAAGCCCGGGGCGTTGCGGGCTGAGCGCCGCGGCCAGCTCTGCATCTTCGGCCGGCAGCTGCCCCATAATCTGCTGAGCGGCGAGTGTGGCCAGGGCCGCCGAGGTCTGGATCCCGTAGCCGCCCTGGCCCGCCAGCCAGAAGAAGCCGGGCACGCCGCCGTCGAACCCCACCACCGGCAGGCCATCGGCCGGGTGCGTGCGCAGCCCCGTCCAGGAGTGCACGACGCCGGAAATCCCCAGTGTGGTCACGGCGTCAATGCGCCGGATGAGTTGGGTGATGTCCTCCTGAACCACTTGTGCGTCGCCTGCTTCGGCCGGAACGGATTCGCACGGCGAGATCAGCAGGTGCTCACCGTCGGGGCGGTAATAGTAGGACTCGTCGGCCGGTTCCACCATGGGTCCGGTCGGGTTGACGGGCTTCAGCGTGGACACGATGGCGACGCTGCGCCGGTGCGGCACCAAGCCGCGCGGACGCACCCCGAACGTGGCTGCCACCTGATCGGCCCAGGCTCCTGCGGCATTCACAACGGTGGCCGCAGTGACCCTGCGCTCCCCCAACACCACCTCAAAGCCGCCGTCAGTTGAGGTGGCCGAGGATACGGGCGCGCCCGTGAGGATCACGGCTCCGGCGGCCACGGCCCGGCTGCGGTAGAACTCGATCAGGGCAGAGACGTCCACCTCCATGGCGGTGTCGTCCAGGGACGCCTCCTGGAAGATTTCCGGGCGAATGTCGGGGCTGAGCCGTAGTGCTTCGGCGTGGTCCACGCGCTGCAGTTGCGGATGGCTGGCCAGCAGCCCGGCCACCTCGGCTGCGGTGCCCAAGGTCAGCAGCGGGCGCGGGGCAAGGATGGGGGCTGCGAGCGCGCCGGAGATTTCCTGCACCATGGCGATGCTGCGGTGCGTCAGTTCCTGGATGACCACCGGGCCGTAGCTGGGCTGCATCTGGCGGGCCGAGCGGGAGGAAGTATGGCGGGCCAGCACGTCCTCTGCCTCAGCCACAACCACCTGCAGGTGCGGTGCGAGCCGCCAAGCCAGTGACAGCCCGGCAATTCCTCCACCAATGATCAATATCTGGGCATCCATGGCGCCATGGTGGCACACATGCGTCATGCTACGCCAACCGGGCGATTTCGCCGCCGTGGAAGCTTAGACTGGTGGGAACCCCTGAATGTCCCTGAAAGCACGGAGAGCCCATGTCCAGTTGTTGCAGTCCCGGCAGCCTCGCCGACCACGGGGACCACGCGCCCGCTGGCGCCCAGGTCTTTGCGCTTAGCGTGCCGTCGAAACCGGCTGCCGGCAATGCTGTCAGCCTCCGCCCCACGGACGTGGCGATTCCCGGCGGCACTTTTGCCATGGGTGATCCCTTTGACGAGGGTTACCCGAACGACGGCGAGACACCGGTGCACCCAGTGGAGCTCTCCGCCTTCAGCATCGATGCCACGGCCGTCAGCAACTCCGCTTTCGCCGCGTTCGTCGATGCCACCGGATACCGCACCGAGTCAGAGCTTTATGGCACCTCGGCCGTTTTCCACCTTGCAGTTCAGGCGGACAAGCCGGACATTCTCGGCACGGCCTCCGGTACTCCGTGGTGGCTCAACGTACGCGGCGCCGATTGGGCCCACCCTGCCGGGCCGCTCTCACACTGGCAGGACATCGCCGACCACCCCGTCACGCAGGTCTCCCATAGCGACGCGCTGGCGTATTGCGCTTGGGCCGGGCGTGCACTTCCTACCGAGGCACAGTGGGAGTATGCAGCCCGCGGCGGTCTGGAACAGGCGCGCTACCCGTGGGGCAACGAGCTTCATCGCCCGGATTCCGACGGCGTGCTGCTCCACAACTGCAATATTTGGCAGGGCACCTTCCCCTCGGTAAACACGTGCGACGACGGCTTCCTCACCACCGCCCCCGTGAACAGCTTCGAGCCCAACGGCTTTGGCCTGTATCAAACGAGCGGGAATGTCTGGGAATGGTGCGCGGACTGGTTCCTGCCCAAGTACTACAAGGGCTGTCTAGCCCAGGGCACCGTGGAGGACCCACCCGGTCCCACTATTGGCCGCGGGAGGGTCATGCGCGGCGGTTCCTATTTATGCCACGATTCCTACTGCAACCGCTACCGCTTGGCCGCGCGCAGCTCCAACTCTCCGGAGTCCGCTAGCGGCAACCTGGGCTTCAGGACCGTCGCGGCTTCGGCACGCTGAACAACACCCCACCAGCAACAACGACCATCACTGGAGACTTAAGTGCCCTACGCATCCCCGTTGAAGTTCGACTACTCGCCGTGGCTGTTCTGGCCGCAGGCCACCGAGGAGGAGCGCAGCCGCCAGCTGTCCCACCAGGCGGCGCTGGCAAGTTTGCCCGGCGTCAGGATCGGCGAAGGGGTGTTCCTCTCGGAACACGCCAACATTGACCCCGCCGAGTTCCACATCGGCGAAAACTCCTACGTTGCCGCCCACGCCTACATCACCGACCAGGTGCACCTCGGCAGCAACACCACTGTCAATCCCTTCACCGTCATCCGGGGCCGGGTGACCATTGGTGACGCCGTCCGGATCGGCGCGCACACCTCCATCATCGCCTTCAACCACTCCATGCACCCCGATGAGCCCGTCTACAAGCAAAAGCACACGGTCAAGGGCATCACGATCGGCGACGACGTCTGGATCGGATCCAATGTCACCATCCTCGACGGCGTCACGATCGGATCGCATGCCGTGCTGGCCGCCGGCGCCATCGTGACCAAGCACGTGGCGGACTGGTCCATCGTGGGCGGCAACCCCGCCCGCCACCTGCGCGACAGGCGTCAGGTGGGCGCAGCCAAGCCTGCACCGCTGGCGGCCAAGCTGGCGGACTTTGGCGCCATGGCCCGCCGGGACGCCTCGGAGCTGATCGGCCGCTGCTGGGATCCAGCCCGCAACGGCGGCACGTACGCCGACGCCCCCGGCGCGGCCGCCACGGTCCGGGCGCACTGCGACGCTGTGGAACTGGCGGACCTGCTGCTGGGCTCCGCACCGGCACAGCTCACACTCTCCGGCCATGTGGCGCGGCTGCAGTCCCTGCAGGATCCCGCCACCGGCCTGGTTCCGGAATACGCCCCCGATGGAACGCCCGACGCCGGCCCCCTCGAGTTTGGCGTGGGCCCGGCCACCTACCATGTACTCTCAGCCGGCTACGCCCTGGACCTGCTGGGCAGCAGCTTCCCGCACCCCGTCCACGCTGTGGCCCGGATGGATGCCGCCGCCCTCGTTGGGGCATTGAAGGGGCTCACCTGGCAGAAAAACACGTGGGGTGCCGGGGCCTGGATCGACGCGTGGGGCACAGCCAGCTACTGGAACCTGGCCCGCGGCGCCGGAGACTCCACGGCCGCAAGCACACTTTTCGGCTGGCTGCTCAGCAACGCCCATGCGGATACCGGTGCCTGGGGCAGCCCCGCAGAGGGATCACTTCTGCAGACCGTCAACGGCTACTACAGGTTGACGCGCGGCACCTTCGCCCAATTCGGACTTCCAGTCCCTTACCCTGAGAAACTAGTAGACATGGTCCTGGGGCATTCCGGCGATCCGCGCTTCTTTGCGCCGGGACGGCAAAACGCCTGCAATGTCCTCGATGTTGCCCACCCCCTGTGGCTGGCCCGCAAGCAGACCAGCCACAGGGGCGAAGACGTGCAGGCCTGGGCCAGGGAACAGCTGGATCTGGCGCTCGGGCACTGGGTTCCGGGCGAGGGCTTCGCGTTCAGCCTGGCCGGGGACGGGCGCACCGAATGCCTGCCGGGGCTGCAGGGCACGGAGATGTGGCTGGCCATCATCTGGTACCTGGCCGATCTGCTGGGTGAATCCAAGGCCCTGGGCTACCGGCCACGCGGCGTACACCGCCCGGAAGCCGCGTTCAACCTGGCCACGGTCTGAGGTCCGGGCCCTGCCCACCCGGGCCAGGATGGGGCCACGCGCCTGAGGGACCCGGAAATCGCGCCAGCGATTTGTGGGAGGGCGTGGGGACTAGGTGTATCCGCTGGCTTGGGCCAGGTACAGCCGGGCGTATTCTCCCCCGTTGCCCATCAGCTCCTCGTGGTTTCCCCGTTCGGCCACCCGCCCCTGGGAGATCACCACAATCTCATCCGCCAT
>JBKKBD010000249.1:0-29854 GCA_046714315.1 Specibacter sp.
AACTGTTGACAGCTGCAAACACCCCGCGATGGGTCCGCGTGCTCATGCCATTGGCCCGCTTCCTGACGGCGGGTTTGCTGCCTCCCCATGTTCGGCACATGTACGGCTTTGCCTGGACATCAGGCAAAGAACGGATGCTCGCCGGCTTCTTCAAGCTTGTCTCGGTGTTGGTCAAGGTCACTCCCTACAAAATTCGAAGCGCTCCCATGCGTTATTACCTCCGGCGTATCCCGGAATAGCATTGCCGGCGCAAGCTAGGCTCAGCGGAGTCCCGCCGATTATGGCGCCGCGTAGCGAATGACCCAGTCAACGAGTGGACGCAACTGCTCCCAATATCCGGCAATGTGTTCTTGCACGGCCGCAGTCTCCAACCAGTCAGGGCTTCCCAGTGCCAGTGAAGCGCTCAGCGTTTTGTGTTTGAGTAGCTCTGGCCGGGGGTGATCCTTGGGAAAGCCGCGGGGGATTGTCTTGAGTGTTTGTCCTTCAATGGTGAATCCCGACGCCACGAGCCCAGCCACGATGGTTTCAAGGCCAGTGCCGCTGGCCGATGCGTCCACGGCGGCCCGGTACCGTGACAACTGCGCCGGGGCGACGGAATGGTAGCCACCACCCACGAGCAGGCCATCGGCGCTGACCTGCAGGTAAAAACCCACACCTTCGTAGTTTGAAACGAACATGCCCTGTGCAGTTTTGTAGGGTTCCTTGTTGGGGGAGAAGCGCACGTCCCGGTAAGGACGGAAGATTTTCCCAGGGCCAAACCGCGGTTCCAGCCCGCTCAGGAGAGCCGCAAGCGGGGCGTGCACAACGCCGTCGTACGTGTTTTTGTGCTCCAGCCACCACTCGCGATTGTTGTTGGCTTCGAGGCCCGCGTAAAAATCAAGAGCCGAGCCGGGAATGCCGTCGAATGTGTCCATGCCTCTAGAGCTTATGGACAGTAGTGAGGCGGCGCCAGATGCCCGCCATGAACGGTGTATATCCGCCGTACTGGGGGCCGTTGTGGAGGAATGGAAAACCTCGCGCGATTAACTGGACTAAGTCCAGAAAAGCTGTAAGGATGTTCACATGGTCAATGAACAAGAGCTCGAGGGGATGTTGCGGGCAGTGTCACTGCGTGTGACGCGCCCCCGTGTTGCTGTTCTTGGCGCAGTCATTCTGGCGCCACATGCCGATGCTGACTCCATCATTGGGGCCGCTCGCGCGGAGCTCGGCAGTGTATCCAAACAAGCTGTCTATGACGTGCTCCAAGCACTCGTGGATGCCGGTTTGTTGCGGCGGATTGAACCTTCCGGTTCCCCTGCACGCTTTGAAACCAGGGTAGGGGACAACCATCATCATGTGGTGTGCCGCAGCTGCGGAGACATTGCGGATGTGGATTGCGCCCTCGGTGCCGCACCGTGCCTGCACGCTTCCAATGACCACGGCTTCGTCATCGATGAGGCAGAGGTCATTTACTGGGGCACCTGCCCTGACTGCGCAGCCAAAAGACTTGTTGATCAACAAAATCTGACTATCACTAGGAGCGATACGTAAACATGACTATCGAAAACACCGCCCCGCTGACAACGGCCGCCGGCGCACCGGTTGCCAACAACCAGGACAGCCTCACTGCCGGCCCCCGCGGCCCGATGCTGCTACAGGACGTCTGGTTCCTTGAAAAGTTGGCCCACTTCAGCCGCGAGGTCATCCCCGAGCGCCGTATGCACGCCAAAGGCTCCGGCGCCTTCGGCACGTTCACGGTGACCAACGACATCACCAAGTACACCAAGGCTGACATTTTCTCCGAGGTTGGCAAGCAGACGGAAATGTTTGCCCGTTTCTCCACGGTTGCCGGTGAGCGCGGCGCTGCCGATGCCGAGCGCGACATCCGCGGCTTCTCCCTGAAGTTCTACACCGAAGAGGGCAACTGGGATCTGGTTGGCAACAACACCCCCGTGTTCTTCTTCCGCGATCCGTTGAAGTTCCCCGACCTGAACCGCGCAGTGAAGCGCGATCCCCGCACCAACATGCGCAGCGCCGAGAACAACTGGGACTTCTGGACCAACCTGCCCGAGTCCCTGCACCAGGTCACGATCGTTATGTCCGATCGCGGCATCCCTGCCAGCTACCGCCACATGCACGGCTTCGGCTCGCACACCTTCTCCCTCATCAACGCGGCGGGCGAGCGTTTCTGGGTCAAGTTCCACCACGTTACTCAGCAGGGCATCAAGAACCTGACCGACGCCGAAGCCGGCGCAGTGGTTGCCGCCGACCGCGAGTCCAGCCAGCGCGACCTCTTCGATTCCATCGAGAACGGTGACTTCCCGAAGTGGAAGCTCATGGTCCAGATCATGCCCGAGGCAGACGCGGACACCTACAAGTACCACCCCTTCGATCTGACCAAGGTCTGGAGCAAGAAGGACTACCCGCTGATCGAGGTTGGCGAGTGGGAACTGAACCGCAACTCCGAGAACTACTTCGCCGATGTTGAGCAGTCCGCCTTCACCCCGGCCAACGTTGTTCCCGGCATCAGCTTCTCCCCGGACCGCATGCTCCAGGGCCGCCTCTTCTCCTACGGCGACGCCGCCCGCTACCGCCTGGGCGTCAATCACCACCAGATCCCGGTGAACGCTGCGCGCAACAACGTCAACACGTACCACCGCGATGGCCAGGGCCGCGTTGATGGCAACCAGGGCCGCACGCCCGGCATTGAGCCGAACTCCTACGGCCGCTGGCCCGAGCAGCCGGCCTACGCCGATCCGGCACAGGCCATTGGCGCCGTTGCCGACCGCTTCAACTTCCGCGAAGACGATGCCAACTACTTCGAGCAGCCCGGCATCCTGTTCCGCGAGAAGATGACGGATGAGCAGCGTCAGGTGCTCTTCGAGAACACCGCACGCGCCATCGACGGTGCCTCACAGGCCACCATCGAGCGCCACATCTTCAACTGCACCCAGGCGGATCCCGCCTACGGTGAGGGTGTTCGCAAGGCCATTGAGGCCCACCAGGCGTCCAAGGCTTAGTCCTTAACCAAGTACGACGGCGGCACTTGCCTTTCGCTTTACAGCGGAGGGCAGGTGCCGCCGTCGTTGGCGTTAAAAGCTAGTCGAGCAGGTGTTCGCGGCCAAACATGGCTGCGGCCGCGCGGGCCGAGGGGGTGCCTGCGTCGAGATCGGCTCCGGCCTCCACGAGCAGCGCAACCACAGCATCCTCGCCCTTGAACAGTGCTCCGGCAATGGGGGACTGGTCCCGGACGTTACGGATGTCAACGTTGGCGCCCCGGCCGATCAGCAGTGCAACAGTACCGGTCTGGCCCTTATAGGCGGCCAACATCAGCAGGGTGTTCTTCTCGGCGTCCTGGACGTCAACGTTGAGTCCGTGGTCAAGGAACTCCGCCAGTTCGGTGGCGTTTCCTTCGCGGGCAAGATCCATGGCCAGGGCGGTGACTGCAGCGGTCTGGTCGTCGTTGAGAGTTGAGTCATTGGTCATTTCTCCACAGTAGGCGATGGGGCGCCGGTTTTCCTCTGCGGGGCCTTATGCCAAAGGAAAATCAAGCCCGCCGTCAGCGACAAATCCGGCCACCTGCTGGCGTTCATCACCATGGTGGCGGGCAAAGATATGAATCGTCGCAGGGGCGGCGGCTGCCCACTCGTCGGTAACCCACGAGGTGATGCCTTGAAAAGGAGGAACTGCGCTGGTGGCCAGGCCCTCCATGATGCCGGCCAGCTCCACAAGTGAGTCCGGAGCCATTCGATCAAATGATGGATTAGTGGAACGGGGAACGGCCGTCCAATGGCCGCCGCGGAAAGAATCGCCGGACTCGGGGATCACAGGCTCGATCTGGAATGCACGGTCCTCGGACTCTTGAATGCTGTCCTCGCCGAGTGAGGCCTCTCTGGCTGCAGCGGGCTCAGTAGCCGCGCCACCGCGCCATGACCGCAGGGCCTCGTCCAGCTCCACGGTGTCCTCGACCGCCACGCGTTCGTGGGCCGGCAGGCGGAGGGCGGCAGCCGCCGTCGTACTGTCAGGGAAGGCGAAGAAGGTGTGGAGGGTCGGTGTGGACGTCTCGGCCAGCGGTTCGCCAATGGCGTCGCCGACGGGCTGCCAATGAAGCGCTATGTTCAGTTGTGCTGCGGTGGCTCCGGCCAGCTCCGTCAGCGCGCGGCGCAGGTGCCCGTAGCAGCGCAAGAGATCGGCGGCCGAGTCGCGTCCGAGCGCTATGGAGGGATCGTTGAGGCGGATGACGAAGTGGCCAGCCGTGAGTGGGAACTTGGGCCTGCTGACGCTCCAGAACGTGGATGAATACAGGTGCGTGCGAATCGGAGCCAAGGTAATCCCCTCCCAACGGATCAGCGCAGCATGGATGCACTGTCAGCATAACTGATGCGGCCGGCGGCAGGACTAGGCTTGAGCCGTGCCAAAACTTCTTGCCGACATAACCCCGTTGAAAGAAAGCCCTGCCTTCAGGCGGCTCTGGATTGGTAACGGACTCTCCTCCATTGGCACGCAGCTGACCGTGGTGGCCGTCAGCTTGGAAGTTTACGAACTCACCGGATCTACGCTGTCGGTGGGCATGTTGGGGTTGGCCGCCTTGATCCCGTTGGTCATTGCGGGGCTCTATGGCGGAGCCATCGCGGACACCCACGACCGCCGCAAGGTGGCGCTGTCCTCCTCAACGGTGCTGTGGCTGGTGACCGTCTGCATCGCGCTGCAGGCTTGGCTGGGTCTTGGCAATGTTGGTGTTCTTTACGGGCTCATCGCCATCCAATCGGCGGCGGCAGGGGTCAACGGTTCGGCCCGCAGCGCCATTGTGCCCAGGCTGGTGCGCCCGGAACTACTGCCCTCGGCGAACGCGCTGAGCATGATCGTCATGGGACTTGGCACCACCATCGGCCCGTTGCTCGCGGGCATCCTGGTAGCCAACATCGGCTACGGCTGGACGTACACGGTGGATGTGCTGACGTTTACGGCCTCGCTGTGGGCGCTCTTCAAGCTTCCGCCGCTGCCGCCCTTGCCCCGTGCCGGCGGTGTGCAGCGCGCAGGGTTCAAGTCAGTGTTGGAAGGCTTCGCTTTCCTTGGTACCCGCAAGAATGTGCGCATGACGTTCCTGGTGGACATGTGCGCCATGGTCTTTGCCCTTCCGCGCGCGTTGCTACCCGCCATCGGCGCGGTCTGGTTGGGTGGTGGGGAGCAAACGGCCGGCATCCTCTTGGCCTCGATCGCGGCGGGGTCCTTCCTCGGCGCGCTGTTCTCCGGTCCGCTCGGCGGTGTACGGCGCCAGGGGCTGGCCGTGGTGTGGTCCATTACCCTGTGGGGTGCGGCCATCGCCGCCCTGGGTGGTTCCGTTCTGGCCGGTGGCCACACGCACGACGGCGGGACCTCACCGTGGATTGTTGGTGCGGTTGCCGCTTTGGTGGTGGCCGGGGTGGCGGACACCATCAGCTCGGTGTTCCGCTCCACGATCCTGCAATCGGCAACACCTGACCACCTCCGCGGACGGCTGCAGGGCATCTTTGTGGTTGTGGTGACCGGCGGACCCAGGCTCGGAGACGTGTTCTCCGGCACCGTGGGCCAGTGGCGCGGTGAGGGCTGGGCGGCCGTGATCGGTGGCGTCCTGTGCATTGCTGCTGTCTGGGCCCTAGCGTTCTGGCAGCGCGGTTTCCTGCGCTATGACGCCCGCCACCCGGAACCGTGAACGGGAACAAGCCACCAACCCGGTACGTTTTTACATGTACGTAGTAACGAGTTGTACGTAAGAACGAGCAAGGAGCCGCACCCGTGCGCAGGAATTTCAATGGACTCAAGACCGCAGCGCTCTTTGGTGTGCTGTGGGCGGTCCTGTTGGGTATTGGTGGCGTGATCTCCGCCGGGAGCGGTAGCACGGCGCCGCTGTGGATCTTTGCCCTGATTGGGGTGGGGACCACTGCCTACGGCTACTGGAACAGTGACAAGATCGCTATCCGGTCCATGCAGGCTTACCCTGTCACCGAGGCTCAGGCCCCCGGGATTTACCGGATTGTGCGGGAGCTGTCCACCAAGGCCAACCAGCCCATGCCAGCCATCTACGTTTCACCCACGCAAGCGCCCAACGCCTTCGCCACGGGGCGCAACCCCAAGAATGCCGCGGTCTGCTGCACCGTGGGCATTTTGACGATTCTCGACGAGCGTGAACTGCGCGGCGTCCTGGGCCACGAACTCATGCACGTCTACAACCGCGACATCCTCACCTCCTCCGTGGCGGCGGCGGTGGCTGGCGTCATCACCTCCGTAGCCCAGATGATGATGTTCTTCGGTGGCGGCGACCGCCGCAACGCCAACCCCTTGGCCATGATCGCCATGGCCCTGTTGGCGCCCCTGGCGGCATCCATGATCCAGCTGGCCATCAGTCGCACCCGTGAATACGACGCCGATGAAGACGGCGCACACCTCACAGAGGATCCCCTGGCTCTGGCATCAGCGCTGCGGAAACTTGAACGCGGTGTCCAGATCGCGCCGTTGCCGCAAGAACAGAAGTTCGTCAACACCAGCCACCTGATGATTGCCAATCCCTTCGGCGGTGGCGGGGCCAAGAAACTGTTCGCAACTCACCCGCCCATGGCCGAGCGAATTGCCCGCCTGGAAAAGATGGCAGGCCGTCCACTTCTGTAAGAGACCGCCGTCAGCAGGGGTGGCAGTTACGCGAAACTGGCCAGGATTAACGCCACGTGGGACAGAGACTCCGAATCAGTCGTTGCATGGGCCGAAAACCTGATGCGGTGCGGCCCATGGAGAGTTGCGGAGATCCCGGCCAGCGCCAGTGCCTGATGCGCCTGTGCGGCATTGCCGTCAGGGAACCCGGCCACCACAATGCCAGCCCGCCGCTCATCCTCCCGCGGCGAAAGAACATCCACTCCGGCGTTCTCCAATTTCTCGGCCAGAACCGCTGTGGTGGCCGCAACGCGGGCGGCAATGGCGCCGATCCCGGCCTCTTCGATCAGCTCAAGGGCCGTCGCAAAGGATCCGGCGGCAAAGGGCGAAAGATTTGAAATACCGAACTTGCCGGCGTCAGCGCGCGAGGCGTGCACAACGCCGTCGTACTGGGATGGATGCTCGACGCCGGTCCAGCCTCCCAGAGTTGGTGCGATCCGTTCCAGACCGGCGGCGGAGAACGCCATGGCTCCGGAGCCCCACCCGCCGCGAACCCACTTTTGGCTGCCCGCCACCACCGCGTCGGCAACGCTCCAATCCTGGTCAATGACACCAAAGCCCTGAATGCCGTCCACCAGCAGCAAGCGATCCGCCCCGATGACTTCGCGGATCCCGGCCAAATCGGCGCGGTATCCGGTTTGGAAGTCCACGGCACTGACTGCCACGGCCGTAACATCGGCGGTGAGCTCCTTGGCCACCAACTCGGGTGTCACAAAGGTCATGCTCGAGCCCATGACGGACGCCTCATTCAGACCGGCCTGCTGCGCTCGCAGCCACGGATACGTGTTGGCCGGGAACTCGCCGGCACTCACCAGGACTTTCCCCTTCACACCAAAGGCAAGTTGGAACAACCCGTAGGACGTAGCCGGTATGAGGCTGATGTTTTCCAGAGCAAACCCAGTCAGCCGGGAAAAGGCAGCACGCGCCCGTGCATCTTCGCCGTGAAGGCGATCGCTGACCCCCACTGCACCCTCGGCGGCCTCGGCCATCAGTGCTGCGGCGGTCGCCAGGACTGGCTGTGAAGGCGGCCCAAAGCTGGCGAAGTTCAGGTATCCGGGCTGTTCACCAAAGGCAGCGAGATAGTTGGCGGGAAGTGCTTCGGTGCGTTGCATGGGCTTCCTGACGTGCGTGGAACAGGGGATCCGGGCGGCGACAGACAGCCGTCAACCACACCGGTTGCACAAAACGTTAGCCCATTGGGCCGGTAAAATCTGTGTCGCCGAGGCGCGGCCGTCCCGGCGACCCCACGGATCGGCTCAGTGGTACAGAATGGAATCATGCGACTCATCTTGATCAGGCACGGACAAACACCGAACAATGTGCGCAGTCTTCTGGACACCGCCATTCCTGGGCCAGGGTTGACGCCTTTGGGGGAGCTGCAGGCGGCGGCCGTCCCCGAGGCTCTGGCCGGCCAAGACATTAGTGCGCTCTACATCTCGAACCTGACCCGCACGGCCTTGACTGCTGCGCCGCTTGCCGCCGATCGTGAACTCGAGCCGCTGATGCGGGATGGTTTGCGAGAGATCAGCGCAGGCAGCCTCGAAATGAAGGGCGACCTGCCCTCGATCGAGGCGTATCTCCATGCCGTGAAGTCGTGGCTCGGCGGGGACCTATCCGTACGGATGCCTGGTGCCGATAGCGGCTATGAGGTGCTGGAGCGCTTTGACTCCGTGGTCGAGGAAGCCGCCTCCCACGAAACCGTGGCTATGGTCAGTCACGGTGCCATGATCCGGTTCTGGGCCGGTCACCGTGGGATCAACATCGACTGGTCGGACGCCAAATACCACGACCTCTCCAACACCGGAATCGTGACCCTCGACGGCGAGCCCACAGGCAACAGCGCCCCCGGTGGATGGCACATAAAATCATGGCAGGGTTCCCCTGCCGGTGGGCTGGACGGGTTGGATGCCGATGGGCCCATGGCGGAAATCACCACGGATGCGGACTCCGCCCCCCGCGCCGGTGCCAGCGGGGCTCAAGATCATTAAGAACCGCCAACGCTCAGGCACATCGGAGACCTCACCGGGCACCGCAGCCTCCGCACACGCCCCCACCTCGACGCCCTTCAGTACCGTGAATTTGTGGCGGATGAAGGGAATTAGTTGGGTGTGGCTGGGCACGGCCGCTGGTTGCATCGCGCTCCTTGCCGTTGGAGCACCGCTGAATATGAGCCTGTACAACATGGCCCTGCCGTTTGCTCTCGGATTGGCCATTCTCCATGCGGCTTCACTGGGGCTGACGGCCGCGCGCCCAACGGCCGGCGTCATTGCCTCCCTGATTCCGATGGCCGTGTTGCCGCTGGTCTCAGACCCTGTCGGTGCAGCGCCGATGCCCTTCAGCGTGGTTGCCATCATCACCCAGGTCATGGTGATCTGTGTGGCCGGGTTGCGGGCTCATTGGATGGTCCCGGCCGCAGCATGGCTCGCCAGCCTCATTGTGGGCGTTTCCCTGAATTACGTGACCATGCCCCACGGGCAGACCGAAGGCGCCCAGAACAACGTCGTTATTTTCGCGGCGGTTTCGGGCGGGCTCATGGTGGCGGCGGTGGTGGCCCAACAGTGGCAGCATATGCGCACGGAACTTGCTGCTGAACGCTCGGTCAGTGCCGAGGAGCAGTCCAGACGTCGGTTGGCGGAGGAACGGGCCCGCATCGCCCGTGAGCTCCATGATGTGGTGGCCCATGGAATGTCCATCGTGGTGGTGCAAGCCACCACCGCCACCTACCGTCATCCCGGGCTCAACGAGGAGATAAAAAAAGAATTTGATGACATTGCCGCAAACTCCCGGCGCGCCATGACCGAAATGCGCAGCATGCTCGGCTCCCTGCGTAATTCCGAGGCGGGCCCCCAGCTGGGACCTCAACCCACCCTTGCAGACCTGCCGCAGCTCTTTGCCTCGGCCTGTTCGGCGGGGATACATATCCCGGAACCCGACCTGTCCGGCATCGAACATCATGACATTGGTGAGGTGATCGCCTTGACCGCCTACCGCATTGTGCAGGAGGCCCTGAGCAATGTCATTAGGCATGCGCCGGGGGCTACCGTGCACGTGGATTTCGAGGTTTCCGGCGGCTGCCTGCGTGTTCAAGTAGTCAACTCCAGTTCCGATGTAGGAGCGCTGATGGCCCAGTTGGACAAGGGTTCACACGTGGGACAGGGACTGATTGGAATGCGCGAGCGTGCGGCCATTGTGGGCGGCTCGGTGACTTGTGTTCCAACGCCCGACGGTGGATTCTCGGTCACGGCCCGGCTTCCCCTGGGTGCCAACAACAGCAGAGCCGGAAAAACGAAAAACAACAACGAGGGACGTGCCCAGCCATGAGCATTCGAGTGCTAGTCGTCGACGACCAGGCCATGGTGAGAGAAGGTTTCGCTGCGCTGCTTGGCGCCCAGGATGACATCGAAGTGGTGGGCCAGGCTGAGAACGGTGCCATCGCTGTGGAACTGTCCGCCGTTCACCATCCCGACGTGGTGTTGATGGACGTGCGGATGCCCGTCATGGATGGTTTGGAGGCGGCCCGGCGGATCCTGGCGGAGACCTCCGATGCTGAGACGACGCACGTGCTGATGCTGACAACCTTTGACGTGGACGACTATGTCTACGACGCCCTTCGAATCGGCGCGAGTGGATTTTTACTCAAGGATGCGTTGGCGGATGAATTGGTGGCCGCCGTCCGGATCGTGGCCTCGGGAGACGCGCTCCTTGCGCCTTCGGTGACCAAGCGCATGATCGAGCAATTTGCGGTCTCCAGGGCCCGGCCCGCGCTTTCGCGTGATCGGCTTGCAGGGCTCACCGAGCGTGAGCTCGAGGTCATGACATTGATTGGCAGGGGCCACTCGAATCAGGAAATTGCTGCCCTGCTTTTCATTGCCCAGCAAACGGTCAAGACACATGTCAGCAAGATCCTGGCGAAGTTGGAACTGCGCGATCGCGTCCAGGCCGTGGTCCTGGCCTATGACACCGGATTGGTTGAACCCGGAAGCTGAGACCGAAATTGCCTGCGGGCGGGGCTAGAGCCCCACCCGCAGGCAATTTCGCCAAAGCTACGCCAGCGGCTGCACCAGCTTGAACATGGCGCCCGTGCAATCGGTGAGCCCGGCAATCCGCCCGTAAGGGGAATCCTCGGCGGCGTTGATGATCGTGGCACCCAGGGTGAGGGCCTTGGCGATGGTGGCGTCGACGTCGTCCGTCTGGAAGTAGACCTGCCAGCTGGAGGGGACCTCATCGGGGAGGAACGCCGAAGCGTCCATGATGCCGGCCAATTCCTTCTCGCCATCTACGAGGTTCGTGTAGCGGAACTCGGGGGAGTCGCTCATGACCGAGGTTTGCAGGCCAAAAACGTCTTTGTAGAAGTCGACGGCGGCGGTGTAGTCCTTGCTGTGGAGCTCATGCCAGGCGGCCGCACCCGATTCCTCGTGGGCCTGAAAGCCCGTATGGCCACCGAATTCCCACATGCCGATGGAGGCTCCGCCGGGATCGCCGATCATGGCCATCTTGCCCTGCTCGGGAACGTCCATGGGCTCCATGTAGGGGATGGCTCCGGCGTTCTTTGCCGCGTCCATTGTTGACTCGATGTTGTCCACGCGGAGGTAGGTGGACCACATATCCGGGTAACCGTCACCGTCCTCCTGGCTCTGCATGAGACCGGCGACGGTTTTGCCGTCCTTGAAAGCCATGGTGTAGCCACCGTACTTTTCCGCATCCCCCACCTCATAGCTCCAGCCAAACAATGCGGTGTAAAACTCTTGCGACCTAGCCATATCGGAGGTCATTAAATCGATCCAGCATGGTGCTCCTGCGGGAATTCCCTGAGGGTTCATTGCGGCTCCAAACTTTAGCTCAATTGCGGCAGATGCTTCTATGGGCACGTTTCTATAGGCATGTTTCTACAGGCAAGGGAAGACTATGCCCCGGAGGGTGTTGTGGGCAATAGCAAAAAGCGCCTGCCAGCTGAATGCTGCACCATATTCGGGTGCGATTCAGTGGCAAGCGCTTTTTGGCGTTGCTGGGGGAGAAGTAATTAACGCATGTTGACGAACTGCAGGTCCGCTTCCTCAAACTTGCGCAGCAGACCCATGACTTCTTGGAGGTCGTCGCGGCTCTTGGAACTGACGCGCAGTTCGTCACCCTGGATGGTTGACTTCACACCCTTGGGGCCCTCGTCGCGGATCAACTTGTTGATCTTCTTCGCGATGTCCTGAGCAATGCCTTCAACGATCTCGGCTTCCAGACGGTATTCCTTGCCCGAGGCGAAGGGCTCACCGGCGTCCAAGGACTTCAAGGAGATGCCGCGCTTGATCAGCTTGGATTCGAAGACGTCCATGATGGCCATGACGCGTTCCTCGGAATTGGCCTTGAGTAGGATCTTCTCGCCGCTGAAATCGATCTCGGCACCGACACCCTTGAAGTCGTAGCGCTGGACTACTTCCTTCTGGGCCTGGTGCAGAGCGTTGGCGACCTCCTGCTTGTCGACCTTGCTGACGACGTCAAACGTTGACTCACTAGCCATGTTTTCCTCCAAGTGTTCACAAAAAATAATGGTTGATTTGCCACCAAGCTTAGCGCCCGAGCGACCCAAAGTGGGGGTCCACGCCCTCGAGGGCCGAAGATGTGCTCACAGACTCTTCAAAGGATTCCGCAGGCGGGCATACATTTGAGCGGGGCAGAGTTGTTGGTGATGAGACCGCCAGCATCAGGAGGACAAATGACCACGGAAGAAAACACGCAACCCATATCTGCCACCCGCAAGCCGGTTGGCAAGAAGCGGGCTGGCAAGAAGACCGTAGGAACCACCATGGCTGCCGTCACGCTGGCGGCTGCTGCGGTTCTGGCCGGCCCGGGACTTGCCGGAGCCTCGGCGTCGACCCTTGATCCGGCCAGCATTATCGGCTCGCCGCCAAACTCCGCGTCGAGCCGGATCGCCGGCATCCAGGAAGATCTGGCCCGGGCTGTGGCTTTGCACCAGGTCACTGCTGAGCAGGCCGCGTTCCTGCAACGGCAATTGGTCAAGAGGATTCAGGAAGACGTGTAGTCATCGGGCTCCTTGAGGGTCGCCGAGGGCAGGTTTTTGGCGGTTTTCGGAACTTTTTTGGACAGTGAGGGATCTCGATTCGATTATTGGGCAAATACCTTGTATTGTTTTAGTGCTTCCACTTCGTGGGGGCACAAGCCAGACCCGATGTAATTGGGAATGGCAGGCCATGGCAGATTACCCGAGCGGCCAAAGGGGGCTGACTGTAAATCAGCTGGCAACGCCTTCACTGGTTCGAATCCAGTATCTGCCACCAGGGAAACCCGGGACCAAGCACCTAGTGCTTTGGTTCCGGGTTTTTTCTTGCCCGAGTGTTTGTGGCGCCCCGCGGCGAACTACAGTTAAGGCATGGAATACGTCGTGCCCCTGGTTATTGTGCTGGTCATCGTCTTTGCCGTGATTATTGGATCCAAGTTGATGAGGCGGCGCGGCCGGTCCGCGCAGGAAACTGACCTAGGCGTAGACCGAGGAGGACGTAAGTCGTCCAAGGGTGCACGTGAAATTACCCGGGAAAATGCCGAAGCTGCCAGTGCGCGGTTGAACCCCGAAACGCACCGACGCGTCTACTCCATGATTGCCCAGCGTCAGGTGCTCAACGCAGTGAAGGAATACCGCACGGCCACGCGCATGAGCCTTGGCGACTCGGCGGCAGCTGTTGCGGCGCTTGCCCAGTTCCCGCAGCCCACGCCAGAGAAGGCTCCGGCCCCGGCCATCAAGGAAGGGCCGCTCACGGTTGAGGACATCATGAATGCGGCACCCGCCCCGGAACTGCCGGAAGGTGACGTACCGGCTGCGCAGAGCGCCTCGCCCAGTCTTTACCGCTACCGTGCCATCGTTTCCCAAGGAGGGGACGTTCGCGAGGTGGCCAGTACCCGCCTGAACGAACAGATTTTCCGACAGATCCGTGACCTGGCCCAGTCCGGAAATTACGACGGCGCCGCGAGCCTCTTGCGCAGCCACGCGGACATCGGCGAGGACGAGGCACGTGAGTTCGTCTCGATGATTGGCCCCGAGGACTGACCTTGAGTGTGAGAGCTGTAACGTTCAAGTAATATCGGGATCAGATGGCATAGTTGGGCCTAAGTATTCTGCCCTGACCACTTGGGCCAACACCGAGAGAGTGACATGATTCTGTCTTTGCGCGCATCAACCGGTGGCCTTCGCCGCCGCTTGGTTATTGGCTTGGCCACCTTAGCCCTAGTTGTTCCCCTGAGCAGCATCCCGGCTCCGGCGCAGGCCGCATCGTCAGCGGGGCGGGTCGCCAGCTTCTCGGCTGGACCGGCCACAGTTGTCAAGGGCAAAACCATCACCGTCGCGGCCCAAGCCCAGAGGCTTTCGGGCAAGGCTTGGGTTAACACGAGCGTCTTGACTGGCACGGTCTATTTTGATGCTGACGGGAATGCCGCCAACAAGGCCGTCCGCACATTTAAGAGCAATTCAACGGGATACTTCAAGACCACTTTCGTGGCATCGGTTTCAGGTAAATGGTCCATCCGGTGGGCCAAGCAAGGTGCAGTGGTTGCCGCAGCGGGCGCGCAGAAGTATGTCAAGGTGGTGCCCGCGCCTAAGCCCACTTCGTCAAAACCTGCGAGCAAGTGGAATTGCCCGGCTTGGGCTCCCATCAAGGGCAACGCGCCGAGCAAGATCTACCATCTGAAGGGCCAGCGTTTCTATCTAAAGACGACACCGGAGATCTGCTTCGCTACGGAGACCGCAGCGAAGCAGGCCGGCTACCGGAAGTCCAAGGTCTGACATTCGCACCAACGGCTCACGCTCGATCGCAGGCTCAGGGATCGGCCGTGAGCTGTCTGTTACGAAGCGTCTTGGTCCAGCACGAAACCGTCTTGGTGGTGGATTAGCTGGCGGCCCATGCCGGAGTTGAGCTGAATCCACAGGCATTGGCGGTCGTGGGACTGTGTCTCCACGCGACCCTCCAAACGCCAACCGCGCTCATTGACCAGAGCCACGGGCGCGTCCTTGGCCATGACCGGCCAGACCTCGTTGTTGTCGGGGTTGATAAAAGTGCGGTGGTGAATTCGGCGGGTCATGGGTTCTCCTTGTGTGAAAGTCATCGCTGCTTCCTTAAATCGAGTCAACACCGCCATCATGCGCTGACCAGGTGAACCGGCTGTGAACTCGGTGTGACTTTCCGCCCAAAATCCCGTTAAACAGTTGCCTGCGCGAGCTCATGCACCAACGCCTGCCAATTATTCCCGCTCACGCGCTGGGCGAAATGGCTGGCCACGGTTCACGGCTGTCACGTACCGTAGGAGTATGGCTACAGTTGAAATCACCACCGAATCCTTTGGCACCACCATCGAGGACAACGACATTGTGATCGTTGATTTTTGGGCCTCCTGGTGCCAGCCCTGCGTGCGCTTTGCACCCACCTTTGAGGCTGCCTCGGAGAAGCACGACGACGTCGTGTTTGGGAAGGTTGATACCGAAGCCCAGCAGCAACTTGCCGCAGAGGCCAACATCACCTCAATCCCCACTCTGATGGCGTTTCGCGAAAAGGTTTTGGTCTTTGCCCAGCCCGGCGCACTGAACGGAACCCAGCTTGAATCGGTCATTGACGCCGTCAAGGCCCTGGATATGACCGAGGTCCACGCCGCCGTCGCCGCCAAGCAGGCCGAAAGCCCGGTTGCCGAGTAACTTCAAGAACTTAACCAGTTATGGCCCCCAAAACTCAACGTTTTGGGGGCCATAACTGTTCAATCTCTGGGTTCTTAGAGCCGGTCCAGTTTGACGGGTTCTGCCAAGAGGGCGCTCAGGGACTCGTTGAGATCCTGTACGGCGATGCCCTTGTTGTGCTTGTCCAGGTCTTCCTCCGAGGCCCACTGTTCAGTCAGTACGATCTTTTCTTCCGATTCCTCGGTGATTTCATACTGGATGCAGCCGGTCTCTTCAACGACCTGCTCTACGGCGATGTCGAGTGCGAGCTTCACGCGGAAGAATTCGCCCTCATTGGGGATGAATGTGGCCTGTAGGTTGATGATCTCGCTCATGGATCAAGCCTAGGCGATACGGACGGCGGGAAGGGAAGCAGTTCCGCTCTGTGGGATCTGCCTTGGGAAAGCTCGGGCCGGGTACAACTAAATGCTGGAGTATCCGCCGTCGATCAAGATGTTCTCGCCGGTGATCATGCCCGCGTCTTCGCCCGCCAAGTAGGCGATCAGCGAGGCCACTTCCTCCGGCTGCGCAAACCGGCCCGTAGGAATCTGCTTCTTCAGCGCCTCGCCTTTCTCGCCCGCCCAGGCCAGCTTCCCGAGCGGAGTCTCGACGACGGTGGGGGACACCGCGTTGACGGTGACTCCATGCGGCGCCCATTCCATCGAGAGGACCTTGGTCATGCCCACGATTCCGGCTTTGCTGGCGCAGTACGCAACGTGTTCGTCCAAACCGATCACACTGGCCTGCGAGGCGAGGTTGATGATTCGGCCGAAGCCGGCCTGGGTCATGACCTTGCCGGCGGCCTGTGCCATCTTGAAACTGGCGCTCAGGTTCACTGCGAGCGTGGCTTCCCATTTTTGTTCGCTCAACTCAAGCGCCTTGTCCAGCAGGACAATGCCGGCAGAGTTCACCAGGATGTCCACCCTGCCCGCCGCGGCCACCACCTGGTCAACGATCTCGCCACTGGCGCCGGGTGCAGTCAGGTCCTTGGCGATGCCCTGATGCCCGCCGCCGGGGAACTTTGCCATCTCCGTGTGAACGGAATCATTGAGGTCGACGCCGAACACACGGGCGCCGCGGTCGGCAAAGTAGCGTGCAACGGAGTTGCCGATTCCGCTGGCCGCTCCCGTGACAACAACTGTCCGGCCCGAAAATTCGCTTCCCATGACTACTCCTCGTAACCGCAGATGGCGTCGACCTTTTCGGCCGAGGCACTGCCCTCGTCAAAGGCGTACTCCAACCATTCGCCGGCCAGCCGGCGGGCAAGCTCCACACCGATGACCCGCTGGCCCATGCACAGGACCTGTGCGTTGTTGCTCAGAACGGAGCGCTCCACGGAGAAGGAATCGTGGGCTGTGACGGCTCGGATGCCCTTGACCTTGTTGGCTGCAATGGCAACGCCAAGGCCGGTGCCACAAAACAAGATGGCCCGGTCTGCAGATCCGTCGGCAACAAGTTTCGCGGCGTTGACGGCGATGTGGGGGTAGGCCGCTTTTTCGTTGGCACCCACGCCCACATCGATGATTTCGGCGACCAGGCCGTTGGCAGCCAGGTCCTTCTTGAGGATTTCCTTGTATTCGACGCCGGCCTCATCGCAGCCGATGACAACTCGCAAGTTCTTGTTCATGGTGAGTTCCTTTAAGTGTGGAGGTGATGGGGATTAAGCCGGCTGGGCGCCCGTAGGCAGTTCGGCCAATGCTGTGACCAGCAACGCCAGTGAGGTGGCCCCGGCGTCCGGGGTGCCGATGGACTTCGCGGCGAGCGGGCGGGCGCGTCCCAGTTTGGGGCTCAGGGCAGCGGTGGCGGTGGCCTGTTCGGTGGCAACTGCGGCAGCGCCCTGCCATGCGCCGGTGAAGTCCCGGCCGCCGGCCACAGAGTCCGCCAGCGACTGGGTGAAGGGCAGCATGGCATCTACAAGAGTCTTGTCGCCGATAGTGGCGCGGCCAAGCTCCAGGATGGCGTCGGCAAAGGCATGTGCCGCTGCAACGTAGTCACTTGGGCTGTAGTGGAGGCGGTCATTTTCCAGCGAGGTTCCGGCGGCTTCCAGGGCCGCACCCCACAGCACGCCCGACGTTCCACCGGCTTTCTCGGCCCAGGCCTGCCCTGCGCGCTGTAGCACCCAGGCAGCACCTGCGCCGCCGTCGGACGCCGACGTTGCGGCCTGGAGTGCCGCATCGATGCCCTTGACCATGCCGCGACCGTGGTCGCCGTCGCCCGCCACGGCGTCAATTTCACCCAGGCGCTGTTCGTGCTGGTGAAGGGTGGCGGCCATGATTTCCAGCCCAACCACCACCGAAGCTGCAAGTTGTGCCGATGCGTCGGAGAAGTCAGGGGCCGCAACGGCTTCCTGCTCTACCTCGGCACCGTCCTGGCCGAAGCTCTCCAGTGCGGCGATGGGGGCTGCCTGCTTGCGGTAGGCGGGAGTGTAGGCGTCGGCCTTCCAGAACGCTTCCAATTCCTCGTCGAGCCACATGAGCGTCAGCGAGGTGCCGCCCATGTCAAGGCTTGTCACCAGTTCACCCACTTCAACATCCACCAGTTCCAGGTCGGCGTCGCGCAGGCGCTTGGAAACAGGGCCCCACAGCAGGAACAGTTCCTCGTATTTCGTGGTGCCCAGACCGTTGAGGATCACGCCGACCTTGTTGCCAGCACCGACGGGCGCTGAAACAAGGAGCTTGTCGACAAGCATGTCCGCCAAGGAGGATGCCGTGGGCATCGCCTCGTCGCTGATGCCGGGTTCCCCGTGGATGCCCAGCCCAAGGCCAAGATGTCCATCCGGAACCTCAAAGAGCGGCTTCTCAGCGCCGGGCATGGTGCAGCCGGAGAAGGCAACTCCCAGGGTGCGGGTGGCTGCGTTGGCCGAGCGGCCGGCGGCTTCCACGCCGTCGAGGTCCAGGCCCGCGGCAGCCGCAGCACCCATGACCTTGAAGACGGTGAAGTCGCCGGCAATTCCGCGGCGCTTTTCTTCGTCTTCGGAGGAGGCGATGTCGTCGGTGACAACCACAACGCGGGTATCGATGCCTTCCTTGCGGAGGCGCTCGGCCGCAATGCCGAAGTTCATGTTGTCACCGGCGTAGTTACCGAAGCTAAGCACCACGCCACGTCCCTGATTGGCGGCCTTGGCCACCGAGTACACCTGGGCCGCCGACGGGGAGGTGAAGATGTTTCCCACGACGGCGCCCGTGGCGAAGCCGGTGCCCACAAGCCCGGCGAATGCCGGGTAGTGACCGGAGCCGCCACCAATGACCACAGCCACCTGCGGCCCGCCGGTACGAAGCGCCACGGCGCCGCCGGCTACGCCACGCAGGCGGTCCGCGTAGATGTCAAGGAAGCCGTCAAACTGGTCATCCGAAAAATCTGCTGGTGAATTGAATATCTTGGTCATTGCTGCTCCAGGGTTTTTTATCGAAGGGTGTTATCAGTGTTGGTGGCCGCGGGAAGAGTCGTCGGGCACCTTAAGGAAATTGGTCAGGGCGAAGGCCACGGCGTACAGGGCAACGAAGGCCCAGACCACGCCGGCGTTCCCACCCCAGGGCAGTACGATCGCGACGACGGCGGCGCCAAGGAAGGCGGCACCTCCGGCAGCGGTGGTGTACATGGCCATGGCCGCACCTTGGTGGCGGGGGCTGAGTGCCGGCATGATCGCACCCATGGGCACGAAGCCGGCCAGCAGGATGCCGAAGACGACGCCGGCAAGGACTGACAGCCAGTAGCCCCAGTCGGAGCCCGGTGCCACAATGTGCGGCACGTACCACCAGGCGAGCAGGCCCAGTGCGGAACCTGCGATGCCGAACCAGCGGACAGTGCGCAGCCATCCCCACTTATCTCCGATGGCGCCAAAGATGGCGTTGAAGGAGATGTTTGAGGCATACACGATCACTGTCATCATTAGCCACTGGGTTTGCGACCAGCCGAGCTGACCGCCGATGACGGCGGGCAGGATGACGAACATGCCGTACTGCGGTGCGGTGTTGATCAGGCGGATCACAAAGCCTGCAAGGACACGTGGCTCGCTGGCCAGCAGACGGATACCGCCGGTGAGGACCTGGGCTGTGGACTCATTGGCCGGGGCCTGGCGCTTGGATCCTTCGGGCTCCTTCACACCGAACCAAACGATGGCAAAGCCGATAGTCACCAGGGCGATCGAGGCCCACAGGGTCTTGGTTTCGCCTGAGGCGCCGCCGCCGAAGCCGGGGATGGCGAACAGTGCAAATAGTGAGCCAAAGGTGGGCAGGCCGCCTGTGAACATGACATAGAACCAGCCGACGGCGGTGCCCTTGCGCTTGACAGGCACCACCTTGTTGACCCACACCAGAAAGGCGAAGGCGAACAGGGGATAGCCCAGGCCGCGGAAGAAGTAACTGGCGAAGATTGCCACTGCTGAGCCGGTGCCCAGGCTCAGCAGGAACAGAACTTCAAAGACCACCCAGAGCACGAAGCCCAGCGCCATGACCTTGCGCGGCCCAACCAGGTCCGACAAGGCACCTGAAAGGTAGGACGCAACCATGACAGCCACCCCGTACAGGGTGATGATGGTGGGAACCAGCGCAGCCTGGCTGCCGAGCGCCTCGGCCATGTGCGGGGAGATGAAGTTGGATTCGACACCGTTGCCTGTCATGAAGACTAGGACTGCAATGAACCCCCAGCGCAGCGATTGCGGGATGCCGATCCGATCGAGCCAGGTGTCCGGCGCCTTTTCCGGCGTGCGAGTGAATGAAGTCATTGTGTAAAACGCCTTTGTTTTTGTGAGCGGATGGGTTTGGTTGCTGTGTTTTGCGGGAAGGTTACTTCGCGGAACCGGGGACGATGGAGACCTTCACGGAGGCGCCTGCGGTGTCGCCGACGAGGTCCAGTGCTTCCTGGAACTTGTCCAAGGGGAACTGGTCGGTGCAGATTTCATCGAGGGGCAGGATGCCTGATTCGATCATCTTGATGGCGGCGGGCCAGCAGTGCGGGCCGAGGTGGGCTCCGCGGACGTCGAGTTCCTTGTCGTCGCTGATGATCGACCAGTCAACGGTCACATCCGAGCCGAAGACCGAGTACTCAACATAGGTGCCGAGCTTGGCCAACAGGTTCAGGCCCTGACCAACAGCAGAGGGGTGGCCCGTTCCTTCGATGTACACGTCGGCTCCGTAACCGTCCGTCAGGTCCTTGATGATCTGGACGGCATCTTCACGGCCTACGTTGATGACCATGTCGGCGCCGCACTTGGTGGCCAGGTCGAGCTTGTCATCTGACATGTCCAGGGCAATGACCTTCATGGGGTTCTTGGCCTTGGCGCCGGCAACCATGCCTAGGCCGATCGGGCCGCAACCTGCGATGACGACGACGTCGTTGAACTTGATCTCTGCGCGTTCCACTGCATGCAGTGAGCAGGAGAGCGGTTCGGCGAAGGCTGCGTGGGCCGGTGCCAGATCGTGGGAGACCTTGTGTGTCAGTGCCTTGATGGGGACCAGTACGTATTCGGCCATTGCGCCGTTGTAGTTGCGGAAGCCGAACATGTCGTGGGGGCCGCACATCCAGTACTGGCCACGGACGCAGTAGCGGCATTCGCCACAGGGAACGATCTGCTCGCAGGCAATCCGGTCGCCCACTTCCAGGCCGTGGTGTGCAAGGCCCTTCTCGTCGCCGAGAACAACGGTTCCAACGAACTCGTGTCCCGGGGTGACGCCGGCCTGTGCCCATGCGGGGCGGTTCTCGTCGCCCCAGAACTTAGGTGCACCGTGGTAGCACTTGAGGTCACTGGCGCAGACGCCGACCGCCTCAACCTTGATCAGCAGCTCACCCAGGCCCGGGACGGGAACCGGCAGGGTTTCCATCACGTAATTTTCGGGTCCATGGACTACGACGGCCTGCATGGTTGCCGGTATGACGGCGGATGTGGCAACAGTTTCAGCAGCGGTGATGGTCATTGTTTCCTCCAGTGGAAGTGTGATCTAGCTCAATGATTCAAGTGTGGAGTCGCAGTGAACAAATGTCAAGAACATAATTTCTGAATGGAGAAATTGAGAAATTATGTTCACGGGAACCCTGTTTCGGGCTACCATGAAGACAGTCCCGCCCGGGAGTGGGCCTTGAAATAAACCAGGGGAGAACGTGCAATTGCCGACTGAAACGGCCGCCGCAGAAGGCGGCAACTTGAGTAGGTTTCCGGTGGAAACGCTGTATCAGGCCGCGCGCATGTACTACCTGGAAGATGTGAATCAAGCCCAAATTGCTGAAAGCATGAAGGTTTCCCGCCCCACTGTCAGCAGGTTGCTGACAGAAGCGCGGCGTATTGGCATGGTCAAAATCGAGGTTGTACACCCGTCAATGGCCGTGACGGACTCGCTGGCTGCAGAGCTGGCCGAAGCCCTGGGACTGGAAAAGGTCTACCTCGCCGACGCCGACCAGTCCGGCCGGTTGGGTGCGGGCCTTGCCTCCGTGGTGGGCGAAGCCATCAGGGACATGGAATTGGCGCCCGGGGACATCTTGTTGGCCTCGTCCGGCCGAACTATTTACGAGCTGGCAGGGGCGACGCTGCCCAAATTGCCCGGAGTGATCGTTGTCCCCACCGTTGGCGGGCAGACGGAGCCCGAGCCTTGGTACCAGACCAACGAGATTGCACGTTCGATTGCTGAGCAGACAGGTGCCCGCCCGGCCTTCCTATGGACCCAGGCGCTGCCGTCTCCGGAAATGTTTGCGCTGCTCCAGCACGACCCCGACTTTCAGCGGATCCAGCGGCTGTGGGAGTCGGCGAAAGGGGCCTTGTTGGGCATCGGCGCCCCGCCGACCACGCGAAGCTCGATCTCCCGTTTCATCCCCAAGGACGACGACTCGCTGTCCCGGGCGGCCGGAGATATCTGCCTGAACTTCTTTGACGCCGACGGGGCGGAAATACACTTTCCGGGCAGTGGGAACATGATCACCACGCCCCCGGCCCTGCTACGTTCGATTCCCTGTGCCGTTGGCATCGCGGTGGGCATGGAGAAGGTCCGAAGCATCATTGGCGGGGCCAACACCAAGTGCTTCCGGCGCCTGGTTACCGACGTTCAGACGGCCAAGGCCATTCTCGACGTCGTTCACTCGGCTGCAGCTTAGGCCCGGCCCGGAAGCAGCCAGTGTTTCAGGCGTCGCCCCGCTGGATTTTGGCTAGGGCGTGCATATGCCCGACGGTGGCCGGATACAGCTGGCAGTACTTGTCATACAAGATGTCATATTGTTCTGCCGATTCCGGATCAGGCTCCACCATGCGTGCCATGCGCGTCCAATCGGTCCCCGGCGGGACTGCCCCGGTAGCAATCGCGGCCATGAGCGCGTTCCCGTAACTGGCGCCAATTGTTTGTTCGGGGATGATTTGGGTGCGCCCCAGAATGTCGCTGACCAGTTGTGTCCAGAGTGTCCCCTGGGTGCCGCCGCCCACGGCAAGGATCCGCTGGATGGGCTGACCAGAACTTTCAAAAAGCTCCAAGCTCTGGCGCAGGCCGAAGCAGATCCCCTCCAGGGCGGCCCTGACCAGGTGCCCACGGCCATGGCGGAGGGTCAGTCCGATGATCGTGCCCCGGGCGTCGGGGTCAAGGATCGGCGAGCGTTCGCCTGCGAAATAAGGCAACACCAGCAGGCCGTCGGCGCCGGGGCCGGCAGTAAGTGCCTCCGCCATCAGCGTTTCCATGGGGACGTCGCCGAACAAGTGTGCCAGCCAGGTGATGAGGCTTCCGGATGTCGACATTCCCCCTGCGAGGGTCAGCGTTCCCCGTTCCACTCCCGCGGTGGTCCACAGTTGGCGGTGCGAGTGAAAATCGGCCAGCACCTGTACGAAGAACATGGTGGAGCCGTACATCAGCATGAGGTCGCCGGGCTGGCGGACGCCTGCACTGAAACCCTCCGCCCAGGCGTCGACCGTGCCGGCGCAGACGGGCGTCCCTGCCGGGATGCCCGTCAATGCGGAAGCGGAGGTGGTGACGGTGCCAACGATGTCAGTTGACCATGCCAGTCGCGGCATGGGGATGTGCCTTGCGATGGCGTCCGCGTGCTCGGGAATCCAGTCCTGCCGGTGGATGTCGTACAGCGGGTCGCACTGGCTTGCTGTGTGGTGGTCAAGGATGTATTCGCCCGTGAGCTTGGCGGTCAGAAAAGAGCTGCAGCTGAACCAGTAGCGGGCGGCGGCGAAGATTTCGGGCTCCTCATCCGCAAGCCAGCGGAACTTGGGCCCCACCGCCTGAGACGACAGAACCTTGCCGCCGGTGGCGTACATGGCATCCTCGCCAAATTCCCGGTTCAGATCCTCGATCTGCTGTTCCGCACGGGTGTCAACACCGTAGAGAATCGCCGGCCGAAGTGGCGTGTAGTCGGCATCGGTGACCACCAGACAAGGCCCCATCCCGCTGATGGAGACCCCAGTTACAGTGGTTGGATCGTTCCTGGCGAACAGATCGCTGCACAGGCCAATGACCTCCGCCCACCACGTGTTTTCCGCATCGAATTCCGCCCACGCGGGACGGGGGAGGGACACCTGGTGGGAGATGGTGGCCGTATCCACAATTGAGCCATCCAGATTTGTCAGGACAGCTTTGCTGCTTCCGGTGCCTAAATCAATACCGAGGAACATGTGGATCCGCTTCTGTGATTGGGTCATTGGTGCGTCCCGGCCGGACTGCGCTGCCAATGGTGAACGTCTCCATTATGTGTTGAATCCGCGGCAGCGGCAGGACCGACTCCGGAATTAGTGCCCGCGGTGGTCCTGGATGCTCATCCGCGGCCCGAATGACGGCTTGCGGAAGCCGCTCAGATACAGCATCCGCACCACCCGCTGCCGGTGCCCGCGCCACGGCTCAAGCAGTTCCAGCATGCCCGCATCATCCACGGGCTTGCCCGTCAGCGCCCAGCCAACATAGGCGGCTAGGTGGTAATCGCCCACAGCCACTTGATCAGGGTCCCCATGCGTCCGTTGGGTAACCTCCGCAGCGGTCCACGCACCGATGCCGGGAATGCTTTGCAGCTTTGAGCCAGCATCCGCAGCGGGCAGTTTCCCTAAACGTTCCAAGGCCGACGCCGAACGAAGCATCCGCATCACCGTCGCCGAACGCTGTGGTCCAACGCCAGCCTTGTGCCATTCCCACGACGGGATAGTCGCCCATTGTTGAGGTGTCGGGGCTACCAATAAATCCGCAGGAATCTGCGTATTCTCACCCATCCCGGGGGCTTGAGTGCCAAATTTTCGCAGCAGCGTTGCGTACCCGCGGTGGGCTTCAATGGTGGTGACCTTTTGCTCAAGGATGGCCGGCACCAGCGAATCAACCACGCGCCCTGTGGCGGGCAGGCGCAGTGCCGGGTGCCGACGTCGAGCTTCCTTGATGCGAGGAGGCAGTGACTCGATGAAATTGGGTGCATCAAAGGCGGACCAGTCATCCTGCGTACCGAGCAGTGCAGGTGCGGTGGTGAGTGCGTGTTCGGCGCCGGGCCCCCAGGCCTGGACGTGCAATTCGGTGCCATGTTGGGTGACGCCCAGGGTCGCGGGGCCATCTGGCGTGTTGAAGGCGAGCCAGGCGGCGCCAGGGGTCAGGCGAATCGTACGGTCGCCGGGGCCGCGGCCAATGATGCCCAGCGTCTGCATGAGCGAGTAAGGCCCGCCGGCGTTGCAGACCGTGGCGGGGCCGGCGGTGGTTGTGGAGCTCATGCTTCTATGGTCCCACGGGGTCCTGACAGGAGGCTGGCCAAGTGGTCAAACAAGTGCTAGCTTAACGTTTATCGTTATTATCGAGCAACGTTAAGGTATGAGGAAATGGTTCTTTCAACGTGGTGGTCGTGGTTGCTCGTGCTGGTTGTCCTGGCGGTGGTGGCCTTGATTCTGTTTGCCCCGCGCCGCAAACCCGACGAGCCGCGGGAGGTCAAGGATCCCGAGGTGCTCGCCGGCGGCACCATGGTTCGGGCAACCCGCCGCATCGCGTGGCTCTATGTGGCCGCGTGCACCCTAGGCGGGCTCGTTTCCACCGCCGAAACACTTTGGGGCGAAGCGGTCACAGTTAAGCTGCCCGTGGCCGAGTTCTGGCCGGCATTGCCGGACTCTGTCACGATCCAGACGCAGCTGGCTGCGGTTGAGGCGGGCGGGTTCACCTGGGCCACCGTGAGCGCCAGCGGCCTGGACCTGCAAACCCGCATAATGCTCAGCGGTGCCGTTCTGGCGCAGGCCGCCCTGGCGGTGGTAGCCGGGCTGGTGATCATCAAACTGTGCACCTCCGTCATGAACAAGACCCTGTTTGGGCCCCAACTCATCCGGGGCGCCCAGCAGCTTGCCGGTGTGGTGCTGCTCGGCGGCCTTGTGTGGCAGGGCTGTCAGGCCTTCGGCGGAACAATGGCAGCCGAACAGCTCCTTGGGGCCAGCGCTTGGGGCATGTCCGGGGAGACCATTCCCTGGACGGACATTCACAACATCGTCGGTCTGCCGTCCGTGGCTTACGCGTGGGAATTCAACTTCTGGTTCATTGGCGCAGCGCTGGTGCTGATGGTCCTGGCTGAGCTGTTCCGCCAGGGCAGCAAGATTCAGAAAGAGACTGCGGGGCTCATCTAGTGGCTGACGACGAAGAAACCGGCATCCACTGCCGTCTGGACGATCTGTTGGCGGAGCGGGGTATGACCCTGACTCGGCTCGCCGAGTTGGTGGATATCAGCATCGTGAATCTCTCCGTCCTGAAAAATGATCGGGCCAGGGCCATCCGATTCTCCACCTTGCTCGCCGTTTGCCAAGTACTCGACTGCGAGGTTGGCGAGCTGCTGGAGCTGGCGTAGGTTCCAGGCTGGTACCTGCTGCTCAGGCGTTCGCGGTGAGCGGATCTAGCGACTCGGCCTTGGGAGTAGCAAAAATCAATTTGGCCGCACCTTGGAACCTGCCCGTTGCTTGAAACCAGAACTTGGCAGGTGACAGGCCGCAGGCCCGCAGGGCCTGACCGTGATCGAGGACCATTACACTCGCAGCGCCGGCCGCGATAACTCCCCAGATCAGCCCGATGACGGCTCGCACTGCGCCCGGCGTGCGGTGGAACCCTTGCCGTAGGCGGTCAATCTGAAAGCGGATGTGGTTCTGCTCATCTGTGGCGATTCGGCGGCCGATCCCGCGCAGTACGGGATCGGGCGCGTGCTCCGCCAGCGCCGTGAAATAGCCCATGGCCACAGTTTCCGCAATCAGGAACAGGCCAAGTTCGGTGCGCAATCCGAGCATTCGGCGCAGGACGGTAAATGCTGCATCCGACCAATGCGCATCTAGGGTTGGAGCGTTGATACGCTCCAGACCTCGGCGGAACAGTGCGGAGTGTTTCTGCTCCTCTTGCACGAGCAGTTCAAGCGCCGCCAGATAGATGGGATCACCTTCCTGGGCGGCCTTGGCACGCAGGCGCTGACCATCGCCACTTTCGCCGAGTTCGAAGCGCTGGAATGATCGGGCAAACGCCTTGACCTCCCGTTCGCTCAGGAGGACGGGGGCATTCCAGTCGATCTCGGACTCCAGCTCCCGATGCAGCGCAGAATTGCGTTGGAAGTGGTCCAGCCAGTTCGCGAAAGTCATTTGATCAGCCTAGCTGGCCCACGAAGTGCCAGCTGGTGGCGTTCCTGTAGCAAAGCAGAGCTTCCCCCAGTAGGGTGGCAGCAAACACTTCGGCAGGTGAATTGGGGGCATGATGAGGTTTGCTCAAGGGGCCGGTTGGCAGATGGGCATGGATGCCTCTTGGTCACTTTCGGTCGCTCTCTACATCCGGGATGCCTTGGCGCTGCCAACTACAAGACCCTTCTTTGTGCCGCCCATGGTGCCCCAAATTCCGGAGCAAATCGCCGTGAGTGGACCGCTGACCGACGTTGTCCTGGCCGATGAGTGGGCGCACTGGTTTGCCGAGCTGGTCCGCACCCGCAGCGGGATCCGGTCCCTTGACGAGCTGTTGCTTGAGGAGCGGCACCCTGATTTCCAGGCTTCGGTTCAGAGGTGTTTCCTGGCAGCGCAGAGCGCCGCCGAACTTTTCAAGGTGGCCTATCATGACGAGCTCATGCTGTCGGGCAAGAAACACAGCGCCATCCCCTCCTTACTGGTCCGTAGGCTTGAAAAGGAGCTGGGCCACCGCGCGGCACCCTTTGACTTGGAGGTCAAGGTTGTTCCGGTCCAGGGCGAATGGCTTCACCGGCCCTCCCCAAAGTTGGTCCTGATGAGTAACGCGGTGCAATTCAGCCCGGACGCACAGTATCGCCTGCTGGGCCCCGTGCTCAGGGAACTTGCAGGCTAACCCGGCCCGCCGGCGTCGAACATTTCCACTGACAAGCCTTCAGCGGTCTGCTGCAGAATTTCCCGGCATGCCAAGATAGCCGGACGACGGCGGCTGGCCCGTCGAGCCGCCGTGAACACCGTCCGCCGGGGGAACCCGGGCAGATCGAGCAGGGTCAGCGCCGGCTCACGACCCGTCCACATCAAATCCGGCATCAAGGCCACGGCGTGGCCGGATTCAATGAGGCGCACCTGAGCCTGGAGATCGGCCGTCTCAAAGCGCACATCCGGTTCAAACCCCGCCTGCCTGCATGCCTGCTCGGCCCAATGCCGGGACGCTGCCCCGCGCGGTTCCATGACCCACGGCAGTGATGCCGTGTCCTCGAGGTGTGTGATCGGTTCGGGGCGGAGCCGGGCCACGGTCCCGCCAACGCCGGCGCGTGGGACTGCCAATCGGATGGCGTCGGTGGTCAACACTACGCGATCCAGTTCGGGATGGCGGGGAGCGGCATGGCCCGGATATTGCTCGGCCACAACCATGTCGAAATCGCGGGCCCATGTTTCGTACAACGCCGTCTCCGGTTCACGCTGGGTCATTTCGATGCGCACCTCCGGGTAGCTCTGCGACATTGCCGTGAGCAACTCAGGCAGCAGGGCAAGGGCTGCGGATTGGAACACGGCTAGTTTTACCGTCCCGGCCACGGTGGTCAGCGAAGCGGCCATGTCTGCTTCGGCCCGTTCGAGAGATTCCACGATCTCCGTGGTGTGGGCCACCAAGATCTCTGCTTGTGCGGTCAGCTGCACCCGTCGGCCCACCTTGCGCAGCAGTTTTACGCCCGCTTCCTTCTCCAATTGGGCCAGTTGCTGGGACACCGCCGACGGGCTGTATTGCAGGGCCAAGGCCACATCGGCCAGGGTTCCGCGGATGTGCAATTCACGCAGCAGCCGCAGGCGTTTTACGTCCAGCACAAGACCCTCCAAAGAGTTAAGTAAAACTGACTAATATTCGTCAAAAAACACCACTTTTACTTATTGAATATTAGCTCCATACTGGACTCAAGGAAACCCGCCGGCGTCATTGGGGACGCGGCGAACAGACCCCTAGTACAAACGTGAACACCGGCAGAAAAGAACGCATCAGACATCATGACAAGCACCGTCCCTGCGGCCACCGCCGCGAACATCCCGGTACCCGGCAACGACCTCGCCGAGGAAACCATAGCCCTCGTTCGGCACTGGCTCGGCGAAGCCGCCAAGTTCCCCGCTGACGTGTCCGCCCAGCGGCTGGCTGGCGTATTGAAAGACCCCAACGGCCTGGACTTCACCGTGGGCTTCGTTGACGGCGTCATCCGCCCCGAGGACCTCTCCGTGGCCGCCCGCAACCTGGCTGCCCTGGCACCCAAGGTCCCCGCCTTCCTGCCCTGGTACATGCGCAGCGCCGTCCGCCTCGGTGGCATCATGGCCCCGATCCTGCCTGGTATTGTCATCCCGATTGCCCGCAAGGTGCTGCGCGAAATGGTGGGCCACTTGATCGTGGACGCCACCGACGCCAAGCTGGGCCCCGCCATTGCCAAGATCCGCAAGGGCGGGGTTGATTTGAACATCAACCTGCTCGGCGAGGCGGTGCTGGGTGACAACGAGGCCGCCCGCCGCCTCGAAGGAACGCTGGAACTGCTGGCCCGCGACGACGTGGACTATGTCTCCATCAAGGAATCCTCCACCGTGGCGCCGCACTCGCCGTGGGCCTTTGACGACGCCGTCACCCACATCGTTCAGAAGCTCACGCCGCTGTACACGCTGGCCAACTCCTTCGCCAAGCCCAAGTTCATCAACCTGGACATGGAGGAGTACAAGGACCTCACCATGACCATCGCGGTGTTCAAGCGCATCCTGGACAAGCCCGAGTTCAAGAACCTGGAAGCCGGTATCGTGCTCCAGGCCTACCTGCCGGACACCCTGGCCGCCATGATCGATCTGCAGGAATGGGCCGCTGCCCGTCGCGCCGAGGGCGGCGCCGCTGTCAAGGTACGCATCGTCAAGGGCGCCAATCTGCCCATGGAACAGGTCCAGGCTTCCGTCTTCGGCTGGCCGCTGGCCACCTGGGGCACCAAGCAGGACTCCGACACCAACTACAAGCGCATCGTGAACTACGCGCTGACCTCCGAGCACATCAACAACGTGCACATCGGTGTGGCCGGGCACAACCTGTTCGATGTGGCCCACGCCTGGCTGCTGGCCAAGCAGCGCGGGATCGATACCGCCTCCGG
>JBKKBD010000250.1:0-5600 GCA_046714315.1 Specibacter sp.
GCGCACGACGTCGGCCAGTACCTTGACGCCGCCGGCATCGCCGTTCGCGTGGGTCACCACTGCGCACAGCCGCTGCATCGACGGCTGGGGCTGGGCGCCTCCACCCGCGCAAGCACTTATTTGTACAACACAACCGCCGATGTTGACGCGTTCTTGGCCGTGGTGGCCGAGATTCGCGGTTACTTTGGCGTGGACGGAACACAGGCATGAGCTCACTCGATTCGCTGTACCAACAAATCATTCTGGAGGAGTCAAAGGCCCGCCGCGGCGCTGACCTGCCGGCCGAACACCTCGAGGGTAACGATCTGCCCGAAAACGTGGGGCAGTGCCACCAGCTGAATCCGGTGTGCGGGGATGAAATCACCCTGCGGATTGAAACTTCCGATGACAAGGTTTCCGGCATCCACTGGGCAGGGGACGGTTGCGCCATTTCCATGGCATCCGCCTCCATCCTCAGCGACATGCTGGTGGGCTTGGACCGTGCCGAGGTGGATGCGCTGATTGGTAATTTCCGTGAGGTGATGCGATCCCGCGGGAAGTTGGAAGCCGATGAAGAGATTCTCGGCGACGCCGCTGCGCTCTCAGGCGTGTCGAAATTTCCGGCACGGGTCAAGTGCGCCATGCTGGCTTGGGTCGCCGCCGAGGACGCGCTGAATCAGACTCGGTAAGTTAGGCGCATGGCGCCGCACGTCCGGCGATTCAGCGAATCCAGCGGCTCCAATGCGCCGCTAGGAGGCCGATTCATCCTTCTGGAAAACATCCGGAATGCCGTCACCATCGGCATCTTCGGACTCCAGCAACGCGATCTTTTGGTAATGCCGATTGCGGCTGCGAAGGACCACCGCGGCCAGTAGCGCCGCGATCACCGAACCAGCAAGGATGGCTACCTTGGCGTGGTTGTAATGGGGGGCGTCCGAGCCGAAGCTCAGCTCACTAATGAGCAAGGATACGGTGAAGCCAACCCCGGCCAATAGCGCAAGTCCGGCAACGTCAACCCACTTGAGGCCGTCGTCGAGCTCCGCCTTGGTCGTCTTGGTGACCAGCCAGGTGGCACCAAAGACACCAACGAACTTGCCCACCACCAGTGCCAGGACAATGCCTATCGCGACGGTATCTGTGAAGGCACTCTTGAGGCCAGCGAGTCCGCCCAGCGCAACCCCTGCGGAGAAGAACGCAAAGAGGGGAACGGCAAGCCCTGCGGAGATGGGGCGCATGAGGTGCTCGAAGTGTTCGGCCATTCCGGGTCCTGCATCAGGTCCACCATTTTTCGCACTGCGGATCACGGGGACGGCGAAGCCCAATAGAACGCCGGCCACCGTGGCGTGGACGCCGGAAGCGTGTACGAGCGCCCAAGTGGCGGCCGCCAGTGGAAGGAGAAGGTACCAGGAGCGGATGCGCTTTTGCACCAGCCAGGTGAAGGCGAGCAGCGGCAGGATAGCCAAGCCAAGGTATTGGAAGTGCATTTCGCCCGGGTAGAACACGGCGATGATGGCGATGGCAATGAGATCGTCCACCACGGCGAGGGTCAGCAGAAAGGTGCGCAGCGCGCTAGGCAAGTGCGTGCTGATCACGGCCAAAACGGCTAGAGCGAAGGCGATATCCGTGGCCGTCGGAATGGCCCAGCCCTTGAGAACTTCTGGTCCAGCGGAAATATTAACCACTGTGAAGACGAGGGCCGGGACGATCACCCCGCCAATGGCGGCCGTGATGGGGACAATTGCCCGGGCTGGATTGCGTAGATCTCCGGCGACAAATTCGCGTTTGAGTTCAAGCCCCGCAACGAAGAAGAAGATCGCCAGCAGGCCGTCCGCAGCCCAGGTTCCCAAACTCAAGTTCAGATGCAGCCATTCGGGGCCGATCTTAAAATCGCGGAGACCGAAGTAGGCGTCGGCCACCGGTGAGTTCGCCCAGATCATGGCGATGACAGTAGCCGCCAGCAACAAGGCGCCGCCCACGGTTTCTGAGCGCAAGATGGTGGCGATCCTGACGGATTCACCGAAGCTGCCCCGGCTGAAGATGTGCGGACGGTTCGTTGATTTCATGGGTGCTGGTGCTTTCGCTTGAACGGCAGTGAACAGATGTTCTTGGGTTCGCCAAGGACATTGCCGACCAGACTTCCCGGCGCACCTGATATCCAGCCTACACCGCGCAGTGCCCGGCCCGTCCTTCGCTATCCGGATTTTGACATATCCCACCGGATGGAGAAATTAGCCGATCGGTTCATAGCTTTCCAGCTGTATTTGGGGTTAGCTGGAAGAGATACCCCTTGGGGTTGTGTTTTTTTAAGTTAGGGGAACTTATGAAAAAGATTATGAAGGCAGCCATTGCTGCAGGGGCAGCCGGAGCGTTGTTGCTCGGGGGAGCTGGAACCATGGCGCTATGGTCAGCGTCCGACGATGTCGATGCCGGCACGGTGAGCACAGGCCACTTGACGCTTGACGCGTCCGCGGCCGGCACTTGGAGTGATATTTCCGTTGGCGCCGCGACAACCACTTTTGTCCCGGGAACTGACCACATTGTGCCGGGAGACGTACTCGCCTACAGCCAGACCGTAACCATCGGAGCGGACGGCAAGAACCTCAAGGGCGATCTGGTGGCAACCGGACTGACCGGAGGTAGTGCCCTCCCAGCTGGTGTTTCTATTGATGTCGACGTCGACGACTCGGCCGTTGGTGTTAGCCAGGACGCTGGGGGAATTATTACTTTCGGGGCTGCAGACACGTATGAGGTCCCCGTGACGGTAACGCTGACTTTTGACGAAGCCGCGACGGGAAGCATGGATGCAGCCATAGACCTCGGCTCCATGTCGTTGACCCTCAACCAGGTTCGCCCGTAGCACGAAGCCAACTCTAGGTTTCAGTGTGCCGAAACGTCTGAAGGTCGCACTTGCAGCGGCCGTGTTTCTGGTGCTCGTCATGAGCGCCCAAGGCACTGCCGCGCTTTGGCGTGCCGAGGGGCCTGTCAGTCCAGGCGTCATCACTACTGGGAACCTTTCATTGGCCGTGGGCACTGGTGAAACCGGCTCGCAGGACTTTGCGTTTACGCAGTTGGCGGCCGCCAACTTGACGCCCGGCGGCTTTACACAGGCGCCACTTACTGTTGGCAACTCGGGGACTGTGGCGTTGAGTTACTCCTTGGCAGGGGCTCTTTCGGTGACTCCGGCGCCGGGGTCGGCAGACGACGAGCTTGCTGCCGCCGTCGAACTCTCTGTCTACGCGGTCAGTGATTCAGCGGCCTGTGCTGCCGGCACTCCGAGCGGAGGCGCCGCCTTGTACAAGGGCCCCTTGGGCACGGCCGCCGTGACACAGCCGCGCGGACTGGAAGCGAGCTCCAATGAAACGTTGTGCATCAACGTAGCCTTGCCAGCCAACGCGCCTCAAACAGCGGCCGGCGGAGCGCTGATCTTGGAGTTGATGTGGCGGGGTGACCAATTGTGAGCCGAGTTATTGAGAACATGACAGGTCCCGTTCGTGTTCGACGCCGGGCAGGCGACGGCGGGCGGACGGGGGTGCTGTGGTGGCTGGGACAGACGCTGTCTTGGTTGGTGCTTTTCGTGGTGCTGGCGTTGGCCGTTGTCATGATTGTGATTCCGCGTATTGGCGGCGCCACGGCCTACACGGTGCTGACCGGTTCGATGCGTCCGGGGCTGCCACCGGGAGCCCTGATCGTGGTTCGCCCGGTTGATCCACACGAGGTCAGAATCGACGATGTCCTCACGTACCAGCTCAAGTCAGGGGAGCCTGCGGTCGTAACCCATCGTGTGGTTGGTGTCGGTGCCACCGCTGACGGCGAGCTGCGCTTCACGCTCCGTGGTGACGCCAACACCGCCAACGATCCTGTGATCCTGCCGGAGCAAATCCGCGGCGGGCTCTGGTATTCCGTTCCATTGTTGGGCTACGTCAACTCGGCGATCAGTGGCCAGCAACGAGCGCTGCTGCTCGGGCTGTCCGTCGCCGTGCTGTTGGGTTACGCCTTGTTTATGGCTGGCAGCGCCGTGCACGACTGGCGTGGGCGGGACAGAAACGCATGATGGAGGAATCAAGATGGGGGAGTGTCGGATTGAGAGCCCGGCTTTGCCGCCGCACGGTGGTTATTGGTTTGCTGGCAGTCCTCATTGGGTTCGCCGCCGGCCCCGCCATTGCGTCACCGGATGACTCGGCTCCGGCCGCCCTCGCTACCTTCGACGGCGGGCTGCAGTATAGCTCTGACGGTGCCTACTACGCGGATGAGTTGCCTGATTTATTTGCCTCGGCGCCCAAGCTGGTGCCCGGGGAAACTGTGGAGAGATCGTTTTGGCTTCGCAACCCCAATAGCTCGGCCGTGGATGTCTCCTTTGCCCAGCAACGCGCCGACAACGGTTTGACGGTGCGGGTGCGCGCCGGAGCGAACTCAACTGTGACGCTGGCACCTGGTGGCACCACCAACCTGGCAGTGGAGGTCCGGCTTCCGGCCAGCGCCGACAACACAACACAGGACGGACAATCACACGTGAAACTACACTTCACGGTAACGGAATCGATGGACGGCGAGCTCGGCAACACGGGGGCCGGTGTGAGTCTCTTGCCGCTGGCAGCCGCCGCGCTGGCAGTCGGGGCAGGCGCTTACCTAGCCGCCCGCCGTCGTACGTCAAGGACAGGGAACCGCACCATGGAAGAGGGGCAAGCATGAGGAGAGCAAGGCCGTCACGCCGGGCAATGCAGGTCAAGGCCTTGCTGTCCATGGGGGTGCTCGTGGGATTTGGCGCGGTCTCGACACTCGCTGCATGGACGGGCACGGCAACGGCAACCTCCTCCATCGGTGCGGCAACAATTGCGCTCGGGGCGGGCGCAACCGCCGTGGACACCAACACCTACACTGTGCCAATCAATGCCAGCAACTGGTACCCCGGTATGAACCAGGCAGCCGTGGTGGTTGTCAAGAACACCAGCAGCGTGAGCGTTCCCTACTCCATCACCGGAAGCGTCGTGGAAACGGGCGCGGGAGTCCTCGGGAACGCCTTGAACGTGGTGGTGACGGCAGGATCCGTATCCGGGACGGCGCCAAACGCCACCTGCACGGGCTCTCCTTTGGTGAACAAGGCCGCCCTGGGGGCCTTCCCCGTGGCAGCGGTGCGCCCCTCCCTGGCCCCACAAGCTTCAGAAACACTGTGCGTTCAGTACACGCTGCCCTCGGGCGCTTCCAACGCCTTGCAAGGCTCCACCACCTCCGTGAAGCTGACCTTCACCGCAACGGTCGGATCCTAAAATGCGCCACGTGAACCGGCGGTTGGAGCTGGTCCCGGCCACCGGGGCATGGCAGCGTTGGGCGCTGAATATTGGGGCTGTGCTCGGGTCGCTCTGTCTGGTGTTTGCTGCCGTGACGCTCGTGTTTGGGCTCAAGCCGTTGATTTTCTCCTCGGGTTCCATGGGGCCGGCCATTCCCACAGGGTCGCTGGCTTTGGCCGTCACTATGCCCGTCGCGGATGCGCTGCCAGGACAGGTGGTCTCGGTCCTGGCATCGGATGGAACTCGGATCACCCATCGGGTTGTCTCGTCCGATCCCGGGGGTGGCCTTGTGCTCAAGGGCGACGCCAATCCCACCGCCGACTTGCAGCCCTACGC
>JBKKBD010000251.1:0-7780 GCA_046714315.1 Specibacter sp.
GGTGGTTGTAGAACGGGATGACGTCAGCATGCGGGGTCAGCTGGAGGTACTTGTAACCGAGGTCGGCGGCCACGCGCGGAAATTCCAGCACGCTGTGGCTGTGATGGAACGGGGTGGGGTCCAAGGCAATTTTCATGGTCACTCCTTTGTGGTTTGGAAAACTTCGACGGTGCGTGCGAAGAAGGCGGCCTACTGACGGTAGGCCGCCTTCTGTGGCTGCTAGTTGTACAGGTCCGGCTTGGTGTTGAGCTGGACCGCGACCTTTTCGCCGGACTTCTGGGCCTCGACTCCGGCCTCGCAGCAGGCTGCGGTGGCGTAGCCGTCCCAAGCGGTGGGGCCGCCGATTTCGCCGCGGCGAGCGGCGTCAACCCAGGACTGAACCTCGACGTCGTACGCCGCACCGAACCGCTCCTCGAAGCCGGGAGTGACGCTGCCGCCCCAGCGGCCGGCGGACTGGATGTACGGGCCGGCGTCGTTGCCAATGCTGACGATGCCGTCTTCGAAGGACGCCTGCGTGGCCACCTGGTAGCCAAACTTGGCGTTGACGTAGATCTCAACATCGGCCAGGACACCGGATTCGGTTTCGAGCAGGACGTGCTGGGGATCGTGCTGTCCAGCCGGAGCGTTCTTCGTGGCTTTGCCCAGACGGACCTGCACCGAGGTGATTTCCTCGCCGGTGAAGAAGCGTATGGCGTCGAATTCGTGTACCACGGAGTCGTTGATGAGCATCTCGTTGGTGAAGCCTGCGGGGGTGCTCGGGTTGCGGTGCTGGTGGTGCAGCATGAGCAGCTCGCCGAGTTCGTGGTTACGGATCACGGATCCCAGTGCTGCGTATTCGGCGTCGAAGCGGCGCATGAAGCCCACCTGGATACGCTTGTGGCCCAGCGCGGTCTCTGCCTGCACAACCTTCCAAGCGCTCTCGGCATCCGGGGTGAGCGGCTTTTCGCAGAGGATCGGGAAGTCTTTCTCGAGCGCCTGGTAGAGGATCTCCTCGTGTAGGAAGCCGGGGGTGGCGATCAGGACGGCGTTGACGTCGCCGTTGTTGAGGGCTTCCTCGGCGCTGGTGAGCGCCACTGCGCCGTCGATCCCTTCGATGGCGGCCTGCGCGCGGGCGAGGTCGACGTCAACGACGGCGGCAACTTCGGCTCCGTGCATGCGGGTGCTGAGCCTCTTGATGTGGTCGGCGCCCATGCGCCCTGCGCCGATGACGGCTACGCGGAGAATATCAGTCATTGTTTTTGTCCTTTAAGTATCAGTAAAGCTAGCTGACAGTGGTGCGGGAGCCGCACGAAAGCAGGTAGTTGCGGGTGCGCTTGGCTATGGGCATGGGGACGTCGAAGGCCACCGGGTACATGTCCTGTTCCACGATGCCGAAGATGGGCCTGTTGAGGGCTTCGACAGCTTCGATGACGGCGCGCAGGTCTGGGAGGCCGTTCGGCGGTTCCGTCATGACGCCGGCCAGGTTGGCGGCTGCCCAGGTCATCCTTTCCTCGTTGACCTTTTTCAGGATCTCCGGGTTGATCTGTTTCAGGTGCAGGTAGCCGATGCGGTCTGGATGATTCTTGATCAGTTCCAGGCTGGATGCGCCGCAGTATTCGGCATGGCCGGTGTCCAGGCATAGGTTCAAGTACTTCGGATCAGTGGCCGCGAGGAGGCGCTCGATATCAGCCTGCGCGCCCACATGAGAGTCTGCGTGGGAGTGGAACTGCTGATTCAGGCCAAATTCCTCGAGCAGGACCTTGCCCAAGCGGTTGTGGCCGGTAAAGAGATCACTCCATGCCTCTTCGGTGAGTTGCCCGCTTTCCACGGCTTCGCCGGTCACGTCATCGCGCCACATGGCCGGGATGACCACGATGTGCTCGCCTCCCATGGCCGCTGTGAGCTCGGCAACCTGCCGTGCCGGTTCCCAGGCGGTTTCCCACTGGTCCAGCCCGCGGTGGAATGCGGTGAAAACCGTTCCAGCGGTGATCTTCAAGTCACGCTGCTTGAGTTCTTCGGCCAGCCGGGTGGGGTCCGTGGGCAGGTAACCATAGGGTCCCAGTTCAATCCACTTATAGCCGGACTCGGCCACTTCGTCGAGGAACCGCTCCCACGGGGTCTGCTTCGGGTCTTCGGGAAACCAGACACCCCAGGAATCTGGAGCGGTGCCGATGATCAGTTTGTTCTCAGTCATGACAGCGTTGTCTTTCTTCTTAGGGTGGGACTAGTTGGAGGGGAAGTTGTAGGAGGCACCCGAGGCGTGAGTGGGCTCCGGCCAGCGCGACGTGACTACTTTGCCACGCGTGTAGAAGGAAACACCTTCGGGGCCGTAGATGTGCTTGTCGCCGAACAGTGATGCTTTCCATCCGCCGAAGGAGTGGAAGGCCACGGGGACCGGCAGCGGCACGTTGATGCCGATCATGCCCACGTCCACGGAGCGCTGGAATTTGCGGGCGTTGGCGCCTGAGGAGGTGAAGATGGCGGTGCCGTTGCCGTAGGGGTTGGCGTTGATCAGGGCGATGCCGGCATCCAGGTCCGCAACGCGGACCACCACCAGGACCGGTCCGAAGATTTCCTCGGTGTAGGCGGTCATTTCGGCCTTGACGTGGTCGATGACCGTGGGGCCAACCCAGAAGCCGTCCTCGTGTCCCGGGACCACCAGGTCGCGGCCGTCCACCACCATGGCGGCCCCTGCGGCTTCGGCTTCGGTGACGATCCGGACGATGCGCTCCTTAGAGGCGGGGGTGATGACCGGGCCCATTTCGGCGTCGGGTTCGGTGCCGTTGTCTACCTTCACGGCCAGTGCGCGATCTTGAACTTTTGTGACGAGCAGGTCTGCGGCGTCACCCACGGCTACGGCGACGGAGATGGCCATGCAGCGTTCTCCGGCGGACCCGAAGGCGGCTGCGGCTAGGTGGTCCGCGGCGTTGTCGAGGTCGGCGTCGGGCATGATGATGGCGTGGTTCTTCGCGCCACCCAAGGCCTGGACGCGCTTGCCGTGCTTGGTGGCGGTTTCGTGGACGAACTTGGCGATCGGGGTGGAGCCTACGAAAGAGATGCCGTCCACGTCTGGGTGCGTCAGCAGGCCTTCAACGGTTTCCTTGTCGCCGTGCAGAACCTGGAATACGCCGTCGGGCAGGCCGGCCTGCTTCCACAGTTTGGCCAGCAGCATCGAGGCGGAGGGGTCACGCTCGGAAGGCTTGAGGATGAATGCGTTGCCGGTGGCGATGGCCATCGGAGCCATCCACAGGGGCACCATGACCGGGAAGTTGAACGGGGTGATCCCCGCGACCACGCCGAGCGGCTCCCTGAAGGAGTACACGTCGATGCCGGTGGAGACCTGGTCGGAGTAGTCGCCCTTGAGGAGGGTCGGGATACCGCATGCGAATTCGATGACTTCGAGGCCGCGGCCAATTTCTCCCTTGGCGTCGGAGAGGACCTTGCCGTGCTCAGCCGTGATCAGTTCGGCGAGTTCGTCGACGTGGGCAGCAACGAGTTCACGGAATTTGAACAGCACGCCGGTGCGCTTGGCCAGGGAAATATCGCCCCAGGAATCAGCGGCGGCGCGGGCCGCGGCGACGGTGGCGTCCAGATCTTCCCGGTTGGCCAGCCGCAACTCGGCGGAGATGGCACCGGTGGCAGGGTTGTAGACGGGCTGAGTGCGCGTACCAGCGCCAGCGGTTTCGGCACCGTTGATGAAGTGGTTGATGGTGGTTGTGAGGGTCGTCGTTGACATGGTGTTGGACTTCCTTGGTGTGTGGTTGTTTGTGGGCTGGGGCTGATACGTGCTCAGCCGAGCAGTTTGCGCTGGCGGTTCTTGTGGTCGCTGTAGGTTTTGAAGGCCTGCTGCGTGGAGTCGAGCTCGGAGACTTGGGAGACGGGGACGTCCCACCAGGATTCGGAGCTCGGTGCGTCCAGCAGGGGGTCGGACTCAACATGGATCAGGATGGGCCCGCTGCGTTCGGGCGCGGCCTTGGCATCCCTGATGGCCTGCTCGAGTTCGGCGATGGTGTTCTCCCCCGGTTCGATCCGGATCACCTTCACACCGAGGCTTTCGGCGTTCAGGGCCAGGTCCACCGGGAGGGTTTCCCCTTCGTCGAAGCTGTGCTCCTCCTCGTTCAGCGCCCGGTACTGGGTGCCGAAACGCTGAGAACCGAGGGATTCGGAGAGGGAACCGATGGAGGCGTAGCCGTGGTTCTGGATCAGCACCACGATTAGTTTGATGCGTTCGGCGACGGCGGTGACCAGTTCAGTGTGCATCATCAGGTAAGAACCGTCCCCCACCATGACCACCACGTCACGCTGCTCGCCGCCGCGTGCAGCCTCAGCCAGTGCCGCGCGTTTGACGCCCAGCCCTCCGGGGATTTCGTAGCCCATGCAGGAGTACGCGTATTCCACGTGGTAGCCGAACGGGTCGCGGACGCGCCACATCTTATGCAGGTCCCCCGGCAGGGAGCCGGCAGCGCAAATGACAACGTCCTGTGCGTCCATGGCCCGGTTGGTGGCACCGATGATCTCGTTCTGGGCCGGCAGCGGGGTGAAGCGGGTGTCAAAGGCTTCATCCACCGTGGCATCCCAGCGCTTCTTCTCCGCGGCGATCTTCGTTTCGAGGTCCGCACCGACGCGGTAGCTGCCCATGGCCTGGTTCAGCTTGACCAGGGCCTTGCGGGCATCGGCAACGATGGGCAGCGCGGAGCCGTGCTTATAGGCATCGATTGCGGCCACGTTGATGTTTATGAACTTCACGTCCGCGTTCTGGAACGCGGTGCGGGAGGCGGTAGTGAAGTCCTCGTAGCGGGTGCCGATGCCAATGATCAGGTCCGCGTCGGCAGCGATGGCGTTGGCTGCCGTCGTACCCGTGGACCCGATGGCGCCGAGGGAGAACTTGTGGTCCCATGGTAGGACGCCGACGCCAGCCTGGGTGTTGCCCACCGGGATGCCTGTCAGCTCAGCGAAGGTTGCGAGTTCCTCGTTGGCGTAGGCGTACAGGACGCCGCCGCCGGCGATGATCAGCGGGCGCTTGGCGGCACGGATGGCCTCGACGGCGCGGCGGATGTCCTCGTCGTCGGCCTCGGGGCGGCGGATGCGCCATTCGCGTTCGGCCAGGAACTCCTCAGGCACGTCGAAGGCCTCGGCCTGGACATCCTGTGGCAGTGAGATGGTTACTGCACCGGTTTCGGCCGGATCCGTCAGGACCCGCAGGCCGTGGTGGAACGCCGAGAACAACTGCTCCGGCCGGGAAACGCGGTCGAAGAACTTCGACAGCGGCCGGAACGCGTCATTGACGGTGATGTCGTAGGCGTAGGGCTGCTCGAGCTGCTGCAGGACCGGGTCCGCGGCGCGGGTGGCGAAGGTGTCGCTGGGCAGCAGCAGCACCGGTAGGCGGTTGGTGGTGGCCAGTGCCGCACCGGTCAAAAGGTTCGATGATCCCGGCCCCACCGAGGTGCTGATGGCGAAGGTCTGACGGCGGCGGGTGTGCCTGGCGTAGCCGACGGCCTGGTGCGCCTGGGCCTGCTCGTTGCGGCCTTGGTAGTACGGCATGATGGTCGGGTCCGCGGCCTGGTACTGCTTCAGCGCCTGCCCCACACCGGCAACGTTGCCGTGGCCGAAGATGCCAAATGTGCCCGGAATCAGCCTCTCTCGGAAGTCAACGCCCCCGATGGAGTCCACCGTGTACTGCCGGGAAAGGTACTCGACGACGGCCTGGGCCACTGTCATTCGGCGGGTTCCTGCCGCTGTGGTTCTAATCGCCATGGAATGCTACTCCGATGCTTCTGTGGTGTGGGTGAGCAGTGTGGCGGCGGTGGCCACGGCCCCGGCAACGTCGCCGTCGGCCGGGTACAACAGGGTCCGGCCTACAGTGAGGCCTTGAACGCCGGGCAGCGCCAGTGCGGCCTGCCAACTGGCGAAGACCTCATCCTGGGTGCCGGCCGGGTCCCCGCCGAGGAGCACTGTGGGCATGGTGGTGGCAGCCATGACTCGTTCCATCTCGGCCACCACGGGCAACTTCATCCAGGTGTAGGCGCTTGTGGAGCCTAGGCCCTGTGCGATGGCGATGGACTTGATGACAGCGTTGGTGGACAGGTCGTTGCGGACTCTGCCGTTTTCGCGGACGGACAGGAACGGCTCCACCATGGCGATCAGCTTCCGCTCGGCGAGGGAGTCAATGGCCTTGGCTGTCGCTTCCAGCAGGGACACGGTGTCCGGGTCGCCCAGGCAAATGCGGGTCAACATCTTGCCACCGTCGGCCCCCAACGCCTGAAGGGCTGCTGCGGTGTGGCCGGTGAAGCGGTCATCAAATTCGTTGACCAAGCCGGCGAGGCCGCCGCGGTTCATTGACCCAAATACCAGTTTGCCTTCCAGTGCGCCCAACAGCAGCAGATCATCCATGATGTCCGCGGAAGCGAGCACGCCGTCGACGGCGGGATTTGCCAGGGCAATTTGCAGGCGGTCAAGCAGCTGCCGACGATCCGCCATCGCCACCGGATCATTGCCGACGACGAGTGAGCCACGGGCCGGATGGTCGGCGGCGACGATGAAGTTCTGCCTGCCTGGTTTGAGCCCGGGGTGGCGGCGTCGTGCCTTGGCGGCACGGGCCACGGCGTCCGGGTCCTCCAAGCGGATGGTGCTCAGCTGGGCGTAGCGGCGAGGATCGTCATCCACCGAGGTGCTGGCGGTTCCAAGATTGATGCTCATAGGGTTGCTCCTTCAGTGGTGAACCCGTTGGGGATCAGGGTGTCAGTGACCAGGCGCCCGCGTTCCGCGAGGAGCGAGTTGACCTCATCGGGTGTGGGCATGGCATCGGCACAGGACAACCGGGATGCCACTATGGCACCAGCCGCGTTGGCGTAGTCCAGGACTTGGGCAAGCGGCCAGCCGGACAGCAGTCCGTGGCAGAAAGCCCCGCCGAAGGAATCACCGGCACCAAGGCCGTTGACGGTCTCCACGGGAACGGGGGCTGACACCACGCGCTCAGTGCGGGTCTTCGCCATTACGCCATCCGGACCAAGTTTGACGACGGCGATTTCGACGCCGGCGGCCAGCAGCCGGTCCGCCTGCTCATCCGGAGTTCCCTCACCGACCGCTACGGCGCATTCCTTGTCGTTGCCGATGGCAACGGTGACGTGCGGCAGGATCCTGGCGACCTGCGCACGGGCTTCCTCTTCGGAGGCCCAGAACATGGGCCGGTAGTCAAGGTCAAGAATGGTGTACTGGCCGATACGCAGCTTGTCCCGGTCCCGGGTTTCGTGGGCTTTGATGTGGGCCTCGCGGCTGGGTTCCTGGCATAGTCCGGTGACCGTCGACCAGAAGATCCCCGCGTTCCGGATAGCGTCCAAGTCCAGGTCCTCGGCCCGGATCTGCAGGTCCGGCGCCGTAGGGAACCGTCCATAGAAGTACAGGGGGAAATCATCCGGCGGCTTAATGGCACAGAAAGTCACGGCGGTAGGCCATTCCTTGACTGCGGTGACCAATGAATCATCCACCCCGAACTTGCGCAACTCGCGGTGCAGGTAGGTGCCGAAGGCGTCATCGCCGGTGCGGGTGATCACAGCGGTCCTGCGGCCGTGCCGGGCTGCGGCAACTGCAACGTTGGAGGGGGACCCTCCCAAATACTTCCCGAAGGAATTAACGTCTTCCAAACCCACGCCAATATCGTTTGGGTAGATGTCGACGCTGATGCGTCCGATGGTAAGTAATTCGTGTGACACGGTGATCAAAAACCTTTCTGCAATGAACGTTTCCCCAGGACTGGCAGATCATTGATCCGGCTGAGCCTTGACGCTAACAGTGGCAGTGTGTG
>JBKKBD010000252.1:0-7030 GCA_046714315.1 Specibacter sp.
AGTGGTCCTCGCCCATGGCGGCAGAGATCCCGTGGTACGTCACCGAGGTGCCCACGGTGTTTGTCTCTCTGAACCAGCCCAACCACCTCATCGACGTGCCGATGGTCAAAACGGCCATCCACACCCACGCCGACACCCGCGAAGCGATCCGGGCGACGGTGGAAAAAATTCAAGGACTCTCGGAATTCCAAGGCACGTTCAACGAGAACGTGTTCTGCGATTCCTTCGACACCCGGCTCTAAGACTCACAAAAAGGCCGCTTGCCACCTCCGGAAAACCGGAAGTGGCAGGCGGTCTTTTTGATGAGGCAATTTACCAGTCGTGGATGGTTCCATCGAGCAGGCGGTTCACCGGCAGGTATGCCGGTGTGTAGGCGTAGCTGTCGGCAAGCTCGTCGTCGTAATCGACGCCCAGGCCGGGCTCCGTGCCGGGATGCAGCAACCCGTCGGTGAATGAGTAGCTGGTCCGGAAGACCTTTAGGGTTTCAGGGGAGTGCTTCATATACTCCTGGATGCCGAAGTTGTGAATGGCCATGCCCAGGTGCAGCTGGGCCGCCTGCCCCACGGGGGAGATGTCTGTGGGCCCATGGAAACCGGATTTGATCTGGTAAATCGCGGCGAAGTCCATGATCTTGCGCAGGGCCGAGATGCCGCCGGTGTGCGTGACGGCGGAGCGGACGTAGTCGATGAGTTGTTCGGTGATGAGGGTCTGGTAGTCGTAAACCGAGTTGAACACCTCGCCGATGGCCAAAGGGGTGGTTGTCTGGGACCGGACCCGGCGCAGACCTTCCTGGTTTTCACCAGGGGTGCAGTCCTCCAGCCAGAACAAATCGTAGGGCTCCAAGGATTTACCCAAGGAGGCGGCCTGGTTGGGCGTCATGCGGTGGTGACCGTCATGGAGCAGGATCAACTCCGGCCCAAACTCTTTCCGTACGGCGGCGAAGACGGTGGGAACGTGGCGCAAATAGGCGCGTGTGTCCCAAGTTTCCTCGGCGGGCAGCGGCAGCCGCTTTGCAGGTTCGTAGTCGTAGCGTTCACCGGGGCGTTGGTCACCGGCAACTCCGTAAATTTGACCCAGTCCCGGCACACCCGTTTGTACGCGGATGGCCTTGAAACCCTGGTCCAGATGGTTGCGGATGGATGTAAACAAGGACTGGGTGTCTGATCCGGAGGCGTGCCCATATGCGAGGGCGCCGATGCGTGAGGCGCCGCCGAGCAGCTGGTACAGGGGAAGCCCGGCGATTTTTGCCTTGATGTCCCACAGTGCCACATCGACGGCGGCGATGGCCGCCATGGTGATGGGCCCGCGGCGCCAGTAGGCGCCGCGGTAGAGGAACTGCCACATGTCCTCAATATTGTGTTCGTCCTTGCCGATCAGCAGCGGAACAACATGTTCCTTGAGGTATGCCACGGTGGCGAGTTCGCGCCCGTTGACGGTGGCATCACCCAAGCCGACTACGCCGTCGTCGGTGGTGATGCGGAGGGTGACAAAGTTGCGTCCAGGGCTGGTGACCAGCACCTCGGCCTTGCGAATGGTCAAAACAATCTCCTTGGGTTGGCTGCAAATATTTGAGTTCGATGCAAAGGGGGCCGGCTGCTGCCGGCCCCCTGGATGTGTTGGCCCTAGCCCTTGAACGCACCTTCCGCGGCGCCCTGAACAACCCAGCGTTGGGATATGTAGTAGACAATCAGCACGGGGATGGCCGAGAGTACCGCTCCGGCCATGATGGGCCCGTACTGCTGAACGTCACCGGTGCTCATATGCTGCAGTGCTACGGGGGCTGTCATTACGCCTTCGCTCTTGACGAACGTCAGAGCTAGAAATAGCTCGCCCCAGGCCATCATGAATGCCAGTGATGCTGCCGTGGCCATGGCCGGGGCGGACACCGGAAGGAGCACGCTGACCAGAGTGCGCATCTTTGTGGCGCCATCCAGTGATGCCGCTTCTTCCAGATCCTGCGGGAAATCACGGAAGTGCCCAAGGATCAGCCATGTGCACAGCGGAACGGCAAAGGTCAGGTAGACCAAGACCAAGCCCGACAGGGTGTCGGCAAGGCCCAGGTTTCCCACCACGACGCTCAGGGGGATGAAGAGCAGCACCATGGGTGTTAGATAGCTCATCAGGATGAGCTGGCTGGCCGCGTTGCGGCCGGGAAACTTGAACCTGGCGATGCCGTAGGCAGCCAAGACGCCAAGGATCATGGCGGCAAGTGTTGTGGCCAGGGCAACAATGAGGCTGTTGCCGATGTTCACGAGGAAATGGTCGTCGAGCAGGACCTTGATGTAGTTGTCAAGGCTTGCGCGTTCGGGCAGCCACGACGGCGTGCGGTAGATCGCTGATCGCGGCTTCAGCGAGGCAATGATCATGTAATAGACAGGTGGTACCACCAGAAGGGCCAGAAATGCCATGCCAAGAATAGTGGCAAGGCGGCTTTGCTTTTGCATCAGATGTCCTTCTTTCTGCGGCTGAGCAACATGATGAACAAAGCCATGACCGGCAGGATGACCACCGCGTATGCAGCCGCCTGACCGAGCTGCCGGCTCTGCAGGCTCAGGAACGACAGGACGGGGAAGGTCATGGTGGTCGTTGACGGACCTCCCTGGGTCATGAGCCAGATGTTCTCAAAACCGTTGGCCGTCCAGATGGCGGAGATGACAGCGACCACGGCAACCGTTGAACGGATCTGCGGAACCGTGATGTTCACGAACTGCTGCCAGGCCGAGGCGCCGTCCATGCGGGCGGCTTCGTAGAGTTCCTTGGGGATTGTCTGCAGCGCAGCCAAGATGGAGATGGCCCAGAAGGGGAAGCCCCGCCAGACGGTTGCCAGGACCACCGAAACACGTGCCCACTCGGGGTCGCTCAGGAACGGGATGGGGCTCGTAAACGTCTCAAGTGCCACGTTGACGGCGCCGTACGGTGATTCGAACATCAGGCGCAGGCCCATGAAGGCAACGAAGCCAGGCATGGCCCACGGCAGCATGACCAAAAGGCGCCAGAGTTTGTGGCCGGGCATGGGGCGGTTGAGGATGACGGCAACCACTGTGCCCAAGATGAGCTTGAGCACCAAGGAAACCCCGACAATGAGGACCAGGTTGGCCGCGGCGGAGAGAAAACCGGAGTCACTCAGGAGCCTGGTGTAGTTTGCCAGCCCGATGAAGCGGCCGGGGGAGCCAACCATCCGGTCGGTGAAGCTGTACCAGATGGAGGAAAGTGTTGGGTATCCAATAAGGATGACGATGACGGCAACTGACGGTAGCACCAGCAGCAATCCCAGGCGGGCTTCCTTGCCTGCGAATGAAGTCTTCTTGTGTTTGGTCCGTCGTGACGCGCCCGCAGGCCCTGCCGGAGCATGTGCTCCGGCAGGCGCCGCTGCTTGTTCGGATTTAACTTGCATGCTGGTCATAGATTGTCTGGCAGGAAGCCTGGGCTTCGGTCATGGCCTGGTCGATGGAGATCTTGTCCACCACCACCCGCTGAACCATACGCGGAGTTGAGAAGGCATTTTGGTAGTCGGAGTATGAAGCGTTGGCGGTGTCGGGGAATGCCGGGGCCGTGCCCTTTTCTGCCTGCTCAAGCAATCCGGCGTGGACCGGGCTGTCGGTGAACACCGGGTATTCGAGCTGGGAGTTCAAAACTGGACCGTAGGTTGCGTTCTCCATAAATCCGGCCATGTACGTGTCGTCGGCCAGGGTCTCGAAGAGGTCCTGGGCCAAGATATTACCGGCGTCAGAGGTACTGGCGGGAACCACACGGTAGCGCGGATCAACAGGTGCCACCTGGCCAGCGGGGCCAGCCGGCAGTGCCGAGTAGGCGCTGGCGGCGGCCAGGTCCGGATCATCGTTCTTCATAGATTGGTACACGCTGCCGGTGTTGACGATGAACGTTGATTCGCCGGAGGTGTAGGAATTGTTGTCGCCGGCGCCATCCCAGGTGACAGCCGACGGCGGGAACTGACCGTCGTCGAAGGCACCCTTGATCCACGTCAGGAAGTTGGCCGTCTCGGGGCTGCTGATGGTGCATTTTTGACCGGCGTCATCGGCCACACGGCCGCCGAAGGACTGCATCATTGATGTGGTCAGGTTGCCGTCAAGGACGTTGGAGAGGGCGAAGCCCATGCCGTAGGTGCTGGGTGGCTCTTGAGTTGCCTTGGACTGGCTGAGCAGCTCATCCCAGGTCTTTGGTGGAGCGTTGAAACCCTTTTCCTTTAACAGGTCGGCGCGGCTGAACAGCACGTTGCCGAAGAAGCCGAAGGGGACGCCGTAGATCTTGTCGCCAAAGCTTTTGGCCTTGGTGGCTGCATCAATGGAATCCAACCAGCCCCCGTGGGCTTTGCCAACTGTGTCATAGGCGTCCGGCACGGGTGAAAGCTGCCCGCCAGTGGACATGGTCGACATCAAGTCATAGGGGACGGTCATGGCTGAAGGAAGTGACTTGGCCTCGATGGCCCCGGAGGTCTGCTGGACCACCTCGTTCTGGTTTACCTTGACCACTTCAGTCTTGATACCCAGGTTCTCACCCCAGGCCTTGATGCGTGACGCTTCGAGATCGTTGCTGGATTCGGGGAAGGTTAGCCCGATCCAGTAGCTAAAGGTGCCTTCGAAATCCTTGGCGGCCTGGGCAACCTCGGCCGACGGTGTTCCTAGTCCATCGGCGGCGACGGTGTCCTCTTCTGCTGTGCCGGTGGAACAGCCCGTGGCCAGTAGTGCGAGGGTTGCGAGGACGCCAAGGCCCTTGATTTTCCTAGAGTGACGCATCATTGTGTCCTTTTGGTAGTGGTGATCTGGTGCAGGTTTTAGTCGGTGAAGTGGATGTGCACCTTGAGGGGTGGCTCGCCCGCGGCGGGAGGGTCAAAGACCTCCAGGATCCTGTGCAGCGGAACGGTTTGTTCCACCAGCCAGGAGATGCCGAGCTTGTTTTGCGTGAGAAAGTCAAGGGCCGGTGCGAGCCCGCCGGCGAATCGCAGGGTGGAGGTCACCCAGGATTCCGCTTGGGAGATGTACTTGACGGGAAGTCCGGATCCGGCGGGCAGATTGCCCACCAGCACCACCCGCCCGGTCCCAGGGCGGGCCGCCCGGAGAGCCAGTTCAACACCGGCGGGATGGCCGGAAGCGTCAAAGACAACGTCGAAATGGTTGCCTTGGGCAATTTCGGCCTTCAATTCCTCGCCGGTGAGGGCCCGGTCCGCGCCGTGCTCGACGGCGGTGCTGGCCCGGCGCTCGCTGACATCCGTCACGGTGACGGACGAAGCACCCAAGACCCTCGCTGCCAACGCTGTGAGCTGCCCGATGGCGCCACCGCCAACCACCAACACAGTTTTTGCTGAAACAGGCGTCTTTTGTGCTGCATGCAGGGCGACCGCCATAGGTTCCAGCAGCGCACCCTCAGCGTGGCTGATTTCCTCGGGCAGGGGCAGCACGTGGGTCGCGGGAACCACCAAGTATTCTTGCAGCGCCCCGTCTCGATGCGGATTAACTGCAGCTGAACCCAGGTAGCGAGTGTTGGGACAGAGGTTGTCGAATCCGCTGGTGCATTGTTCACAGTGTCCGCAGGAGAGACTCGGAATGAGGGCCACCGCCGTCCCCGGCGCAGGTCCGGAAACGCCGTCGCCCATCCCGACAATCGTGCCGCTGGCTTCGTGGCCCATGACGAATGGCGCGTTGATGGTGTAGGCGGCGGTCCCGCGATAGTAGGCGGTGTCCGATCCGCAAATGCCAGCGCTATGGATTTTCACGAGGACCTCGCCCGCGCCGGGAGTTGGGCGGGGGCGGCGCAGGAGCTGCAAGTCCCCGGGACCGGCGAGCACGGCCGCGGTCTGGGTATCGAGTGAAGTAGTGAGTGGCATGTGTCACAAGTTATATGACACCTATCTGCCTGTCAACCTATATGACAGCTTGAGTTTGGCTCGCTATGATTTAGTAAGGGAACCAGTTCATACTCCATTGCTCCCTTGCGGTGGGGTGCAATTCCAAGGGGAACGCGTGCATACGCCATTGACTCGTACCAAGCTCAGTTTGCAGATCTTCGATGCCATGATTGCCCACATCGTCGAGAGCGACTTGCAGCCGGGTAGTGTGCTGCCTTCGACAGCAGCGTTGTGCGAAAGGTTTGCAACGAGCAGGCCCGTGGTTCGCGAAGCGTTGAGCGCACTGGAAGCTGTTGGTCTCGTTGAAGTCCATAATGGCCGCAATGCCGTGGTTAAAGAGCTCGATGGGCACTTGATCAAGCTCTTTCTCTCTCGCGTGCTGCACAACAACAAGCGCCCATTGACCGACATGATGGACGTCCGCATCCCCTTGGAAATTCAGGCGGCACGGTTGGCTGCCGAGCGTGCGGGCGCCGAGGATTTCGCCATCCTTGATGACTTGCTGCTCCAGATGGATGAGGCTTTGCTAGACACGGCGGGGTATCCGGTTCTCGATATTGCATTTCACCTGGCCATTGCAAGGGCCACAGGAAATGGTGCTCTGGAATGGTTCAGCGACGCCCTGCGAAATGAACTGACCACGGTCATGGTGGAGGTTCGCCGCTATCGTGAAATCAATGATCTGGTGGGCGACGAGCAACGGCAACACCGCAAGATCGCTGCCGCCATCCGGGCTGGCGATGCGGACGGAGCCGAGTTGGCCATGCGGGAACATATGACGTCATCCGAAAGCTATGTGCGCATGATCGAGGAGACCTTGCTCGAGGTTGGCGAGGGGACCCTGCGTGAGGTACTGGAGGCACACAACCGCGACTCCACCAACTCCTAACGGCTGAGCAGGATTCTTGACTCATTTACGAACTGTCCATTTCGTTAGCTTGTTGCTGTGATCCGTGTCAACGTTTGATATACAAGAGGCTATGACTACCCCTAACGCCACCCCTGAATCTGCAGCGCCACATTCCGAATCGCCCAAGTCTCGTGCAACGCGTGTTGTGGTCATGGGTGTCTCCGGAGCCGGCAAGAGCACCATCGGCACGCTCGTGGCCGATGCCATGAACTTCCCGTTTGTTGATGCCGATTCTCTGCACCCGTTGGCGAACATCC
>JBKKBD010000253.1:0-5955 GCA_046714315.1 Specibacter sp.
TATCTATGGTGAAGTCCTGGCGGCCTTCCCTAACCAGAAGGTTGTGTTCCGCACCCTCGACGCCGGATCCGACAAGCCGGTGCCGTTTGTTCTACACCCCGAAGAGGAAAATCCGGCACTTGGAGTACGCGGTATCCGCCTAGGTCAGGCCGATCCGGGATTGTTGGAGCGCCAGCTCGATGCTATTGCCCTGGCCGCAGTGCAGCAGGGTGTTGCGACCGCCAGGGTCATGGCGCCCATGGTGGCCACGATCGATGAGGCGCGGGACTTTGCCGCTGCCTGCCGAGCACGCAAGCTTTCGCCTGGCATCATGGTGGAGGTGCCCTCTGTTGCCTTGCTGGCCGAGGCGTTTCTGGAAGAGGTGGACTTTATGTCCATCGGCACCAACGACCTCACGCAGTACACCATGGCCGCGGACCGCATGGCGCCTTCCCTTGCCGCGCTGACCGATCCTTGGCAGCCAGCCGTATTGCACCTGATTCGCTCCGCGGCAGCCGCCGGCGTCAGCGGCCAGAAGCCCGTGGGTGTTTGCGGTGAGGCCGCGGCTGATCCCTTCCTGGCCTGCATCCTGGTGGGTCTTGGTCTGAGCAGCCTGTCCATGGCACCCAACGCGTTGGCCGCCGTCGGACTTCAGTTGGGGTCCGTATCGCTGGAGCAATGCCAGCGGGCCGCCACCGCAGTTCTTCGTTGCACCACCGCACGCGAGGCCCGTTCAACGGCCCGCGAACTTCTGTCCTAGTTTTCCCAGTAATACGTTTCAAGGAGTACCTAAAATGAGCAAGCAAACTGTTGTTGTTGGATCCACCGTGGGCCTGCACGCCCGTCCCGCCGCCATGATCGCTCAGGCCGCCGGCGCCTACGAGGAAGAGATCCTGTTGACCCTCGATGGAGAAGAAGTGGACGCCACCTCCTCATTGATGATCATGACCCTTGGTGCCGATTTTGGTGCAAGTGTCACGGTTGAATCCGAGAACGCTGAAGCAGTTGCCGAGATCGCCTCGCTGATTGCACGCGACCTGGACGCCTAAGCAAGTTTTCAGCAAAGGGCGCCTCGATCCAGTTGATCGGGGCGCCCTTTGCCGAATCTAGCCGAATTCTTCCAAACCCTGTTCCAATGTTGCGCACGCCGGGGTAGCGTTTCTGAGCATGGATTGGAAATTGGAACTTGTATTTGTGCCTGTCTCCGATGTGGACAGGGCCAAGGATTTTTACGTAAACAAGGTTGGCTTCATCGCCGATCACGATGAGCGACCGGGTGGTGGCATCCGTTTTGTGCAGCTGACGCCACCTGGCTCTGCCTGCTCCATCACCATTGGTGAAGGGATTACGGACGCCGAGCCGGGTACTGCATCCACGCTGCAGATGGTGGTCAGTGATATCCAAGCAGCCCACGATCAGCTAGCGGCCAACGGCGTGGACGTTAGCGATATTGTGGTTCTCGAGTGGGGTCACTTCGTGTATTTTGCCGATCCGGACGGCAATAAGTGGGCTGTGCAATACCTGCCCAACCGCCCGAATGGCTAACCGCAACTAAGCGCCGGTCAAAGTGCCACGATGCTCCACTGGGCATCGTGGCGCTCACCGGGGGCGAGGCTGATGAGATCGGTGCCTGAGTTGAAGGCATCGGGAGGGCAGCTCATGGGCTCGACGGCCAGTCCGATCCGGTTCAATTCTGCTTCGGGCCGGTCTGCCGTGTGGATCTGGACCCACGGCAGAATCGTAGAGTTCCAGCGCATGAGCACGCCGGTGCCGTCGGGAGAAACGACGCGTACTTCGACGTTGTCCGCGGTAGCGTCGTTGTCCGCGTTGGCCTGCAGGCCCGTAAATGCGTGGTCAATTTCGGTATTGCCCAACTCCCGCGGCTGCTGAAAATCGAAGTAGCCTGCCTGGGTGGTTGCAACATCGTCAAGAGTGGTGGGAAGCAGCCGCTCGGGCGAGACGCTGAGGACCTGCGCCGCTGGCAACTCCAGTGTCCACCGGTCAACCGTTCCGCTGCCCGCCACCAAATACGGGTGAGGTCCGACGCCGTAGGGAGCCGGATCGGCGCCGGCGCCAATGTTGATGGCCGAGATGCGCCACGTTAGGCCCTCCTCGCTGAGCGTGTAAGCTGCCTCGATGGCCAAGCGGTGCGGGTACCCTTCCTGGGGCTCGATGACCGTGCCAAACGTTGCCCTTTGCGGTGTCTGCTCCAGTAGCTCCCACTCATTCCAGATGACCAGCCCGTGCAGTGCCGTCAACCTCTCAATCTCATTGACGGGCACCTGATGGCGCTCACCGCCAAAGGTGTAGGCGCCGTCGGCAATCCTGTTGGGCCACGGTGCAAGGTTTGCTCCCCTGTATCCTGGGCGAATTTCGTCCGCCTCAAAAGGGACCACTAAATTGCGTCCACCGTGGGTGAGCAAGCGCAGCGATGCACCCACCGATGCGATCACGGCCTGGTAATCGCCGGCATTCAGAATTGTTTGTGTTCCCGAAACGGGGCGGGTGGAATTGCTTTGCATGCGTTCTCCTCTGCGAGAATGTGATTATGAGCGAAAATGTGTCGGCAAATGCGCACCCGCCTGTCATGGCGGACGTGGCAGCCAAGGCAGGCGTTTCACATCAGACGGTCTCACGGGTGATCAACAATCATCCCAATGTAAGCGCCAAGACTCGCACCGTGGTGGAGGCCGCCATCGCCGAGCTGGGCTACCGGCGAAATACCGCCGCGCGGCAACTGGTGACTCGCCGTTCCGAAACGCTGGGCGTGGTTGCGCACAATATGGAGCACTTCGGTCCGGCCCATATTCTGTTGGGCATTCAGGAAGCGGCCCATGCTTCCGGGTACGCCGTCAACACCGTCGGCCTGGCCGATGTCAGTGAAAAAGCCATGAGGGACACTGTTGAATACCACTTGGCACATCAGGTGGACGGGTTGGTGGTCATTGCCCCGCAGGAAGAAATTGTGCGCACCATTGAGCTGCTGAACCCGGGTGTTCCCCTGGTTGCTATCGGTGACATCGGTGCAGCTGGTGTTCAAAACGTCGGGGTTGACCAGCAGCGCGGCGGCTGGTTGGCCACCAAACACTTGATCGATCAAGGCCACCGGAGAATTGCCCACATTATGGGGCCGGTGAATTGGCTTGACGCCCAAGCCCGGCGTCGCGGTTGGGAAGCCGCCTTGGCCAGCGCAGGTCTGGAACCGGGCACCTTGTTGGTGGGAGACTGGAGTGCAGAATCCGGCTATAAAGCAGGCAAGGCCCTGATCGACAGTGGCGAGTGCACGGCGGTTTTTGTTGCCAACGATCAAATGTCCCTCGGCGTGATGCGTGCAGCGTATGAGCGCAAGCTGACACTCCCGCGCGACCTTTCCATTGTTGGATTTGATGACAGCCCCGAATCTGGTTTCTACTACCCGCCGCTGACAACCATCCGACAGGATTTTGCTGAATTGGGCCGGCGCTGTGTAGGCATGCTCCTGGATGGCATCGCTGGCAACGACCCCTTGTTCTCGGTGCGCATTCAGCCGCACCTGATGGTGCGTGGCAGTACCGGTCCACGGCCCGTGGCCCTGACCCGCAGCTAACTTTCGACGCTGGTCGCGCAGCGATTCCTGCAGTTTCCAGGTAAAATTTCCCGTCCTAAAGTCCGTCTTTCCTTCACTTCCATTGTTAGCGTTCACAGATTTCATGTCAAGGTTCTCCTTAAGAAGCTCCGCCATGAGACGCGCATCACGGGAACTGTAAGTCGGCTTTGCCAGTAAGTCTGCCAGTCCGCGAACTTCGTGGTCGACTTGTATTTCCGTATCTGTAACGAATTTTTCGTCCGGACAAGCGCAAAGGGACAGTAGTTCAGCCTGCCAACCTCTTGACTTGGCTTGGTAATTCGGTATTGTTAGCGTTCACAACTAGTTTACTTCCGGGCGCCAAAGGAGGCGCACCGGTCGCATTGGCTGAGAGGAACGCAAGGTGACGCAGGATTCATACGTAATCGGGGTTGATTACGGCACGCTGTCCGGACGGGCCGTGGTGGTTCGGGTGAGCGACGGCGCGGAGGTGGCCTCCGCCGTCGTCGAATATCCGCATGGAGTGGTTGAGCGCTCACTTCCCGGATCCCAAGACAGGCTGCCCCCGGAATGGGCGCTGCAGGTTCCTGAGGATTACCGACAGGTACTTAAGCAGGCAGTTCCGGCCGCCATTGCCCAGGCTGGCATCGACCCGGCCGACGTGAAGGCCATCGGTACGGACTTCACCGCGTGCACCATGGTTCCCACCACCGAAGATGGCACCCCGCTGTGCGAACTTACCGAGTGGGCCGATGAGCCGCACGCATTTGTGAAGCTATGGCGCCACCACGCCGCGCAGCCCCAGGCCGAGCGGATCAACGAGCTGGCACGGGCTCGCAAGGAAAGCTGGCTGCCGCGTTACGGCGGGCTGATCTCCTCGGAATGGGAGTTCGCCAAGGGCCTGCAACTGCTGGAGGAAGCACCCGAGGTTTACGCGGCCATGGAGCACTGGGTGGAAGCCGCCGACTGGATCGTATGGCAGCTGACCGGCAGCTACGTTCGCAACGCCTGCACTGCCGGCTACAAAGGAATTCTGCAGGACGGCAACTACCCCTCTGTTGAATTCTTAGAGGCGCTCAACCCCAGCTTTGGCCGATTCGTCATGGACAAGGTGGACCATCCCATTGGCAGCCTTGGCGATGTTGCCGGGCATCTGAGCGCCGAGGCCGCGGCATGGACCGGATTGCCAGAGGGCATCCCGGTTGCCGTAGGAAATGTTGACGCTCACGTCACCGCTCCTGCTGCCAAGGCCGTGCATCCCGGCCAGATGGTGGCCATCATGGGCACCTCGACCTGCCACGTCATGAGCTCTGCTCAATTGCGCGAAGTTCCAGGCATGTGCGGAGTTGTGGACGGCGGCATCATCCCCCGACTGTACGGCTACGAAGCCGGCCAGAGCGGCGTTGGTGATATCTTCGGCTGGTTTATCAAAAACTCAGTTCCAGCCAGCTACCTGGAGCAGGCAGCCAAACAGGGTCTGGGCATCCACGAATACCTGACCTCACTGGCCGAGCGCCAAAACATTGGCGAACACGGCCTAGTCGCACTGGACTGGCACAGCGGGAACCGCTCGGTCCTTGTGGACCATGAACTCTCCGGCGTGGTTGTTGGCCAGACCCTCGCAACTACACCCGAGGACGGCTACCGGGCGCTGCTGGAGGCAACAGCATTTGGTGCTCGCGTCATTGTGGAGACATTCAATGCCGCAGGTGTTCCCGTCACGGAATTCATCGTTGCCGGTGGACTCATGAAGAACCAGCTGCTCATGCAGATCTATGCGGACGTACTGAATCTGCCGCTGTCCACAATTGGCTCCAACCAGGGTCCGGCACTGGGATCTGCAATTCACGCGGCTGTGGCTGCCGGGTTGTACCCGGACATCATGGCAGCCTCGGAAGCCATGGGCAGTGTGAACAAGGCTGTTGTCAGCCCCATCGCGGAAAATGTTTCTGCCTACAACGCACTCTTCGCCGAGTACACCTTGCTGCATGACTACTTTGGCCGTGGCGCCAATGAGGTCATGCACAGGCTCAAGGCGATCGCCCGCGACGCGCACAAGGTTGCCGCGGAGGTGAATGCATGAGCTACTCAGTCGAAACCACTGCCGCAATTGCAGTCCTTCGTGAAGAATTGTGCACGCTTCATGCCGAGCTCGTCCGCTACGAACTCGTCGTTTGGACCGCCGGAAACGTCTCGGCACGGGTCCCCGGTGCGGACCTGATGGTCATCAAACCATCTGGTGTTGACTATGACGCACTAACGCCGGAATCCATGGTTGTCACTGACCTCTACGGAACCCCCGTGGATGGTGAGTGGGGCAATCCCGCACTAGCGCCGTCGTCCGATACCGCCGCGCACGCCTACGTGTACCGGCACATGCCCGAGGTGGGTGGTGTGGTGCACACGCACTC
>JBKKBD010000254.1:0-12795 GCA_046714315.1 Specibacter sp.
CGGAGAGTGGCTGGCTGTGGGATCGCGAATAGGACCGAAGAAGGCCAAAGGCATCATCGATGCTGACATTCGCCGTATGCGCAATGACGCCCTTGGCCTGTTCAATCACGATTCTGCTGTTGAGAGCCCGCTGGAGCTGCTCGTTGACCATGGTGCTTTCCCGCAGCGCACGCTCTTGTAGCAGGCTGATGGTGGCGACGTCCGCAAATGCTTGGGCCAATGCAGCGTCCTCGGTGCTGAGTGGCCCCGTTGCGTTGCGGAAAAGGTTCAAGGCGCCGATGGTGGTACCGCGCAACCTCATCGGGACGGCATGAACCGAGGCAAAACCTTGGGAAAGTGCTGCGGATTGAAAGACTGGCCAAGGGGAACCGTCAGTGGCGATGTCATTGATCGCGACGACGGCGCCCGTGCGGAAACAGTCAACGCACGGACCAACGCCGGCCTCCAGCTGGAGCACCTCAACGAGTTGGCTCTTCTCGCTGGTGGAGGCCATGACCTGGAGGTCACCTGCCGGATCGACCAACAGGAGCCCGGCAGCGGCAGCATCGAGCAATCCGACAGACTCATCGACAAGGGTATGAAGCAGGTCGACGACATCGTAGTCGGCCACCAAGGTATCCGCAATCTTGACGAAAGCGGCACTCACGCGCCGGGCGCGGCTTAAGATCGCCATACCCGAATTCTACTCCACGGAAGTGTTGACATCGTCCCCCCGGGGCCGTGTGAAGTCTAGTTTCCGGCTGACCACATCGCGGGCGACATCGCGCACTGTGCGGCCCTGGGAAAAAGCGTGGGCGCGCAACAATAGCAACGCATCGGTGGCCGACGTGCCTGCCTGGGCCAGGACCATCCCTGTCGCCTGATGGACTTCCCTTCGCGATAGGGGGGACTTCTTCTGGTCCTTGCCCTCAGAAGGTTCACCGGCGTCGGAGGTGTCACTGGGGTCGACCGTCAAAATGTGCCGCAGCAACTGCCACGCGGCGGCATCGGCGAGTTGCAGCGCCAAGGCATGATCGGCAGGGCTGAGGGATCCGGGAGTTGAACTGTACAGTTCAATGACGCCAACGTCCATGGCCCCGAGCTGCAAGGGAAACACGAAGATGGCCGCGACATCGTAGGCCAAAACAGCCTTGGCAAAGACCGGCCAAGCTGAGTGCCCGTGTTTTTTCACATTCGGGAGGATGACCGGCCGGCGGCTTTGCAATGCTTCCCAGCGGGGACCCTCGCCCAAATCGAATTGCAGTTCGTCGATCCGGGCGGACGTGGCGTTGCTAGCGCAGATGGTGGTCTCCGGGGCGCGCCCGGGAAAAGCCGATACTGAGATGCCGGAGATGGGCAGCTGAACGAGAAAATTAGCGCACAGCTCTGCTCCGAAACGCTTGAATCCCTCGGGCAACAGATCAACCACGGAGTACTTTCATCCTTAGCGACGGGCGATCACCCAAGATGGGTGCAGGGATCACGGCCAGCGATACAACATCCAGACAGAGCGTGGGAGACACAGCGCCGCGCCTCCTTGGGCTTTGTCAGAGTGCATTAAACGTACTTTGAACGAGCTCGTATTCTTACAGCTTATGCCTGTTCGGCGCAGCAGCAGCGCCGGGGCTGTCCAAAGCTGCACCGTAGCAGCGAGTAGTTGCTGGCCCACTGCCGCCCTGAAGTCCTGTGATGTAGACTGAAGCAACCGTCCCAGACCCCGACGCCATCTCAAATAGCGCTATCAAAGCGAAAGAGAAGCCATGTCGGGACGAAGAATGCGCAGAATTTGGCGACCACTGACGGTCCGGGTATATCCGTCGTTCGTTGGTGATTTTTCATGAGGCCTCCAACCGGGAGCGGGCATGCCGCCCAAGGCGAGCCGCCGTTTGAAGTCAACAAGGTACTTTACGACCTGGAGACCGCGGCTGCGCCAGGTTTAGCTATCGAGGGCCCCACCTACGAGGTTCCACTGGTTCTGGTGGATCGGCAGGAAGAGTTGGCCGAGGACATCTTTGAGCTTGTTGCTGACCTCAAATTCAAACTCGAACGCTATCTCGCGTTCCGCACCTCAGGTACACCCGACGATACGGTAAAACTTGATACCGAATCCGCCATTGAATGGGTTGACCAGACCATTGGGGATCTCGTGGCCACCATTGTGGGCATCGAAGCGATGTCCAGGAGATCCGCCGATCCTGTGGCGTCCTGAAACGCACCGTGATGTCAGCGCAAGGTGGGTTGCCCGCCGTCGAACCTTAAACAGCAAACCCGCACCTAACGGCTTAAAACTCACGAAAAACGTGAATTTAGGCCATTAAGTGCGGGTTAGTTGAAAAACTACTCGCCAGCGGAGTTTGAGCGACCCATGATGGTTATCGGGACCCAGAATGAGAGGGCGCACAGGCCAAGGCCGACGCCGGCGGGCACGAAGGCGTGGGCGAAGCTTTCCAGGCTCCAGAACGACATGGCGAAGATGCCGCCGAGGAACAGGGCGAAGAAAATGACAAACAAAACGATGGACTGCGCAAGGCTGTTCTCGCTACGGTAACTGCTGCTGGACATGGTTCCTCCTGTCCCCAAAAGTGGGGGAGCTAAGCTGGTGCACCGAAAACGGCGCGATGATCTGTTATCGATCTTAGTACGGTTTAGTACGCGCTGGTGGCTGTTCCGCCCGCAACGATGGCAATGCCGCCGCTGGTGCCGATGCGGGTCGCCCCGGCGGCAATCATTTCCAGCGCCTGCTCACGCGAGCGGACTCCGCCGGAGGCCTTGACCCCGATGTCCGGGCCCACCGTTTGGCGCATGAGTGCGACGTCGGACGCGGTGGCGCCGCCGCCGTTGAAGCCCGTGGACGTCTTGACGAAATCGGCGCCGGCCTCGACCGCGGCCTCGCACGCCAACACCTTCTCGGCGTCGCTGAGCAGGGAGGTTTCAATGATGACCTTCAGCAGCGAGTCCTCGCCGTGAACCACCTCGGCCACGGCCGAAATGTCCGAGACCAGGGCATCCCTGTCCAGCGCACGGGCGGAGGCGATGTTGATGACCATATCGATCTCGTCGGCACCGTCCATGGTGGCTCCGCGTGCCTCGAAGACCTTGACATCGGTGTTGTGGGTGCCCAGCGGGAAGCCAATCACGGTGCAGGTCAACACCCCTGATCCCAGCAGCGCCTTCTTGGCCGTCTCAACCCAGATGGGGTTGACGCAGACAGACTTGAAATGGTGTTCGGCGGCTTCCTTGCACAACTTCAGGATGTCTTCGCGACTGGCCGCAGGTGCCAGCAGCGTGTGGTCAATGTAGCGGGCCAAATCTTCAGTGCCGTTGGGCTCCGAGGCGGGGCTGGTGGTGGTCATGAGGGTACCTTCCTGCGTACGACTAGTTACACCTATGGTGCCATATCCGCCGGTGTCATATCCGCGGCGGCCGGAGCCGGTAGCCGCGCTTGAGTACGGTTTCCACGATGGTGGGATCAGGAAGCGCTGCCCGCAGCCGGCTGATGGTCATGTGGAGCGCATGGTCCGCGTCGCCAACACCCATCGCTGTCAACAGCTCGGCATGGGATCGGATGGTGCCACCAGCTTCCATAAGTGCCTTCAAAAGTTGCAGTGGCGCAGGTGCCAGAGCCACGGGAATTCCGTCAACACTCAGCGACTGTCCGCGAATTTCCAGAACCGATCCGGCACTCTGCACCCGCAGTGCACCGGTGTTTTCCAGGTACTCAGAGATGAGCCTGATCAAGGCGCCCATGCGAAAACGCTCGGGAATCAAGGGCGTGATGCCGGCATGAACCAGCGGAGCAGCCGTGACAGGTCCGACGGCGGCGCTCACCACCGCGCCCAGGCCCTCACCGCTGGGGCTCCGATCGTCGCGACGCAGGGCGTGCCTGAATTCGGCGCCCCGGCCCAAGGCATCTGCTGTGCTCAACACGGCGTCGACGGCGGGGGCGCTGGTGAACGTGAGTACGTCGATCTCCTTGTTGATGACAGCCTCGATCAGCTGCGGCAGCTTGTCCCCGTCCTCGGCATTGACCCAGCGGTAGGGCGTCACCGTCAACACGGTAGCCCCGGCTTGGCGCAAACGATCCAGCGCAGCGACATCGGTATAACCATGAACCTGGACGGCAACGGTCTTGCCTTGTACACCGCCTTCGATGACCAGATCCGTGAGCGTCGCGGTGGTTTCATCGGAGCTGATGCCGTCATCGTCCAGCCCGGCTGCCCGGACGGCGCCGCGTGCCTTGGGTCCGCGAACATAGATGGACGATGTGGCCAAGGCTGCCAATAGGTCCTCGCCTTGTCCGGCGGCATCGGCCGCCTCGATCCAGCGACGCATGCCGTAAGCGGTGGTGACCATGACAATGTCAGGAGCGGCGGCGATCACCTCGGCTGTTTCGGCGCGTAGCGCCTCGTCATCCTCAACCGGGGCAATTTTCAGGGCTGGAGCGTGCATCACCGTGGCGCCTTTGCGTTCCAGCGCCTCGATCAAATCGCCGGCGCGACGATGGGCGGTGACACCGATCCGGAAACCACGCAGCGGCTGGGCCACCTGCCCTGGTGCTGCCGGCGGTGTGGATGGAAGATGCGGTGTCTCGCTCATGGAATCCTTCAAGCTGATTGCAAATTGGCATCCTCGAGGAAGTTCGGGACGGCCAGGCCGTGCTCGCCAGCCAGGTTCACAACATCGCCGATGACAATGACAGCGGGATTGCGGCAAGTGGACGACGCGTCAACAATGGTACCCAGCGTAGCGATGGTGGTGCGCTGCGCATGGCTGAAACCATTCTCCACGACAGCGACGGGCGTAACATTTGCCAAACCGGCCAATCGGAGGCCCGCAACGAGTGAAGGCAGGGTACCGATGCCCATGAGCACCACGATCGTGCCGCCTAGGCCCGCCAGATGAGTGAATTCGCTGGTTTCCAGGGGAGCATGCCCGGAGACAACGGTGAAAAGATGGCTGACGTTGCGGTGCGTGACCGGGATGCCCGCGGCGCCCGGCACAGAGATGGCGCTGGAGATCCCGGGGACCACCGTGACACCGATTCCGGCGGCCACTGCTCCGGCCATTTCTTCCCCGCCGCGGCCAAAGACGAAGGGATCCCCGCCCTTAAGCCGCACAACATGCAGGCCGGACTTGGCGCCGTCGATCATGCGGGCCGTGATTTCCTCCTGCGGCACCTTGTGGTGGCCCGGTGTCTTTCCGACGTCAACAAAGGTGGCGCGGGGTGCCAGTCTGGCCAGGTCCTCCGTGGGGCCAAGCCGGTCAAAATAGACCACGTCGGCGGCGGCCAGGGCCTTGGCCGCACGCAACGTGAGGAGATCGGCAGGGCCGGGGCCGCCGCCTACCAGGGTGATGTGACCGGTGCGTCGTGTGCGTGCCATGGGATTCACCTCTTAGAGTGTGTGCGCGTTGGCGCTACGGACGGGGATGTGGGTGGCGATCAGGACCCGGCCGGTCTTTTCGGATTCGGTGGCCGGACGGATCTGGCCGCGTTCGGGGACGAACACGATCGAGTCGTCGGCCTCTTCCGGGGCGTTGACGAAGGAACGGAAACGACGCAGGCGTTCGGGATCGGCCAGGGTGGCCGCCCATTCGTCCTCGTAGTTGCCAACGTGCGTATTCATGGCCGCTTCCAAATCTGCGGCAATGCCAAGGGAATCATTGACCACAACATCGACAACGTGAGCCAGTCCGCCGTCGAGCTCTTCCTGCCAGCGGGCCGTGCGCTGCAGCCTGTCAGCGGTGCGGATGTAGTACATGAGGTAGCGGTCGATGTAGCTGATGAGCGTGGCATCGTCGAGGTCCTTGGCCAGCAGCTGCGCGTGGGCCGGGGTGGCGCCGCCGTTGCCGCCCACGTAGACGTTCCAGCCGTCTGCGGTGGCGATTACGCCAACATCCTTGCCGCGAGCCTCGGCGCACTCGCGGGCACAGCCGGATACGCCGAGCTTGAACTTGTGAGGGCTGCGCAGGCCCCGGTACCGCAGCTCCAGTTTGATGGCCATGGCGACTGAGTCCTGTACTCCGTAGCGGCACCAGGAGGAGCCAACACAGGATTTCACGGTACGCAGCGACTTCCCGTACGCCTGCCCGGATTCCATGCCGGCGTCCACCAGAATCTTCCAGATCTCCGGCAGTTGTTCCAGCCGTGCGCCGAAGAGGTCGATCCGCTGCCCGCCGGTGATCTTGGTGTACAGCCCGTAATCCTGGGCCACCTTGGCGATTACGGCCAGCTTGTCAGGGGTGATCTCACCGCCCGGGATGCGCGGAACCACCGAGTACGTGCCATCCTTTTGCATGTTGGCCAGCGCGCGGTCATTCGTGTCCTGCAAGGTGCCGCGGCCCTCGTCCAGGACGTAGGCGCTGTTCTGGCTGGCCAGGATGTTGGCAACTGTGGGCTTGCAAATATCGCAGCCGCGCCCGGCTTTGGCCGTCTCATCCACACCGAAGCGGGCCAGAATGTCAGGGAAACTTGTCAATTCCAGTGCACGTACTGCCTCGAAGAGCTCCGGGCGGGACATGTCAAAGTGTTCACAGAGGGCCTTGGAAACGGCGATGCCGGACTTCGCCAGCTCGCCCTCCATGAGCTTCTTCAGCAGCGGCACGCAGGATCCACACTGGGTTCCGGCCCGGGTGCAGGCCTTCAGGCCCGGCAGGTCCTGGACTGGTTCGGCGCCATCGCAGCTGCCGCAGCCGTTGACGGCGTCGCGGACGCTGCCGGCGGAGACGTTGTTGCAGGAACACAGGATGGCGTCGTCGGGAAGTTCGACGGCGGGAGCGTCGCCACCTCCGGCTGCCGAGAGGAAAGCTCCGGGTTCGGCTGGCAATTCGCGGCCCAAGAGTGGACGCAAGCTGGTGTACGGCGAAGCGTCGCCAACGAAGATCCCGCCGAGGAGGATTTTTGCATCGGGGCTCGTAACGATCTTTTGGTAGACGCCGCGGGCAGGATCGGCATAGACAACTTCGAGGCTGTCTTCCGTCTTGGCGAACGCGTCGCCGAAGCTTGCAACATCAACGCCGGAAAGCTTGAGCTTGGTAGCTGTGTCGAATCCGGGGAAGGTGGCGTTTCCGCCATGGAGGCGGTCGGCAACGATCTCGGCCATGGTGTTGGCCGGGGCCACAAGACCTAGGCACATGCCCTCAAAGTTGGCCACTTCACCAATGGCCCACACGCCAGGAACCGAAGTGGCACAGCCGTCGGTGATGACAAGGCCACCGCGTGCGCCCAGCTCAAAACCGTGGTGGGCCACGCCGTCGCTGTCCCTGGCCAATTCATCGCGGGGACGCACGCCAACGGAAACAACCACCAAATCAGCGGCAACCACAGAATCGTCGGCCAGCAGCACCCCGGTGACCTGGCCGGCGTCGTCCGTTTGAATGGCGGCGGGATACTGGCCAATGGAGGCGGACATGCCTTTGGCCGCCACAAGACGGCCCAGCGCCTGTCCGGCACCCTCATCGAGCTGGGCGTTCATGAGCCAGCGACCGCCGTTGATGACCACGGAATCGGCGCCCAGCTTGATGAGTCCGGCGGCGGCCTCCAAGCCCAGCAGACCACCACCAATCACGGCCGTCTTTACCGTGCGGCCGAGTTTCTCTGTCAGCGCCGCAACCTGCTGGTTGAGCGTCCACACATCCTCAAGGGTGCGGTACACGTGGGTGTGCTCGGCGCCCGGAATGCTCAGGCGGGTGGCGTCCGAACCCGTGGCGAGGACCAGTTCGTCGTAAGGGTAGTGGGTCACCTCGCCGTCGCTCATGGTCTGGACGGTGCCAGCGGCCGGATCGATGCCGGCCACTTCGGCGCCGCGAACAAGGGTGACGGAAGGGTGCTCCCACATCGAAAGATCGCCCAGCGTCAGATCGACGTCGATGTCCGTGAGTGCCTGGCTCAACGCAACACGGTCATAGGGATGGTGGATTTCCTCGGTCAACACCGTCACGTGCCAGTTGTCCAAACCACGGGAGTGCATGGCCTCGACAAAACGATGGGCGGCGGGTCCTCCACCGACCACCACAATTCGGCGGAACGCGGTGGCGGTGTCCGGGAACAACCGGTCCGTGAGGTTCTGCTCGTTTTGCTGTGTCATGTCTATGGCCTTTCACTTCGGGGCCCGGTCCTCGCGGCCTCATGGTGTGGGCTGTGGTGGGCCCTGTTGGACCGGACCAAGCCGGCGCCAACGTGTAGTTCCATGCTACGAAAGTGCCATTACTGAGCCATTTCGCAAATGTAACGAGCATTTAACAACATCCTCACGGGAGGTCGCGCCGTAGCGGTGAGGCAAGGTTAACTTTGCCGTCACACTGGGTGCTCAATGGAGAAACACGGGCGCCCTAGTGTGTGAGTCAGTTGACGAGTGGAAACGCCGTGCAACACCATCTGCTCCGCCACAAACGTAAGGAACGCTCATGGAAAAGCTCATGGAAAAGCCCCGCACCGCCCACCAGTCACGTGCCGTGCACCATGGCCTTTCACCGCAGTGGTTCCGGGTCTGTGCCCTCCGTGATCTAGAGGATTCGTGGGGGGAGGCAGCACTGATCAACGGCCAGCAGATAGCCCTGTTCCGCGTAGGTGAGAGTGACGTTTTTGCCGTCGCCCAAGCAGACCCTGCCACACGGTCGCACGTCATGGCCCGGGGGATGGTTGGATCGCGGGGGAACACCCACACGATCGCCTCGCCCCTGCACAAAGAGGTTTACTCCTTGGTGACGGGGGAGTGCTTCGGCCGCCCTGAGTTGCGCCTTGGCACGTACCCGGTGCGCGTCGTGGACGGCGCTATTGAGGTTGAGCTCTAGAGGCTTTCCAGCCCCAGAGCGGCCTTCACATCAAGTACGACGGCGGCCAGCGCACGTTGCGCCTCGGACCGGGCGGCGGTGAGCTGATCCGGCCCGGAAACGGGGACGATGACTTCCAGGTAGCACTTGAGCTTCGGCTCCGTGCCGCTGGGCCGGACGATCACGCGGGTGCCATTGTCCGTCAAATATGACATGCCATCAGTGGCCGGCAGGTCCTTGGACCCCACCGAAAGATCGCTCAGTTGGGCAACGGGCGAACCATCGAAGCTGACCGGCGGCTGCGCTCGCAGCCGGGCCATCATCTCGGTGATGTCCGAGAGCTCTTCCACACGGATGCTGATCTGGTTGCTGGAATGCAGGCCATGCTCAAGCGCCAAATCATCCAACACGTCAAAGAGGGTGCGCCCGGCGGCCTTGAGCCCGGCCGCCATTTCGGCCAGCAACAAGCCTGCTGAGATGCCGTCCTTGTCGCGAACAATCTCCGGTGCCACGCAGTAGCCCAGGGCTTCTTCATAGCCAAAGGTCAGCGAAGGAACCCGCGAAATCCATTTGAACCCGGTCAGCGTCTGGACGTGCTCGTAGCCAGCCTTCGTGGCAATTTTCGCCAGCAGCCGGGAAGAAACAATCGAGTTGGCAAACACCGGATTGGCGCCATCGTTGGTGACATCTGCGCGCCCGCCCCGGGCTACCAAATGCGCCCCCAACAGGGCGCCCACTTGATCGCCATGCAATTGGTGCCATTGTCCGGTAGCCGGATCCAGTGCACCCACTGCGGCCCTGTCCGCGTCGGGATCGTTGGCCAGGACAATGTCGGCACCTACCTTTTCCGCCAGGGCGAAGGCCAGGTCCATGGCGCCGGGTTCCTCGGGATTCGGGAAGGAAACCGTGGGAAAGTCAGGATCTGGTGAGGATTGCTCGGGTACAGCGTGGATGTCCGTGAATCCGGCAGCATTCAACACCGCAAGGGCCGTTTCGTGCCCCACGCCATGCAGGGACGTGTGCACAATGCGCAGATCCCTGTCCGGGAAAGCATCAGCGTCCGCCAGTGCGGCGATAGTTTTCTTGTAATCCTCAAGCACCTCGGCGCCGAGGACGCTCCAGCCATCGCCGGCCATGTCAATTGCGGAGGTATCGCCAAGCTCCGGAGTGTTGGCCGCCGCGGCAATGTGACCGGCGATCAGGGAATCATGCGGGGCCACAATCTGTACGCCACGTGCCTCTGGTGCTACCGCGCGGCCACCCAGATACACCTTGTAGCCGTTGTCCTGGCGCGGGTTGTGGCTGGCCGTGACCATGATGCCGGCTTCGCATTTCAACGCCCGCACGGCGTAGGCCAGAACGGGAGTTGGCAGGGGACTCGGCATCAGGAAGGTTTCGATCCCTGCGGCAGTAAAGATGGCCGCAGTCTCCTGGGCAAAGGCCGCAGAGTTATAGCGGGCGTCAAATCCCACAACCGCCCTGGGCTGGTAGGTGGGCTGAGACGCGGAGGAGGTTTCGGCGTCGTCCGCTGGGGGAACGTCGTCCGCAGGAGCCTGCGCCAACGCCAACAGGTGGGCGGCCACACCGGCGGCGGCGCGGCGCACCACAACCTTGTTCATCCGGTTCGGGCCCGGACCCATGGCGGCTCGCAGACCTGCCGTGCCAAACTGCAGGTCGCCCGCAAAACTGTCGGCCAGCTCCAGTGGATCGGCGAGAGCTGCAGCGATCATGGCACGCAGCTGCGCGGCCGTGTTCGGGTCGGGATCATGCGTTGCCCACTGGTCTGCAGCTTCCTGCAAGGCGGCAACTTCGAGTGCGGCGGTGGACTCGGATTGGCTCTGGTTTACATGTCTCACCAGATAAATGTAACCGCACCGCCGCGCGAAGTCCTACAATTTGGCGATGATGCCCGCCAGCAGGGCCGAAATGCGCGGGCCAGCTGCGACGCCAGCCTCGAGAACTTCCCCATGGCTGAGCGCCGTGGGGCTGATGCCCGCGGCAAGGTTGGTGACCAGCGAGATGCCAAAAACCTCCATGCCGGCGGCACGTGCGGCAATGGCTTCCAATGCCGTGGACATGCCCACGAGATCGGCGCCGATGCGCTTGGCGTACTGCACCTCCGCGGGGGTTTCGTAATGGGGGCCAGTGAACTGCGCGTACACGCCTTCATCCAGGCTCGGGTCAACTTCGCGGGCCACGGCGCGCAGGCGGGCAGAGTACAGATCCGTCAGGTCCACGAACGTTGCACCCTCAAGAGGGGAGGTGGCCGTCAGATTGATGTGGTCGCTGATCAATACCGGGGTGCCCGGCGACCATGCTTCGTTGAGTCCGCCACAACCATTGGTCAGCACCATGATCTTGGCGCCCGTTGCCGCGGCGGTACGCACGCCATGAACAACGGCGCGCACGCCCTTGCCTTCGTAGAAGTGGGTGCGGGCGCCGAGTACCAGGACGTTCTTTCCGGCGGGCGTGCGGATGGAGGTCAGCGTAGCTACGTGCCCAACCACGGCGGGAGCCGAGAATCCGGGGACGCTGGCGGCATCAACCACGGCTGTTACCTCGCCGATCAGGCCGGCAGCTTCACCCCATCCGGAACCCAGGACGACGGCGATGTCGTGTGTGGGAACACCTGTGTGCTCGGCAATGTAAGCGGCGGCCTCGGCGGCCAGCTGGGTGGGGTTGGTCTGGGCTGGCGTCTGTTCAATAGTCACGAAACCAACATACCGGCACGAGCCCCACATACACAGAAAGCTGAGAAGTTGGTGCATGGGGCCGCCTAAGGAAGAATAGGTTCGTGAGTAGCCATCAGGATCAAATTCAGCCCTTTGCCCTTCCCAGCCTTGCCATTCTTGGTGGTGGTCCTGGCGGTTATGAAGCGGCTATGGTCGCCGCGTCGATGGGTGCCAAGGTGACCATCGTTGAACGGTCCGGACTGGGTGGTTCTGCTGTTCTAACTGACGTTGTCCCTTCGAAATCGTTGATCGCCGTGGCCGAGGCCATGAACCGTAGCGTGGACTCCACCGAGCTGGGTGTGAGCTTTGAAACGGCCGAAGGTAACCCCAAGACCGTCATGAAGGCGGATCTGAAGCAGATCAACGAGCGCGTGATGCGCCTGGCCAAGGAGCAATCGGCCGATATCCGCCGCGGCCTGGAAGCCGTTGGCGTGAAGATCATCATCGGTACCGGCCGGCTGCTGGACAACCGCACCATCGAGGTGGATCGCGGCGAATCACGCGAAATTATCAAGGCTGACTCCATCCTGGTCTCCGTCGGCGCCCACCCGCGCGAACTTGCAACTGCCCAGCCCGACGGCGAACGCATCTTCAACTGGACCCAGATCTATGATTTGGATGAACTCCCCGAAGAGCTGATCGTGGTTGGTTCGGGTGTTACGGGTGCCGAATTTGCTTCCGCCTTCAACGGCCTCGGTTCCAAGGTCACGCTGATTTCCAGCCGCGACCAGGTGCTGCCGGGCGAAGATTCCGACGCCGCAGCCGTGCTCGAGGACGTCTTTGCCCGCCGCGGCCTGCGCGTGTTGTCGCAGTCTCGCGCCGAAGCTGTGGAGCGCACGGCAGACGGCGTTGTTGTCACCCTGGGCGACGGTTCCAAGGTCACCGGATCACACTGCCTAGTTTGTGTGGGTTCCATCCCTAACACCACGGGGATCGGCCTGGAAGCTGCTGGCATTGAAGTTACGCCCACGGGCCACATCAAGGTCGACGGCGTCTCCCGCACCAGCGCGCCCAACGTTTACGCTGCCGGTGACTGCACGGGTGTGTTTGCCTTGGCTTCAGTAGCAGCCATGCAGGGACGAATTGCGGTGGCCCACATGGGTGGCGACGGTGTGCGCCCGCTCAAGCTCAACCAGGTTTCCTCCAACATCTTCACCTCGCCGGAAATCGCTTCCGTTGGCGTTTCCGAAGCGGATCTGGCTTCCGGAAAGTACCAGGGCGACGTCATCAAGCTCTCCCTGAACACCAACGCCCGCGCCAAGATGCGTGGTGTCAGCGACGGATTCGTGAAGATCATTGCGCGCAAGGGCTCCGG